>NZ_VZPF01000082.1 GCF_008801695.1 Pantoea stewartii subsp. stewartii
ACATTTTTGCAATGCACAAGGCCGCATCGTTACGTTGGGACAGAGATGGTTGCACAAACGTTCGTTTATGCGTGAAGGTGGAGGGAAGAAAAGTTGGCAGTTATCGCAGCTACCCGGTCACTGCCCCTGATAACAGGTGTTGATGAGGTCGATTGCTTTTTGTTGCCGCGCCAGCAACGGTGGTAGCGCCTTCTCCGGATCGGTAAGTTGCGTCAACAAGGTGTACTTGGCGTCACAATAGTTCGCCAGTTCGCGGTAAATCAGACTCAGGCTTTCACGCATTGGCTGCTCTTTCCACAGCCAAAACCAGAACCAGTTAAACAGGCCATACCACAGCGTACCGCCGATGTAGAGCAGGGGCGGTACGTAAATGGGCATGCGGCCAATCAGGCTGGTGGTAAATATCGCTGCGATCAGTGTGGCAGGGAGTAACCGTGCGTGCAGTGGGCTGATTTCACCTGTCACGCCCAGCAGCAAAGGCAGGGCGAAAAGAATAAGCGGTAAGGGCACGTCTTTAAACAGAAGCCACTGCATCAGTAAGCTACCCAAGGCAAACAGGCTGCCGCCGACAATCAGGCGTTTAAAGAAGCGTTTGTGGGGTGTATCCAGACCGGCAATATTGCAGCAGGCAGGCACCAATGAGAGAACAGCAATCCTTTTTGCAGATCGCCAAACAGCCAGCCGAGCGAGACGGGGAGACACAACACCAGTGTCTGGCGCAGGGCATAGTTAACTTCAGGGTGATAAATTATTCTTCGCCACATCGGCTCAACGCAAATAATTCACGGCATAACGTTGCCATTATGCCGTGAAGAATAAAGCTTAGCGCGTGCCGTAAACAACAATTGTTTTGCCGTGTGCGGAGATCAGATTCTGGTCTTCCAGCATCTTCAAAATACGTCCCACGGTTTCACGTGAACATCCCACGATTTGGCCAATTTCCTGACGCGTAATTTTAATTTGCATGCCGTCAGGATGCGTCATGGCGTCCGGCTGTTTCGCCAGGTTGAGCAACGTCTGCGCAATGCGACCGGTGACATCAAGGAACGCGAGGTTGCCCACTTTTTCCGATGTGACCTGCAGACGGCGCGCCATTTGCGAGGAGAGGCGCATGAGGATGTCCGGATTCACCTGAATCAGCTGACGGAATTTTTTGTAGGAAATCTCTGCCACTTCGCACGCGGTTTTCGCACGTACCCAGGCGCTGCGCTCCTGACCTTCTTCGAACAGGCCAAGCTCACCAATAAAGTCGCCCTGATTCAGATAGGACAGAATCATCTCCTTGCCTTCTTCATCCTTAATCAGTACCGCAACGGAACCTTTAACGATGTAGTAAAGCGTTTCCGCCTTTTCACCTTGATGAATGAGCGTACTTTTGGATGGATACTTGTGAATATGGCAATGGGACAGGAACCATTCAAGTGTAGGGTCTGTTTGCGGTTTGCCGAGAACCATTCGCTATTATCCTCTGTTGTAATCGTGCCCAAAATACAGGGCTCTGTTTCCCTGCCAGGCGATGTAAGCGTTAAGCGTCTTTCCATTCAGGAAATTATTCGGGCTGCATTCGGCGCAGTGCGCATCATTCTTCCCGGCTTCGTCTTCGGATGACGAAAAATATTTTCAGCTCTGTTTGTAGCACAGCTTACGTCGACTGTCTTGTGTTGTCTCGCTTCAGCAAGATGGCGTTTTCTCTGGATTGCTGTTTCCCAGGCAAAAGCGTACGCTGAGCCAAAACAGGGTATTCTGAGGTCAAAATTATGCAGGCACGCGTCAAATGGGTTGAAGGGTTAACATTCCTGGGGGAATCATCGTCCGGCCATCAGGTAATGATGGATGGCAATTCTGGCGATAAAGCGCCGAGCCCTATGGAGATGGTGCTGATGGCGGCAGGGGGATGCAGCGCCATTGACGTTGTGTCAATTTTGCAAAAAGGCCGCAACGATGTGGTTGATTGCGAAGTGAAACTATCGTCTGAACGTCGGGAAGAAGCCCCCCGCATCTTTACCCATATCAATCTGCATTTTATCGTCAGCGGCAACGCACTTTCGGATAAAGCCGTGGCACGCGCTGTCGATCTGTCAGCGGAAAAATATTGCTCTGTCGCCATCATGTTAGGCAAAGGCGTCAACATTACCCACAGCTACGAAGTGATCGCGCTGTAATCTCACAGAGGCCAGGCTGGCCTCTGTGGTTATTCAATCCGTTTCCCTTCCATGAGCCGTTTTACTAACGGCGCCATAATTAACTCCATCGCCAGTCCCATTTTGCCGCCGGGTACCACCAGCGTGTTGATATTGGAAATAAACGATCCCTGCAGCATGGCCAGCAGATAGGGAAAATCAATGTCTTCCAGCCCCTGAAAGTGGATAACCACAAAGCTTTCATCCAGCGAAGGGATGGTGCGCGCGGCAAAGGGATTAGAGGTATCCACCGTGGGGACGCGCTGAAAGTTAATATGGGTTCGTGAAAACTGCGGCGTAATGAAATTGATGTAATCTTCCATGGAACGCACTACCGAATCCATCACCGCTTCGCGTGAATGGCCACGCTCGCTGGTATCGCGCACCAGTTTCTGAATCCACTCCAGGTTGACGATGGGCACGACGCCGACCAGCAAATCGACTTTTTCCGCCACATTGTGTTGTGCAGTCACCACGCCGCCGTGCAAGCCTTCATAAAACAGCACATCCGTATCCGGAGGTAACGGTTGCCAGGGCGTGAAGGTGCCGGGAACCTGGTTCCAGGGAACGGCTTCATCATAGGTGTGCAGATACTTACGCGACTGGCCCTTACCGTGTTCGCCGTATTCGATGAACGTTTGCTCCAGCAGGCCAAAATCATTCGCCTCCGGGCCAAAGTAGCTGATATGTCGCCCCAGATCGCGCGCTTTTCGGATAGCCATGTCCATTTCGGGTCGGGTAAAGCGGTGAAAACTGTCCCCTTCCAGTTCGGCAGCGTGCAAACCGAGTTGCTGAAAAATTTTACGGAACGCCAGACTGGTGGTGGTGGTTCCCGCACCGCTGGAGCCCGTTACCGCGATAATCGGATGGCTTGAAGACATAGTTGAAGTCCCTGTGACGTCGGGCGATGAGCATTGTTAGCACGATTTTCCGTTCGTTGCATCAGCCACGAAACTCGCTTTTGCGCATGATGTTGACCGACTCGTGCAGTTCCGACCATACCAGAACGACCTCGCCGTGCTCCAGCTGACGACGCACATCGGCGACTTTTTCCGTCAGGCTGAGCTCCTGCTCGCCGTAATCCGTGCCTTCACGCAAAACAAACGCTTCGATAAGATTTTCAAGGGTTTCGGGGGAAACCTGTTCCCAGGGAATAATCACAGAGTCAGTTATCCAGATAAGAGGAAATCCACTGTGGCACGCGCTGCTCCAGCCACAACCGAGGCTGACGCAGGGTGCCACTGACGAAACCAACATGCCCACCCTGCTGTGTCAGCTGATAGGTAATAGTGGCAGATAATTGCGCAGGCTGCGGGATCACCTCATCGCTCATAAACGGGTCATCTTTTGCATGGATGATGAGCAGCGGTTTTGTCACGAACTTAAGTCGCGGCATAGCGCTGGCGCGACGGTAATAATCCGTGGCGTCGGCAAAACCATGCGCCCGGGCCGTGATCGCGTCGTCAAAGTCCCGCAGACGGCGCAGGGCGTTAAGCTGAATGAGGTTCACCGGCAACGTGTCGGGCCAGGCCCGCAGTTTACGCTGGGCATTCTTTTTTAACTGGCTTAACAGGTAACGCTGATAAACCTGTGAAAAGCCGCGCTCAAGTCGGGCGCTGCAGGGTTCCAGCATCAGGGGCGCAGACACAATCACGCCCGCGTCAATCAGGGCTTCATCACCTTGCTGGCCTAACAGGCAACCGAGCATATTCCCGCCCAGCGAGAAGCCGACAGCAGTTGTGGGCACCCGGCCCCAGCGCGTCGTCAGCCAGTGCAGGAAAAAACGCGCATCCTCGGTTTCACCGGAGTGGTATATCCGGTTCAGACGGTTCGGCTCACCGCTGCAGCCGCGAAAATGCATCACTACCGCCAGCCAGCCACGCTGTTTGCACTGCAGCATCAGGCCATGAATATAGGGACTGTGGAAACTTCCCTCCAGGCCATGAAACAGCACCACGCGCGGTTTATGCCGGGCAAACTGAGGATCTTCACTCCAGGCCAAATCAACAAAGTCACCGTCAGGTAAATCCAGCCGCTGCCAGTGTGGCGTTAACCTTTTCGTCCGCCGTATCAGCCGCGGCAGAATGGTTTGCAGGTGCGGGTTGCCCAGACCGGGCAGGGGAATGAACGCCGCGTCGTCAGGGCCCGAAAATTTCATGTTGTAAAGGCTTGTCTGTTCCATATCACACTGTTAGCTTCGATAAGTTTTCACTAAGGGAGGAGAACCCGGGTTAATGGAACTCAGTCTGTTTTTATCATTATTAGGCTTTCTTTGGGTCGCGGCGATTACACCCGGACCTAATAATATGTTACTCACCGCCTCGGGGGCCAATTTTGGTTTTTTGCGCACCCTCCCGTTGATGATCGGCATTATGATCGGCATGCAGCTAATGCTGCTGGTAGCGTTTGGCGTGGGTGGATTGATACTGCTTTATCCCTCCCTGCATCTCATCCTGAAAATTGCCGGTAGCCTTTACCTGCTGTGGCTGGCCTGGAAGATTGCCACCGCAGCCTATGAGAAGCTGGAAACCGATGCGGCACCTGTCGCACCTATGCCGTTCTGGCAGGGAGGCTTATTACAACTGATCAACCCCAAAGCCTGGCTCATGGCGCTGGGTGCCGTCGCCAGTTTTAGTCTGGCCGGTGCGGGCTATCGCCATTCTGTCCTGTTAATCAGTCTTGGCATGGTTATGGTCAATCTGGTTGCAGGCGTTATCTGGATGGGCTTTGGTGCGATGATCGGCCGTATTTTACGTAGTCCCCGCGCCTGGAAACGCTTTAACCTGAGCATGGGGCTGTTAACGGCGGCCTGCGTATTGCTGATCTGGCACTGAGCTTAGCTGGATGCGCGCTCCAGGCGCGTCCAGGGCAACACTTCGCGAACAACCGGCGCATGCGGCTGGCGAATTTTTTTCAGCAACAGCTGCACGCTGCGCGCACCCAGTTGATACATGGGCTGTTCAATGGTGGTTAACGGTGGATTCAGGCTGCTGGTAAAGGGAATGCCGTCAAACCCCACGACGGCAAGGTCTTCCGGGACACGCAGGCCCGCCTCCAGTGCTGCATGCACCACGCCAACCGCCAGCACATCAGACACGGCAAATACCGCATCCGGCGGCTCCGCTAAACGCAACAATTCCTGCAATGCCCGACTGCCTTCTTCGCAGGTAATGCCTTCGGTATAGACGACATTCGTCCAGTCTGACCCCGATTGCGCAACGCCTTCTCGATAGCCTTGTTCGCGATATTGAGAATAGAGATAACGCATATCGCCATTCACCAGTGCAATGCGCTTACGGCCCCGGCCGGCCAGATAATGGACGGTATCACGTGCGGCGTCCAGATGATCGATGGAGACGGACGAGGCCGCAATCTCGGGATCAAACTCACAACACTGAATCCAGGGCGCATCACCGATAATATCGATCAGGCTTTGCAGCCCGGCGGCGGCATCCATCGTAATCACGCCGTCCACCACCTTGCCGGTCAGTAAGGTCAGGTAGGCCGACTCACGTTTAAACTGTGAGGCCGAATTGCACAGCAGAATATGGTAGCCGTGCATTTCTGCTTCAGCTTCGATGCCCTGAACAACTCGGGAGCAAAAAGGGTTCGTGATATCGGAGATCAGGACCAGCAGCATATGACTCTGCGAGGTTCGCAACTGACGCGCCAGCAGGTTTGGCTGATAGCCGCTTGTGGCAATGGCATCCAGCACTTTCTGTCGCGTATCTGCTTTTACCCCAGGATGCGCGTTAAGCACGCGGGATACCGTGGCTTTAGACACGCCAGCTAACAGGGCAACTTTGTCGATCGACATCGAACTCGCAAGCCTCACCGGGGAGCAAATAATAGCGCATATCAATAGCACAACCAGGATGTGAGCGCCTGACAAATTTATGGCTTTTTGTCTGAAATTTAATTTGCGTATAACGGCAATCTATTGCAGATGATGATCTAAGAATTTCTTTCTATTAGGGATAACTTTTAATTCCTTTATGAAATTACTTCTGCCAGCAACACTGCCCACATCATAAAAATGATGGGGAAAAATCATGCAAAAAGGGCGACTCACGATTCTGGCGGCGGTCCTGTCAGTGCTGGCGTTTCAGGCCAACGCGGTCAACGTAACGGTGGCTTATCAGACCTCCGCTGAACCCGCTAAGGTGGCGCAGGCGGATAATACGTTTGCCAAAGAGAGCGGTGCGACGGTCGAATGGCGCAAATTCGATAGCGGATCAGGCGTGCTTCGTGCGCTGGCATCAGGCGATGTCCAGATTGGCAATATTGGTTCCAGCCCACTGGCCGTTGCGGCAACGCAGCAACTCCCCATCGAAGCCTTTTTACTGGCTTCTCAGTTAGGCAATTCTGAAGCGCTGGTCGTGAAGAAAACAATCACCCGTCCCCAGGACCTGATCGGCAAGCGGATCGCCGTGCCCTTTATTTCGACCACCCATTACAGCTTGTTAGCGGCATTAAAACACTGGGGGATTAAGCCGTCTCAGATTCAACTGGTCAATCTGCAACCGCCTGCGATTGTGGCGGCCTGGCAACGCGGGGACATTGACGGTGCTTACGTTTGGGCACCTGCGGTGAATGAACTGGAGAAAGATGGCACCGTTTTAACGGATTCGTCGCAGGTCGGGCGCTGGGGCGCACCGACACTTGATGTCTGGGTGGTACGCAAAGACTTCGCGCAGCAGCATCCGGATATCGTGACCGCCTTTGCCCGTAGCGCTATTGAGGCGCAGAAAGCCTACCTGGACCATCCCGAACAGTGGCTTAAACAGCCTGATAACCTCAGTAAACTTTCGCGCTTAAGCGGCGTGCCCGAGCAACAAATTCCTGGACTGGTTAAGGGCAACACCTATCTGACCGCCGCCCAGCAGGTGGCGCAACTGCAGCAGCCGGTGAACAAAGCCATCGTGGACACGGCGCAATTCCTGAAAGAACAGGGCAAGGTGCCGCAGGCCGGTAATGATTACAGCGCCTTTGTCACGAGTCGTTTTGTTGCGCCCCTGGTCAAGCCCTGAGGACATCGTCATGTTGCGAATAGCCCATCTGAACGCGAGCTATGGCGGACAGCCGGTATTACAGGACATCTCACTGCGCGTGGAGGATAACGCGCTGGTCGTTGTGCTGGGACCGTCAGGCTGTGGCAAAACCACGTTGCTGAACCTGATCGCCGGGTTTTTACCGGTCGAGTCCGGCAGTATTTCTCTGGACGGCAAGGCGATTCAGGGGCCAGGCGCCGATCGCGGCGTGGTGTTTCAGCATGAAGGCCTGCTGCCTTGGCGGAATGTGCTGGATAACGTCGCTTTCGGATTACAGATTGCCGGTATGGCGCGCCAGCCGCGTGAAGCCCTTGCACGGCAGATGATAAAAAATGTCGGGCTGGAAGGCGCTGAAAAGCGGCATATCTGGCAGTTATCTGGCGGACAGCGTCAACGCGTTGGCATCGCCCGTGCGCTGGCTGCCGATCCCGGCCTGTTACTGCTCGATGAACCGTTTGGCGCACTTGATGCGTTTACCCGTGAACAAATGCAGACCTTGCTGTTAAGGCTGTGGCAGGACAGCGGTAAACAGATCCTGCTGATTACGCATGACATTGAAGAAGCCATTTTTCTGGCGAGCGAGCTGGTGCTGCTCTCTCCGGGGCCCGGTCGGGTACAGGAAACGCTGACGCTGAATTTTGGCCAGCGTTTCGTGGACGGCGAACCCTGCCGCAGCATCAAGTCTGATCCCGATTTCATCGCCCAACGGGAATATGTGCTGAACCGGGTATTTGCACAACGGGAGGCATTTGCATGAGTGCGATCATTAACGATGTGCCGACCCGCGCCCGGCGTCGTCGCCTGCGCTGGCCTTTCTCCCTGACGGCCACGCTGAGCACAGTGAGCCTGCTTGTGCTGTTGTTCATCTGGTGGAGCGTGACCACACTGGGGCTCATTGCGCCGCTGTTTCTGCCGTCGCCGCAGCAGGTGCTGAGTAAGTTACTGAGCGTTGCCGGTCCGCAGGGGTTTATGGACGCGACGTTGTGGCAGCACCTGTCAGCCAGCCTGACGCGCATGCTGATCGCGCTCAGCGCGGCGGCATTAACAGGCATTCCGGTGGGCATTGCGATGGGCGTCAGCCCGGTTTTACGTGCCCTGATCGATCCCCTGATTGAGCTCTATCGGCCCGTGCCGCCGCTGGCGTATTTACCTTTGATGGTCATTTGGTTCGGTATTGGTGAAACATCGAAAATACTGCTGATCACGCTGGCGATTTTCGCCCCGATAGTGCTGTCGACTGTGGCCGGTGTTCGCAACGCACAGCAGGTTCGTCTGCGCGCCGCGGCATCGCTGGGGGCGAATCGCTGGCAACGGCTGCGCTGGGTCATCCTGCCGGGTGCCTTGCCAGAAATACTGACCGGCTTACGCATTGGATTAGGTGTGGGCTGGTCAACGCTGGTGGCCGCCGAGCTCATTGCTGCCACGCGTGGGCTGGGCTTTATGGTGCAGTCAGCAGGAGAATTTCTGGCAACGGATGTGGTGCTGGCAGGGATCGCGGTGATTGCCATCGTGGCATGTAGTTTAGAACTGGGTCTGCGTGCGCTACAGCGCCGTCTGACGCCCTGGAACGGAGAGCAAAAATGAACGAAAAGTTAGCGATTACGCCTCTGGGCCCCTTTATCGGCGCGCAGGTCGGCAACCTTGATGTCTCGCGTCCACTCAGTGACGCGCAGTTTGAGCAGCTCTACCATGCCCTACTGCGTCATCAGGTACTGTTTTTACGTGACCAGGCGATCACGCCCGAGCAGCATCGTGCGCTGGCCATTCGCTTTGGCGATCTTCATATCCATCCGGTTTATCCGCATGCGCCGGGCGTGGAAGAGATCATTGTCCTGGATACGCATCAGGATAATCCTCCGGATAATGATAACTGGCACACCGATGTGACGTTCATTCAGACGCCTCCGGCTGTGGCGCTGCTGGCGTCCAAAGTCTTGCCGGAGGCGGGTGGGGATACGTTATGGACCAGCGGTATTGCCGCATATGAGGCGCTGTCTGCTCCCTTCAAAACCTTGCTGTCTGAACTCTATGCGGAGCACGATTTTACAAAGTCGTTTCCGGAATATAAACACCGTAAGACAGAAGAAGAGCACCAGCGCTGGCGGCAGGCTGCGGCGAAAAACCCACCTGTGCAGCATCCTGTTATCCGGACGCATCCGGTTAGTGGGAAAAAAGCGCTGTTCGTCAATGAGGGTTTTACAACCCGAATTCTGACGCTGAGTCAGAAAGAGAGCGATGCATTACTGGGCTTTTTGTTTGCGCATAGCACGAAACCGGAGTTTCAGGTGCGCTGGCGCTGGCAGCCTAATGACCTGGCGATTTGGGACAATCGCGTCACTCAGCACTACGCCAATGCCGATTACTATCCGGCCCGAAGAGTGATGCAGCGCGCCACGGTATTAGGCGATAAGCCTTACTGAACCGTACCGCGAGTACACCGGTACGGTTGTGACGAAAGGTGATGCCGCCTCTGTCAGGAGGCGAGCATCGCTTCCAGTTTTTCCTGCGCGTCCAGCCAGGCCATTTCCACCTCTTCCAGCGCCGATTTACTCTCAGCCTGTTTTTGCAGGGCAGCCGTTAAATCAGCCTTGCGGCTGTGTTCGTAGAGCGCGCTGTCTGCCAGCAGGTGTTCGGCGTCGGCCAGTTGGGCTTGCCACTTCGCCATCTGTTTTTCTAACTTCTCGATTTCTTTGCGCAAGGGCTGGGTCTGCGTTCGCAGCTCGGCTTCACGACGCTTTTGATCCTTGCGGGCCTGAGCACTGTTACCATTGTCCTGTTTAGGCGCGGCCTCATTTTGCGTTTGCTGTTTTTGCAGGTCGCTCAGCCACTGCTGATAATCTTCCAGATCGCCCGGGAACACATCAACGCTGCCATCATGCACCAGATAGAGGTCATCGGTGGTGGCACGTAACAGATGGCGATCGTGCGATACGACAACCAGTGCGCCTTCGAAATCAATCAACGCCTCAGTTAATGCCTGACGCATGTCCAAATCGAGGTGGTTGGTGGGTTCGTCCAGTAAAAGCAGGTTGGGGCGCTGCCAGACAATCAGCGCCAGTACCAGCCGCGCTTTTTCGCCGCCTGAGAAGCGTTCGGTTACCTCTGTGACTTTATCGCCCTGGAAGCCAAAGCCGCCCAGATAATCCCGTAACTGCTGCTCGAGCACTTTCGGCGCAAGCCGTGAAAGATGTTGTAAAGGCGACTCATCGGCGCGCAGGTATTCCAGCTGATGCTGAGCGAAGTAACCCAGCTTGATCCCTTTCGCCAGGCCAATTTCGCCCGCTTTGGCGGCGAGTTCGCCCGCCAGCAGCTTAATCAGCGTTGACTTGCCGGCACCGTTGCGACCCAGCAGGCCAATGCGCGATCCCGGCACCAGGTTAAGTTTAATGGCGTTCAGAATAATGCGATCGCCATAGCCCGCGGTGACTTTATCCATTTTCAGCAGCGGATTCGGCAGGCTTTCGGGCGCGCGGAAGCTGAAGCTAAACGGGTTATCCACATGGGCTGGCGCAATCAGCTCCATCCGTTCCAGCATCTTAATACGGCTTTGCGCCTGTTTGGCTTTGGTGGCCTGTGCACGGAAACGATCAATATATTTTTGCAGGTGCGCCACTTTTTCCTGCTGACTCTGGTATAACGCCTGCTGCTGGGCCAGTTTCGCGCCGCGCTGGCGTTCGAAGGAACTGTAGTTGCCGGTATACTCGGTCATCGTCTGCTGTTCGATGTGGATAATTTTGTCCACCACCGGATCGAGAAAATCGCGATCGTGCGAGATCAGAATCAGCGTGCCCTCATAGCTTTTTAGCCAGCGTTCCAGCCAGATCACGGCGTCCAGATCGAGGTGGTTCGTCGGTTCATCGAGTAACAACAGGTCCGATCGACACAGCAGTGCCTGGGCCAGGTTAAGACGCATGCGCCAGCCCCCCGAAAAATCACTGACCGGGCGCTGAAGCTGTTCCTGACTGAATCCGAGCCCGTGCAGCAGGCTTGAGGCGCGCGACTGAATCGTCCAGGCCTGAATGGTATCGAGCTTACCGTGAATCAGGGCGATGGCATTTCCGTCATTTCTGATGTTGGCCTCTGCCAGTTCTGCTTCAAGATGGCGGTATTCACGGTCGCCATCGATGACATAGTCAAGGGCGGCCTGGCTGAGGGCAGGCGTTTCCTGATTCACCCAGGCAAGCGACCAGTTACCGGGAAAGGTAAACGATCCCGCATCGCTGGTGATCTCACCTTTCAGCAACGACAGCAGGGTGGATTTTCCACAGCCGTTTTTACCCACCAGCCCGACTTTTTGGCCGGGATTGATGGTGGCGGTAGCGTTGTCGAGCAGGACGCGAACACCGCGGCGAATTTGTAGGGCAGAAAAGACAATCATAAGCGCCGTATCGTCAGAATATGTTAATTTACATGCAACATAATTGGGTTTTTGTTGCGTTGTGCATGGTAGCGGAAATCCGCACCAATGACGACGCTTTGGAGGGAAAGGATGTCGCAGCCACCTAAGATTTTGCTGCTTTTTGCTCATCCGGAAGCGCAGGATTCCATCGCAAATCGTATTTTGCTGGACGCGGCCAGGCCCCTTGAGCATGTTACCGTTCATGACCTCTATGCCGCCTATCCGGATTTTTTTATCGATATCCACCATGAGCAACAGCTACTGCGTGAGCATGATGTGATTATTTTTCAACATCCTCTCTATACCTACAGTTGCCCGGCGTTACTTAAAGAGTGGTTAGATCGCGTGTTGTCCCGGGGTTTTGCCAACGGCATAGACGGAAACGCATTAGAAGGAAAGTACTGGCGCAGTATCGTCACAACCGGCGAACCTGAAACGGCCTTTCAGCAGCACGGACTGAACCGCTATTCCATGAATGACATTTTGCGACCTTTTGAGCTGACCGCACAGATGTGCCGTATGCACTGGATGTCGCCGATGATTATATACTGGGCGCGCCGTCAGCAACCTGATTTACTCAAAAAATATGCCCGTGCCTATAGCGACTGGCTGGCAGCACCGCTGCCGAATGGAGGGTTATAAATGGAAGGACAAACGCTGCTGACCGCAGGAGTCATCTATCTCTTTGCGGCGGTGCTGATTGTACCGGTAGCGGCTCGCCTGGGGATTGGCGCAGTACTGGGGTACTTACTGGCCGGTATTGCCATTGGTCCGTGGGGACTGGGATTTATTAGTGACGTCGACGAGATTCTGCACTTTTCTGAACTGGGCGTTGTCTTTCTAATGTTTATCATCGGGTTGGAACTGAACCCGGCAAAGTTGTGGGCGCTGCGCCGTTCTATCTTTGGTATCGGTGCCGCGCAGGTGATTTTCTCCGCCGCCATTCTTGGCGCATTGCTGTGGCTGACAAACTTTGACTGGCGCGCGGCGGTAATCGGCGGGATCGGTCTGGCCATGTCATCAACGGCGATGGCCTTGCAGCTGATGCGGGACAAGGGCATGAACCGCAGCGAAGCGGGCCAGCTAGGGTTTTCGGTGCTGCTGTTTCAGGATCTGGCTGTTATTCCGGCGTTGGCACTGATTCCGCTTCTGGCCGGGAATGACAGCGGCAGCGTCGACTGGATGAAAGTGGGCATGAAGGTCCTGGCGTTTGCCGGCATGCTCGTCGGGGGCCGCTATTTACTGCGCCCCATTTTTCGCTACATCGCGGCCTCAGGCGTGCGTGAAGTGTTTACCGCCGCCTCGCTGCTGCTGGTATTGGGCTCCGCGTTGTTTATGGATGCGCTGGGGTTATCCATGGCGTTAGGCACCTTTATCGCCGGGATTCTGCTGGCGGAAAGTGAATACCGTCATGAGCTGGAAGTGGCGATCGAGCCGTTCAAAGGCTTACTGCTGGGGCTGTTTTTTATCTCGGTGGGCATGGCGCTGAACCTCGGGGTGCTTTATACCCACATTATCGCCATTTTACTGGGCGTACTGACGCTGGTGTCGGTCAAGTTACTGGTGCTGTATGTGCTGGCTCGAATCTATGGCTTACGCAGCTCTGAACGTCAGCAGTTTGCCGGCGTGTTGAGTCAGGGCGGCGAGTTTGCTTTTGTGCTGTTCTCGGCGGCCTCGTCAGCCAGACTGTTCTCGGGCGACCAACTGCCGCTGCTGCTGGTTACCGTGACGCTGTCCATGATGACCACGCCGCTGCTGATGCAGGCAATTGATCGGCTGTTGGCGCGTCGCTTTAATGAAAGCGATGAAGACACTGAAAAACCCTTCGTTGAGGACGATCAGCCGCAGGTTATTGTGGTGGGCTTTGGACGTTTTGGTCAGGTAGTGGGCCGTTTGCTGATGGCAAACAATAAGCGCATCACCGTACTGGAGCGTGATATTAGTGCGGTCAACCTGATGCGCAAGTACGGCTACAAGGTTTACTATGGTGATGCAACGGAGCTGGAACTGCTGCGAGCGGCGGGTGCGGCTGATGCGCAGTCAATCGTCATTACCTGCAGCAATCCGGAAGATGCGATGACGATTGTGCATCTCTGCCAGCAACATTTTCCGCATTTGCAGATTATGGCGCGTGCCCGTGGTCGTGTGGAAGCCCACGAACTGCTGCAGGCGGGCGTGACGCAGTTCTCACGCGAAACTTTTTCCAGTGCGCTGGAACTGGGGCGTAAAACGCTTATGTCGCTGGGAATGCATCCTCATCAGGCTCATCGGGCACAGCAACACTTCCGCCGGCTGGATATGCGCATGTTGCGGGAGCTGATGCCTGTCCACTCTGATATGGCGCAGATTTCCCGTGTCCGCGAGGCGCGACGTGAACTGGAAGACATTTTTCAGCGTGAAATGCAGCATGAACGACGTCAGTTCCATGACTGGGATGACGATCAGTAATCAAAAGACACAGGTAGAACAGCATGCGTAAACGCTTTATTGCTGGTGCGGTATGTCCGCATTGTCAGGAAAAAGACACGCTGGCCATGTGGCGTGAAAACAATGTCGATGTCGTCGAGTGTGTGAAGTGCGGCCATCAAATGCGGGAAGCCGATAAACAGGCACGCGATCAGGTTCGCAGTAACGAGCAAGTGATCGGGATTTTCCATCCCGAGTAGCGAAATGGCCCAGCTTTTTTTAAGCTTAAGCACACAGCGGGATTGAATTCCGTTACAATTGACGCCATTAACGCTGAAGTCGCAAGAGAAAAAGAGTGCCTCTTGTACTCAGCCCCGAACCTTTCTGGTTGGTGTTATTGCACGCAAGAATAGACCAATGAGACGGGATCTTAGTTCTCAACGGTTAGGAGATATCATGAAAGTAGCAAAAGACCTGGTGGTAAGCCTGGCCTATCAGGTACGTACAGAAGACGGTGTGTTGGTTGACGAGTCACCGGTGAGTGCACCGTTAGACTATCTGCACGGTCATGGTTCCCTGATTTCTGGTCTGGAAAATGCGCTGGAAAACCACGTCGCGGGCGATAAGTTTGACGTGCATATCCCGGCAAATGACGCGTACGGTCAGTACGATGACAACCTGGTACAGCGCGTACCAAAAGACGTCTTTATGGGCGTTGACGAATTACAGGTTGGCATGCGTTTCCTGGCGGAAACCGATCAGGGTCCGGTGCCGGTTGAAATCACCGAAGTGGAAGACGACCATGTTGTGGTTGACGGTAACCACATGCTGGCGGGTCAGAACCTGAACTTTAACGTTGAGGTGGTTGCGATTCGTGAAGCCACACCGGAAGAGCTGGCACACGGCCATGTTCACGGTGCAGATGGTCATCACCACGATCACGACCATGACCATGACCACGGTAAAGGTGGTTGCGGAACGGGCGGTTGTGGCTGCAGCCACTAAGTCCGACGCGGTAGTGCAGGGCCACCTTCGGGTGGCCTTACTTTTTGCGGCATTTTATTGTCAGCAGACCTCGGCAGAGCGGGCCTGCCGACAGTCAGCCTGGCCTGTCACGGATGGATCAGTAATGCGGCGGCGGGGTTTCTTCTGAAGCATCGGCAATCATCGACGGCGCGCTGGCTTTAAACTTCTCAAGTAACAGGCGCATATGTTCGCGCATCTTACTCATTTCAAGTTCATGCTGAACGACGGTATTGTTCAGTTGATCGATAGTGATCTCCTGAAAGGCCAGCTTACTTTCAAGCGCTTCAATACGTTGTTCCCACTCTGACTGTTGCATGATCTTTTCTCCTGTTAAGGGGTTACTCAGCGCATGATTCTAAAGGCTGGCGTTGCAGAATTGCCCTATTTATTCGCTTTTATTTGGTGTTTAGCTTGAAAAAGGGTCAGATGACATCATCTCTGGTGAAACTTCCTGATGCAAAAAAGGTCGGAAGTAGACCAGATAATTACGTTGTGGGAGTGTTCGTCACTGCCACGTAAAGTTATAGTGTGGGCCCTCAGTCCGCAATGATTCCCGAGGTGAGAGGCTTCGGTTTTGGAGAAAGGATGAAATCACTGTTTAAAGTCACATTGTTAGCTACCACCATGGCCGTCGCGCTGAATGCTCCGCTGGCAATGGCTGCAGAAACAGCAGCAGCTCCGGCCGCTGCCGATGCTCCACAGTCTGCTCCTCAGGCTCCAAAAAATGCCGCCTTCAAAAATGAAGATCAGCAATCTGCATACGCTTTGGGTGCGTCACTGGGCCGTTATATGGACAACTCCCTGAAAGAACAGGAGAAGTTGGGCATCAAGCTGGACAAGCAGCAACTGATTGCCGGTGTTCAGGACGCGTTTGGCGGCAAGAGCAAGCTGTCTGACGAAGAAATCGAGCAAACCCTGCAGGCGTTCGAAGCCCGCGTGAAAGGCGCGGCGTCAGCTAAGATGGAAAAAGACGCAAAAGAAAATGCCGAGAAGGGTGAAGCTTACAGCGCTAAGTTTGCTAAAGAGAGCGGCGTGAAGAAGACCGAAAGTGGTTTGCTGTATAAGGTTGAGAAAGAAGGGACCGGTGAAGCACCAAAAGACAGCGATACAGTCGTTGTAAACTACAAAGGTACGCTGATCGACGGCACCGAGTTTGATAACTCTTACACGCGCGGTGAGCCCCTGTCTTTCCGTCTTGACGGCGTGATTCCAGGCTGGACTGAAGGCCTGAAGCACGTTAAGAAAGGCGGTAAGATCAAGCTGGTTATCCCACCAAACCTGGCGTACGGTAAAAACGGTGTTCCGGGCATCCCGGCTAACTCCACGCTGGTGTTTGACGTTGAGCTGCTTGATATCAAACCGGCACCAAAAGCGGATGAAAAAACGCAGGCACCTGCTGCTGACGCGAAGAAATCCCAGTAATCTGTCTGCCGCCACCTTCGGGTGGCGGTTTCTCTTTATGACAAACCTCTGGCATAACCCCGCGACATTTGCCAGACTATCGCCTGCATAACTATCCCAATATTGAGTCTGCCCGTAGCCGCTGTGACAGGCTCCAGCCATGTAGGGTGATGTCTTCAATGTCTAATCCATTCAATCCCGGTGAACTGAGCGACTTCGATCTTCTGGAGCAGCATCCGTTCGAGCAAACTGATTACGATATTTTAAAATCGTATGAGGCCGTTGTAGATGGTCTTGCCATGTTGATCGGCTCGCATTGTGAAATCGTCCTTCACTCACTAGAATATTTAAACTGTTCGGCCGTGCGTATTGCTAACGGCGAGCATACAGGGCGTAAAGTGGGCTCGCCCATCACGGATTTAGCCTTGCGCATGCTGCATGATATGCAGGGTGCAGACAGCAACGTCTCCCGCGCTTATTTTACCCGCGCGAAAAGTGGTGTGCTGATGAAGTCCGTCACGATTGCGATTCGTAATCGCCAGCAGCGGGTGATTGGCTTGCTGTGTATCAACATGAACCTCGACGTTCCGTTTTCACAGATCATGTCGACGTTTCTGCCGCCAGAGATGCAGCAGATCGATTCCAATGTGAACTTTGCCAGTTCGGTCGATGACCTGGTCATGCAGACGCTGGAATTTACGATTGAAGAAGTGAGCGCCGACCGTAAAGTCTCGAATAATGCCAAGAACCGTCAGATCGTATTGAATCTGTATGAAAAAGGGATTTTCGATATCAAAGACGCCATCAATCAGGTCGCCGAGCGCTTAAATATTTCCAAACATACCGTGTACCTGTACATCCGCCAGTTTAAAAACGGTGACTTTCAGGGGCAGGATCGTTAATGCGCTATGCGCTTCTTGTCACCGGTCCGGCCTATGGTACGCAGCAGGCGACCAGCGCGCTGCTGTTTGCCAACGCGCTGCTGGCAGCGGGACACCAGCTGGAAAGCGTCTTTTTTTATCGGGAAGGGGTGCTGAACGCCAATCAGCTTAGCGCGCCCGCCAGTGACGAATTCGATCTTGTTCGTGCCTGGCAGTCGCTTCATCAGGCGCATGGCGTGGCGCTGAACATTTGCGTGGCGGCGGCACTCCGGCGCGGCGTGACGGATGCGCAGGAAGCCTCACGGCTTGCGCTGCCGGGCGCGAATCTTCAGCCCGGTTTTACCCTGGCCGGCTTAGGTGCGCTGGCGGAAGCGGCGCTGCGTTGCGAGCGGATGGTGCAGTTCTGATGAAGCGTGTCGCGTTTGTATTCACCCGAGCCCCACATGGCAGCAGTGCGGGACGTGAAGGGTTAGATGCGGTGCTGTCCACCGGCGCGTTGAGTGACGATATCGGCCTGTTTTTTATTGGAGATGGCGTTCTGCAGCTTAACAGTGAGCAACAGCCGGAAAATATTCACAGCCGGCATTATGCCGCTACCTTCGGCGTGCTGGCGCTGTATGATATCGACCAGTGTTATCTGTGCAGGGCGTCGCTGCAGTCGCGCGGTTTAGCGGAAAATGCGCCACGCATTCTGGATGCCGAAATTTTAGATGCGTCGGCCCTGCGGAAAAAACTCGCAGGCTATGACCGTATTTTGACTTTTTAAGAGCACCTAATGCTGCATACGTTATTTCATTCACCGACTTACAGCGACATCGAAAGCCTGACCCGACTGCTTATGCCGGAGGATGACCTGCTCTTGCTGCAGGATGGCGTACTGGCGGCGATTGAGGGCAGCATGGCGCTGGAACAGCTTCGCGCCTCAGGGGCGAAGCTCTGGGCACTGGAAGATGACCTGAATGCCCGGGGGCTGAGCACGCAAATTTCCCCTGTTGTGCAGTCTGTGGACTATACTTTTTTCGTTGCGCTAACGGTAAAACATCAACAACAAATGGCCTGGTAATGCGTTGGCCCCCTGGTTATTTCTTGACACCTTTTTGACACAGCCCTAAAATTCTGCCTCCTCGTAATTCTACGAGGTGATTTATTACGTGTTTACGAAGCAAAAAGCTAAATCCCAGGAGCTATTTAATGGCAACAGTTAACCAGCTGGTTCGCAAACCACGCGTCCGCAAAGTTGCAAAGAGCAACGTGCCGGCGCTGGAAGCTTGCCCGCAGAAACGTGGCGTTTGTACCCGTGTGTACACCACCACTCCTAAAAAACCAAACTCAGCACTGCGTAAAGTTTGCCGTGTGCGTTTGACTAACGGTTTTGAAGTCACCTCCTACATCGGTGGTGAAGGTCACAACCTGCAGGAACACTCCGTGATCCTGATCCGTGGCGGTCGTGTTAAAGACCTGCCAGGTGTGCGTTACCACACCGTTCGTGGCGCGCTGGACTGCTCAGGTGTTAAAGACCGTAAGCAGTCACGCTCCAAGTACGGCGTGAAGAAGCCAAAGGCTTAATGGTTCTCCGTTAAGTAAGGCCAAACGTTTTAACTTAAATGTCAAACTAAACTCGTAGAGTTTTGGACAATCCTGAATTAACAACGGAGTATTTCCATGCCACGTCGTCGCGTCATTGGTCAGCGTAAAATTCTGCCGGATCCTAAGTTCGGATCAGAGCTGCTGGCTAAATTTGTAAATATCCTGATGGTAGATGGTAAAAAATCTACTGCTGAATCTATCGTCTATACCGCACTTGAGACCCTGGCTCAACGTGCTGGTAAAGATGGCCTGGAAGCTTTTGAGGTTGCTCTCGAAAACGTGCGTCCGACCGTCGAAGTTAAGTCACGTCGCGTTGGTGGTTCAACCTATCAGGTTCCAGTTGAAGTCCGTCCGGTTCGTCGTAATGCCCTGGCAATGCGTTGGATCGTAGAAGCTGCTCGTAAACGCGGTGATAAATCTATGGCTTTACGCCTGGCGAACGAACTTTCTGACGCTGCAGAAAACAAAGGTACTGCAGTTAAGAAACGTGAAGACGTTCACCGTATGGCTGAAGCCAACAAGGCGTTCGCTCACTACCGCTGGTAACAGCTGCGTAGTTGTTGTTAAACCAGCGGGCGCTCAAACAGCCAACCCGCTGGGGTCGACTAACTTTGAACGTCCTAAAAACCGAGGAATAAAATGGCTCGTACAACACCCATTGCGCGCTACCGTAATATCGGTATCAGCGCACACATCGACGCCGGTAAAACCACTACTACCGAGCGTATCCTGTTCTACACCGGTGTTAACCACAAAATCGGTGAAGTGCATGATGGCGCAGCGACCATGGACTGGATGGCACAGGAGCAGGAACGTGGTATTACCATCACGTCTGCTGCAACGACCGCGTTCTGGTCAGGTATGGCTAAGCAGTTTGAGCCACACCGCATCAACATCATCGACACCCCGGGACACGTTGACTTCACCATCGAAGTAGAACGTTCCATGCGTGTGCTCGATGGCGCAGTAATGGTTTACTGTGCTGTAGGTGGTGTTCAGCCACAGTCTGAGACCGTATGGCGTCAGGCTAACAAATATAAAGTTCCACGCATTGCGTTCGTTAACAAAATGGACCGCATGGGTGCAAACTTCCTGAAAGTAGTTGGTCAGATCGAATCTCGTCTGGGCGCGACTCCGGTTCCGCTGCAGATCGCTATCGGCGCTGAAGAAAACTTCACCGGCGTTGTTGACCTGATCAAAATGAAAGCCATCAACTGGAACGACCAGGATGCGGGCGTGACCTTCGATTACGAAGAGATCCCAGCTAACCTGCAAGAACTGGCTGAAGAATGGCGCGGCAAGCTGATCGAAGCTGCAGCAGAAGCCTCTGAAGAGCTGATGGAGAAATTCTTCAGCGGTGAAGAGCTGACTGAAGAAGAGATCAAAAAAGCGCTGCGTCAGCGCGTGCTGAAAAACGAAATCATCCTGGTGACCTGTGGTTCTGCATTTAAGAACAAAGGTGTTCAGGCAATGCTGGATGCGGTTGTTGAGTATCTGCCAGCCCCGACCGACGTACCGGCAATCAACGGTATGCTGGACGATGGTAAAGATACCCCAGCTGAGCGTCACGCAAGTGATGAAGAGCCGTTCTCTGCTCTGGCGTTTAAGATCGCAACTGACCCATTCGTGGGTAACCTGACGTTCTTCCGCGTTTACTCTGGTGTGGTTAACTCAGGCGATACCGTTCTGAACTCCGTGAAATCTGCACGTGAGCGTTTCGGTCGTATCGTTCAGATGCACGCTAACAAACGTGAAGAAATCAGCGAAGTTCGCGCAGGTGACATCGCCGCTGCGATCGGCCTGAAAGACGTTATCACTGGTGATACCCTGTGTGATCCAAACGCGCCAATCATTCTGGAGCGTATGGAATTCCCTGAGCCGGTAATTTCTATCGCCGTTGAGCCGAAAACCAAAGCTGACCAGGAAAAAATGGGTCTGGCTCTGGGTCGTCTGGCGAAAGAAGACCCGTCATTCCGCGTATGGACTGACGAAGAGTCTAACCAGACTATCATCGCTGGTATGGGTGAACTTCACCTCGATATCATCGTTGACCGTATGAAGCGTGAATTCAACGTTGAAGCGAACGTGGGTAAACCACAGGTTGCTTACCGTGAAGCTATCCGCTCTAAAGTTACCGGTATCGAAGGTAAACACGCCAAGCAGTCTGGTGGTCGTGGTCAGTACGGTCATGTTGTTATCGACATGTACCCGCTGGAGCCAGGTTCGAACCCGAAAGGTTACGAATTTGTCAACGATATTAAAGGTGGTGTAATTCCTGGCGAATTCATCCCAGCTGTTGATAAAGGTATCCAGGAGCAGTTGAAATCAGGCCCACTGGCAGGTTATCCGGTTGTGGATCTGGGTGTTCGTCTGCACTTCGGTTCTTACCATGACGTTGACTCCTCTGAACTGGCGTTTAAACTGGCCGCGTCTATTGCCTTTAAAGATGGCTTTAAGAAAGCGCAGCCTGTTCTGCTTGAACCTATCATGAAGGTTGAAGTTGAAACCCCAGAAGAGAACACCGGTGACGTAATCGGTGACCTTAGCCGTCGTCGTGGTATGCTCAAAGGGCAGGAATCTAACGCTACTGGCGTTCAGATCCACGCTGAAGTTCCACTGTCTGAAATGTTCGGATATGCAACTCAGCTGCGCTCTCTGACCAAAGGTCGTGCTTCGTACTCCATGGAGTTCCTGAAGTATGACGACGCACCGAACAACGTTGCGCAGGCCGTTATTGAAGCTCGTAGCAAATAAGCTACGGTTTAAATTTGAACTGATGCCTTCATCCCGGGTGATGAAGGCATAACGTAAGGAATATCGCCATGGCGAAAGAGCAATTTCAACGTAACAAACTGCACGTAAACGTGGGCACCATCGGTCACGTTGACCACGGTAAAACCACCCTGACTGCAGCAATCACCACCGTTCTGGCTAAAACCAACGGCGGCCAGGCGC
>NZ_VZPF01000083.1 GCF_008801695.1 Pantoea stewartii subsp. stewartii
ATGTCGAACGGTTGTGGCAGGCGCTTCATGAGACAATAACCCGAAATCACCAGTGCAGTTCAATGTGGCAACTGTTGAAAAAGGTCCATCACTTTATGAATACCGTCAGCCCATTCCCCGGGGGAAAACATGGGCTGGCTAAAGTGTAGCGGTATTAGGATCAGTTATTTAGTCTTCGATACTGCTTAGGATCAAATAAATTTACAGGCGCATCACATACCCATGCATAACGACCCGTTGAACCATCGGGGCATACACGACACCATTTCTTTAGTCGAACATGGAGGCAATTTTCATCTTCTGTTTCTGCTATATTCTGCAACAAAAGAGACATTCCCCTGTTCTCAACGACTGAATGCGCCAGTACAGCCTCAATAGAATGTTTTATTTGGTTCTCTTCAGCATCAGAGCACACGCCAGCCATCGTATGAACCATATCAAAAAGCTGGTTTCGCAATTCTGGTGAGTCTTCAAGCTGAAACAAATTAATGCCAGTTGAAACACCAGGTTTTATCACAAAGTATTGTGTAGATAATGCTCTGAGCAGATTTTCAAATGAATGATTGTAGTCAAGACAAAAAATAAGTGGATTCCAGCGACTGGCAAATACCAGCAATTCTGCTTCAAGCGTTGTTTTACCTGAACCAGTTTTCCCTACCGTTGATATATGTCCCGGTAAACGCTCACCAGTATTATTCTTCCCGACAGGGCTGTTATGCGCATTGAAGAAATAGAGTGAATCATTTGCTGAACGAAATGGCATCCACGCCTTACCATCACCAGGTGGATTACCATCCGCTTTCCCGGCTGGCGATGCATGGAGTGAAAAACCACAGGCAAGGTTCTCAGTCGATTTCGGCACCGGATACAGCGCAATCGTGCAACCAGGGAACAGAGAATAGTACGTATCTTCGTTCGTTACCGTCGAGCGGATAAAGCGCGTGTCTTTTGCTGTGAATATGGAGTCCATCATCGCGCCATTATCAATAGCTTTTTGTGGCGTGTCCCCATAGACCATAAGCGCGGCGTGGTAACGGCCAAAGAGCTTATCCCCCTGGGTGATATCCTGAACAGCATCATCGAGCGCTTTCGTCTGCTTCGTTTCCCCCTCTGCTGAAGTCAGGTCCACGGCCTGTTTTGTAAAGCTGGCCTTTGACTTGTTGCGATCTTCAAACATAAAGGTCTGCACCAGTGAAAAATCAAACTGTTCTTCCAGTGCCTCATCCCACATGCCGGGAACGGTTTTTGACGGATAATCCCGGAGATCATAGGTTGTGGCATATCTTACTCCGCCTGAATTTGGCCTGTTCTCCACATAATCATAAGGCGCAAAGTTTGTCACACTGTCAATTACTGCATCGCTGAGCCGGGTATCAGAAAGTAAAATATCCTGTTCCTTGCCATTAATAAGCAGGGATACATAGCGCCCTACCTGAGAGAAGACAGAACCGGCTGCATCCTCCTCGACCCCAAGAATGGAAGGTTCAAACGCACTCAGCATTTTTTCAACCATAATCAGGATTTCATTCATCCGGCTAATACCTTCATCCAGATCCCGGTATTTCAGGATAAAAGCCATCGCATAGCCTATCTGCCTGTATTTTCCCTTACGGTAAGGTGCAGTAAGGGTATCGACAAAATCCTGTAATACAGGCAGTTCGATATGATAGTCAGCGTCCAGTGAAATTGATGATTTGGTTGTCCATGTCTGAATCATGAGATTCTTCCCTTCTTTTTTACCAAGTGAGAGAAGGAATCTGTTTTCATTTTTAAAAAGTTTATTTAATTCAGGCTTTTCTTTTGTTGCATAAGAAACGCCTTTAAATCTCACGATACTAATTAAACGCTGACCGGAAACAGTCACCATATTTTCATGGACGTGATAATTCATCCACGGAACTCTTGTTTCCGGTGAGATACCTTTTTTGCGCAATCCGCCTGCCATAGAATTGATTCCATCGTGGGTTATACGGTGTAATTAATAAAGAACGACCGAATATCATATTCCTTATATACCGCCTTAACATAAAGCGAAAACGTGTAAGGAAGCGGCTGTCAGACTCACAAACAATTCTGACAACCACAAATAAGATCATCGGGACAATTATTGCGATTAAGCCGTACCAGCCAAAAAGCACACAACAGATACCTGTCAGCACTATGCCAAAAACCAGTATCCCAAGAATAACAAACTGAGGAACCCCCTGATATGATGCCGTTCGCCCCATCGCATTATAACTGTCAAATACATATTCATCTTCTTCCATAGAGTATTCCCTCTGAATCAGGATGAAGTTCCGAACACCTGCCACAAAGCAGTGAAGAACACAACAGCCCCCCCAATCCAGATTGCCATACTTAAATCAGTGATATAATCCCAGAACGTTTTGTCGTGATTTCCTGACATGCGAGAAATAGCCAGCCGTATACCAGACACAATCACACAGCAAAGAACAATAGTACCTGCAAGAGCGTAAAGGCCGATTTGAATATTTTTAGCATATTGATTTAGCGTATCCAGCCAGCCTGTGTCACCTGCTGCCAGTGCATACGGTGAACATGCCAGCATTAGTAATGCCAGCGCATAATGCCTTTTTAATCTGTTAGCCTTTAACATTTGTTTCTTCCTCTTCATTTTTATCAGCGATAGCTGGTTTACTTTGCTTTTGTTTAAAATATCTTGGATATTGCTGTAAAACGTCCCATTCATCATATATAGGTCTTTCATGCGGTTCATATCGTGAAGCGGGTTCGCTCACAGCTGAATCATCAAGCGCCGGGACTTTAACCGCTGCTGAATTTGCCGCAACGATTCTTTCAACATAACTTGTACCGTTATTTTCCTTTTTAAATCCTCTGGTATAATTCCCGCTGTAATAACACGAGAATGATTTCTTTAATGCATGTTGTTCTGACTCACTGGTTTTTAGTGCGCGGGAATAACAATCTTTAAGTATGTTCGCCCCCATTTTTAAATTCATACAGGGTGAAAAAACTGATTCAACATCTTTGATATCGAAATACTGCCGATTGATCTGTGCAAGACCAATACTGAAGTTAGCATTTTCTTTAGCAAGTTGTTTAACAGCTATCAAAGCTTCTTCTTTCGTTTGTGGCTGTCGATTGAGTGGTTTACCTACGACACCAATAGCCCAGGGATTAAAACCTGACTCTGTTTTAACTATACGACTGAGTGTATCGGGAGCAATATCCGGGGCGCACTGTATCGCCAGCGCAAGAAACGTCGCTGTAGATATCATAAGTTTTATCCATTATTAAGAATGTCGTCTTTTGCCTGCTCTCCGTGGTTTTCAATTAAATAACGGACAAATGCAGACGCAGCCATAACCTTACCCTGCTTATATCCAATCTCGGTTACGATCTCTTCCAGTTTTTGCCGTGGCCCCGGAGAGACATAAATATTATTGGAATATTTTTTTTGCTGCCTGTTAGAGTTGCTTGCCATTTTTACTCCGTCGTTAATCGTTTTTGTTTTGAAATCATAGAAAACATAAGTTCAATACGCTCAGAGGCCTCTTTGGCGTTAAAGATCTTCTCTATTTTTTTCAGAACGTCTGTGGGGATATTCAACCGATCATCGGTAAGGTGTTCAGTACCCAGGCTTACCGTTGGAAGGTTATGGTGTATCAGTTTCATTGCATTAACCTCTTCCTGTTGTATGGTTGCAATCTGGTTTCCAAAGCGCACAAAATCCATCGCGCCAGGCATTCTCTTTATTGCAGTGGTATGGATCTGAGCCGGATTAAATCTGACGAAGATATATCCGGAAAATGCGGGATAATTAATCAGTCTGTAACTGTTTTTCTTGTCTCTGCGGC
Organism: Pantoea stewartii subsp. stewartii; assembly: GCF_008801695.1. Classification (GTDB taxonomy): domain Bacteria; phylum Pseudomonadota; class Gammaproteobacteria; order Enterobacterales; family Enterobacteriaceae; genus Pantoea; species Pantoea stewartii. The sequence goes on from NZ_VZPF01000083.1 coordinate 3,840, forward strand.
GGCGGCGCTCAAGAATGAGGGGACAACACGTTTTGATACCAGCTTCTGATAAATTCTGAAGCGTAGTCCTCCATGTATTCTCCCGGCAACGCAAAAGATACCAGGCATCAGACCATTGCTGCATGATGGCCTCCTTCTCCAGTAAGTAACGAAAAATCAATAGCTAGCGCACTGCATCATCCCCCTGAACAGTACGTTTTTAGTATATTTAAGAATGCTAATACTCTAATTTTGATGTTTGAGTGAGTTTTAGTCTAATTGTTTTGATAGATCAATTCCCATAGTATTGATCGGTTTAAACGATCAAACCTATCAATCAGAGCTGCCGATTAGTGGTGTTAATTTTATTAGAAATACAGCAACTTATTAAATAAACTATATAAAATAAAAACATTAACATGCTTAAACTTCATCGTTACTTTGATGGAGATACAGCATGATCGGTAAACGCCTCAAAACAGCCCGTAAAGCGGCGAAAATGACCCAGACAGAACTTGCTACCCGTGCAGGTATAGACGAGCTTACAGCAAGCAGAATCTCCCACTACGAAACCGATACCCACAGCCCTAACTTTCAGCAAGCCTGCCGTTTTGCGGAGGTTCTTGGCGTTCCAGAATGCTACCTATACTGCCGTGATGATGTACTCGCGGAGCAACTTCTGGCTATTCATAAACGTCATAAAAGATTCAGATTCAATCCGGGTGAAATCAGCGAACTGGAAAGAGCGGAAGTACAATTACAGGCCGCCGCACAAACCATCCATTCTTTGTTAAATCGGCGCATGGACATCCTTATCAGTGAGGATCTCCCTTCTTCCATGAAACCATGACATGTGAAAACCTTGTCATGTATGTCCCTAATTTTCTGAATATAATTAATCCTACTACTTTGTGGTTATGCTGGTAAATTGATTTAAATCAAACTTTTGGCTACGGTTCCATATATGCACCAGAGAGCCGTTTCTTGGGCAATTTTCTGCAAAATATTGCACCACAACCCAAGAGGTCATACCAGTGAACGTACCAATCCATCCGGCAGTTAAGGTTCTCAAGGACGAAATTATCAGATCCCGGCACAGCTATAACAAAATAGCTGCTGCCACCCATATTTCTTCACAGCGGCTAAAAAATATCATGACAGGCAGAGCAGATATAACACTCCGGGAGCGCGACATTCTTTGCGAGTACCTTGATATTTCACCAATCTTTGTCGTAATGAGGAGAAATGACATTCAGGAACGGCTGGATTTTCTGGACCTGAGAGGGCTACCCGAAGCGATGAAGAAAAGCCTCATCATTTTGCATCATGAGATCTGCCAGCTTGCAGCAACTCTGAAGAATTAATTTGCTGGCATATCCAGGCACCGGCAGCAGGCGCCAGCCCTAAAAATGCTGGCAGACATCAGATATGTTAAAGGCCGGGAAGTGGTTTACCCCCCGGCCTTAATTACGTTTCCGTTATCAGCTCAGTAACTGAAGCAGATAGCGGATCAGTTCCAGCAGCGCTATTAACGCTCCGAGAACGATGATTGCTTTATCAATCATCCGGTTACTCCATAAATGGAGTGAGAACACCGCTATTTACTCATATTCTGCCTGTCACAGCGGCTTATCTCCGATGTTAGACAGAGGTTGTTCCACTCCAGCCAGAGCACCAGATCCGGCACCACCCGTAACCCAGCCAGGACTTAAACTTGTTCATACCGCCATGCGGTTTGCCGAAGGAGGAACAATCTATTGCTAACGGCCTGATTATACTCACTATCAGCAAAAATTGCATTCAGCTATTGAAGAGCGTAGTATTAAATTGTTAGACAGAGGCTGTTCCATTCCGGCCAGAGTCACCAGCTCCGGACCAGAAAGTAAAAAACCCGATTACCAGTCGGGTTTTTTTACGTCTCAACTTCAACATCAATCCCTTCTCCCGCTCTTCTTTCTTTTCGGTATAGCCCAGGCAATATGTTAAAATATCAATACTTAAAGGAAGGTTACAGAGAGCAAATCTATAATGGATGATGTTATAAAATTTATCAGTAAGTGGCTGGGCTGGGGTCTTGCAACATTCGCTGCTGCGGTAGTCTCTTTGTTTTTGTTCTGGGCTTCTTTTCTCGCCCTTTTTGGTACATTACACGACGACAACAATAATGAAGAAGAATTCCACAACCGTTACTCCGGCACAACACATGTAAGTTCTGCGTATGACGGGCAATATCTCACCCACCGTTTGATAAAAATGGACCTGGATTACGGCATAACCACGCAAGAAACCATGCGTAACGCCCTGAGCAACGTCAGTCAGTACCTGAAAAGCGTCAACGCTACATGTTCCTGGCAAAATACAGATGAAGGAACTGCGGCTTATGTAGCCTGCGCTAACGAACGTCTTCATGACAATTTCTATTACACGCCAAGCGTGGAAGTATCCAATAACTATGCCATTCATCGTTCTGACTGCGACACCAACACATATCTGATGATCGATGCAATGAGAATGAAAGGTATGGAAGGTTATATTGTTTACGCCCCCGGCCATGCATTTCTGGCATGGAAGGACAGCTTCGGTAATTATAACTATCAGGAAACCACATCATACAATAATAAAGGGAAACCAGCCGATTTAAGTATTGACTGGTATACTAAAACAATAGATAAAAGCTACTATACGCCTGTTAATGCTCAAATGGCAGAGCAGATATATAACGCCCTTATCTATGATAAATCAAAAGGTCGTGTAAACATCGACACCCTGTACAGTAAAAATAAAGAAAACGCATTTATCGCTGACTGGTATTTTTATGCAAGAGACAAGCAACATAAAACAAAAAAGTCAGATGCACAACTTATGCTGTCGTTACTTCACACGGACTTTACATCAACTGATAAAAAAATGGCTGTACTTCATTACCTGATGAGAAATAATCAGAAGGATAAAGCATTAGTTATGCTGGATAATATTCCTGCTGAAAAATGCGGCAGGGAGTGTTTTGCAGCCGGAGCGGAGCTGGGACAGTTAAGATTCGTTATTTTCAAGAAACCTTTTTTCATTTATGACGACTATCTCAGTAACCATGCATTAAGTGGAAAAGTTAAGTCATTTCGTAACGGAATTATCCTTTTTATAATGGCGCTACTACTGGCAGCTGGCACATTGATTGTTTCAGCACTGAACTTTAAAAAAATCAAATCCACTGGAAAGGTGTAATTCCTGCAACAAGGCCCGGTTGCCGACCCTGCGAAAAATCGGTTCTGCACCCGCGCCTGAATTCCATGTTAATCTTTCCCTGATCAATCCAGTACTGTAATGGAGCTTTTTTGACTGCTTTACTCACCAAACGCCCCGATAGCGAACTTGCGCACCTGGCCTGGTGCATCCTTGTTGCCGTCAGTCTTGCACGACGGGAGGGCAAAGCGCGTTCTTCACTGGCAACGCATATGTTCATCATGCAGTGGCTGTCCACGGCCCAGAAACGCAAGCTGTTCCCGAAAACACTGGCACAGGACATAATCTGGCTACAGAACGAAGGTAAGCGATACGGCCCGGATGCGCGGCTGTACAGCAAGATAGAATACGTCTGGCTGGCAAGTTCAGGCAGACTTGCCAGTCAGAGTACACTTTTCCGATTTACCTGCATGATAGACACCCTCCGCACGATGGGATGGCAGGATCATCTTTTGTCTGATGATGAATGGGACATCGACTGGAGTACGGGAACTGAAATCTCAGCAATTTACACCCAAAAATCCCGTCTCCACTCCTCTTTCTCAGAGAAAGGGGAGCTGATAACGCCAATGGAAATCCGCCTTACCGGGGATATCAGCGGTCTGCCTCCTCTGCTGGAACAATGCTGTCTCAGGACGGACACGTTACCATCTACCCCCGGATATTCTTCCCTTCATCTGCTGCCGGATGTGCCGAATACCACTTCAGATCACAAAATTTAAAACGCTGAAAAGTGCATTATTTGCACTTTTTAAGTATGATATGGAGTAGGCATTGAAAGTAAGGTCGCTGGCATATGACAGGATTCGAACTGCGTATCTGGAGACGTGGGTACAACTGGACACAGGAGCGGGCAGCAGAAGAATTAGGTGTATGCCTGCGTACGTACAAAACGTATGAGAAGACCGCGCCGCCTAAAACAGTTATCCTGGCTACCCGTGGTCTGGACGCATTATTGGTTAAGGAAATCAGCGATGTATAAAACAGTTAAAAAAAATCGCCTCCCCCTGCTGGTTATAGTTGCCAGTACAACTGCTTCAGCAACGGGAATACCGCTAATCAATGCAGGTGAACCCAATAAACAACCCCGCCGCGAGCAGCGGGGTATTTTAAAGCAAAGTGATTTGATGGTTCGAGTGCAACGTTTTGTACTCTTTCCCTTGATTTTTTACATACCTGCCAATCATATTTTCATCACCATGCTTACCTACAGTGCTTGCGAAGTATCCATCAGTCCAGAATTCACCTCCCCACAATATCTTTTTCACTTCTGGACACCTTTTGAAGATTTCACGTGCCGTGATACTTTTTATTAGTGTAACTATTTTCGTGACGCTGTATGTAGGGACTGACTGAATCAGAAAATGGACATGATTACGATCGGTGCCAATTTCCAAAAATCTTATTTGGTAATTTATTTCAAGTCCGGTACATACATCTTTTAAAACTGCTTGGACTTTTGAGTCAAAAAAAGACCGCCGATATTTAGCAGGTAAAACAATATGATAAAGTAAAACTGTAACGTTATGACTTTTATGAAGATATATGCTTTTCACAATAACTAAACATCTTCAAATAAATATGAATACCTTCTTGAAATCTGCACTCTGGATATACCAGTTATTCTTGCCACCTCTGCTTTACTTACTTTTTTGCCTATTCGCTTCAATGTAGTGATGGTTTCAGTAATCTTATTTTCACTCTCCGATGTGCGTAATTCGTGAACTCTGTAAGCAGCTGCCTGCCGCTTTGTCAGATTTTCATCTGTCGCTATTCGAATAACCGGTTCACAGGTGGGTAAAGGTGAAATCCAGAGACATTCTGTACGCTTCGTTCTCGTTTGACTTGAACGGGCTGAAACCTCAATTTCCACCCGTTTCCATCCGGCCTGTTCAAGCGGACTGTAGACGTTATGCGCATAACCTGAAAGCACACTCATCCCCTTGAGTTGTAGCATAACTTCAACCATCCGGGCATGATCGGCCAGAGTCATTTCATGTTCATAACCTCCGCTGACCCTTGTTTCTGGTACGTAAGGCGGATCGAGATAGAAGAGCGTCCCTGTACGATCATAACGGGACAGCACATCTTCCCAGGGTAAATTTTCAATCTGGGTTCGCCTGATTCGGTGAGTAACATCAATGAGCCTGTCCACTCCTGCGTGAAATTTACGGACGCTGGCGCTGTATCCAGCTGCCGGTGCATCTATGCAGTATGACCATTGTTTCCCGAAACCTCCGTGAGACTGTCTCTGAATAACTATCATGAGTCTGGCCAGTTCGATTTCATCTCGTTCTTCCTCAACAGAGGAACGTGCCAGCTGAAATTCTTCACGACTGTAGGGCGTTAACTGTAACCGTCGCACAAGTTCTCGGGTCTTATCCTTGTCGGAAAGAACGCGAAATAACGATGCCATTTTTTTGTTCAGATCGTTATAGACTTCAACTTTTGACGGCCGCTTACCGAGTAATACAGCTCCAGAACCTCCAAAAACATCTACAAATGTCTGATGTTTAGGGAAATGAGACACAATTTTTTTTACCAGTTGCGATTTGGAACCAAACCACGTTACTGGAGGCGAAACTACATCATGCTGCTGTAAGTTAGACATAATCTTGACCACAACCATATGATACACATTTACTAAAAATGTAGCATATGGTTGTGAGGACAAGCAAACTTTATCGCCGCAAGCGGCGGGGAATTAGACCCGAAGTGATTAAAGTATCTGAAACCAGTGGCTTTCGTTGTGGCGCTGATGGTAATAGCTATATTTTTAATAACGATAAGTTGCAGCCTCTTGTTTATTCAGATGTAGCCGTAGCCTGCCATGATGATAATCTCTGGTATAAAGGGCGCTCATTAAGTTTTATGGACATTGTAAGTTTAGACGCCAAAGAATTTTCAGCCGCCAGAGAAAAATATGGGGTAAATAATGATGGATTCAAATGATGCAGAGAAAGAAATGGCTATGAAAACTGGTCAGGGTATTAATACAGTTCGCATTAATGGCGAAATAAAGCACATTTCTGATTTAGATCCAGTCACACTTAGCATGGAATGGACAAAGCTGAAAAATGAAAATAACGAGCTTTACCGATGCATCAGAGAAGCTAATTCTGGCTGGCGGGGGGTAATTCTCCGGCTGATTGGCGTTCGCCTCCCGGATGGCAGGACAGTTGTCATTGGTGGCAAAAATGCTAGGGGCGAGTCCGTTTATCCCTCAGATACCCGATAAGCCGCCCCGGCGGTTTTCTCCTGCCGTTCGCCCGGATTCGGTTTTACGGGTGCTTTACCGAACCGCGCCCCCAGCCCTCGTCCGTTCAGATTTTCTGACCAACTTTTATTTTCGGCTCGTTTTACTAAGTGGCTGTTTTTACTGATTTCAGGTTCGCCCCCGATGCCGCTGCAGGACGCTGGCCAGCTGCTGCCGGCGACGCGACCGCAAGCGGATTCATTCAGCTTCACTGAAGAAGATTTTCCCCCGCAGACGTCGCCGCTGCGTCACGCGCCAGTGCTACAATGGCGCGGCCCGGACCGGACAGGGAGCCGATTAATCAGGGGTGGTTGTTCCCGCCCTGCCCTTGTCCGGGTAATCTGCTTTTATCCCGAAAATGGAAGTTTCCCCGAATGACCGATCACCTTTAAGCCGGGTTTTTCTCCGCGACGTGCCGCGCCCTCTCCCCTATCATTACGTTAAAACGATAACGTAACGCCTGAGCGCGGAGATTAAAAAATTGATCACTCATCCCGCCGAACTGAGCCAGATTTCACGCAGCGCGATCGGCCGCATCGCCACCCCCCGGATTGATTTTGAAATGGCGCTGGCCGTTCGCCAGCTGGCGAGCCGACAGGCCGGGAAACCGAAATACCTGCTGGAGCCGGAAATTACCGTCCTGCTGGCACAGGGATTTACCGATCTGCGTAAGCGGATGTTCTTTGATCTGCTGTGGAATACCGGCGCGAGGCTGAGTGAAGCGCTGGCCCTCACCCCGGAGGATGTTCACACCGGGGAGCGCTGGCCGTCGCGCCCGTTCGTGTCGCTCATGACGCTCAAGCAGCAGGGCAAGCCGGGGCGACCACCAAAGGACACGCTGCGCGACGTGCCGCTGTTTGACGAGGGATTCACGCTGCGGCTGCGCGATCACCTGGACACGTTCTGTAGGTTCAGGACAAAACGCATATGGCCTGTAACAGACGACACGATCCGTAACTGGCTTCGTGACGCTGTAACGCGCTGTGAGCGTGAGGGTGTGCGGTTCTCAATCCCCGTCACTCCGCATACCTTCCGGCACAGCTTCTCCATGCATCTGCTCTGGTGCGGTATTGAGCCACTGACGCTGAAGAAACTGCTGGGACACCGGGATTTCAAGAGCACACAAATCTATCTTGACGTACTGGCTCTGGAAGCAGAGGTAGCCGGACGCTACGCCGTGCGGTTCGGCATGGATCGGGAGGAAGCGGCGGCGCTGCTGAACACAAAAAAATAATCGTGTGTAACGTTATACACTATTTACAACTATGAGAATAATGCGCTATAACTGTACCAGAAGGTGCGAAAGAATTCGCACAGATGATAACGGTGTATAATGTTATACATTATTAGTGAGGCACTATGATTATTCTCGTTGGCAGTCATAAAGGCGGTGTGGGTAAATCCACTATTTATATTCATATCCTGATGTGTCTGATCCTGAAGAGCGGTAAACGTGTTGCTGCGCTTGAGTGCGACGACCAGCACAGCGTGAAAGACTGGCTGGACGAGCGCCGATCACAGGGAACCGTTCCGGATGTGGACTACTATGAGTGCTATCATGACATCCCGGCAATGGCACGTAAGCTGGACAAAAAATATGACTTCGTGCTGCTTGATGCTCCGGGACGCCGTTCACCAGAGTTCAGCAAATGCCTGGCCGTGGCCGATTTGTTTATCTCGCTCCTTGACCCCTCCTCCCAGATTGAGATCAATACGCTGGGCCTGGTTGTTGCCGATGTTCGCCAGTACCAGGCATCGGTAAACAAAGGGCTGAAAGCCGTGCTGGTCATGAACCGCTGCGATACGCATCCGGCAGATGAAGACGCCTCTAATTTCAGGCGGGACATCGAGGCCGATCAGGAGAACTGGCTCCCGGTAGCCCGGCAGCGGCTCTATCAGCGCAAACCATACAAACGGGCCTACAACGAGGGATTATCGGTACATGAATATAATGACCGTCGCGGGAATCTGGCGCGGGGTGAGATTGAGCTGCTGCTTCGTGAGCTGGAACTGTTAGCCGCATAATTAATAGTGTATAACGATATACACTATAAGGGGAGTTATGAGTAAACGCACCACAAAACTGAAAATCAGCCCGGCGCTGCAAAATATCGACGAGAATAAAACGCTGCGGGAGCTGGTCAGTGAAACCAGCCATCGTCCGGCATCAGGCAGTGTGATCACCAGGGTGAATTTTCCGCTACTGGAAGAGGACATAGCCAGGCTTGACCAGTACAGCGAAGAAAATCACGCCATGCGTATCAGCGTTGTCCGGGCGGGGCTTAAGGCACTGGATATGATGGGGGAGGAACAGCGGGCAGATCTGATCCGTGAAGCAGAGTTTAACCGGCCAAGAACCGGGCGAAAGCCTGTAAAAAAATAACGATATACAACGTTATACACTAATTATGAATGGTAAGCAGAAAGCCGCCAAAACTTTGTATATCATGGGCAATTAGCAGCCCACTCCAACAGAAAAAGGATAGCTGAAAATGCGAACAGTTTTTCCTGTCAAATACTACAAAGATGAAGGATTTGTTGAGCGCAAAATTGAGCTTGACGATAATGACCTACAACAAATTATTCAGGACTGGCTCATTGATAATGCCGATTTTGAATTTGACGAAATGGAAGTCGTTAATCTGCGGCCTATGAATATTTGGCTTCATGCTAAATGTCGCAAGTATCTTGACCCCGACGAACCAGAACACGAGCAATGGGAAGATGCAGAGGTTCAGGTATCAGGCTCCTATGACGGAAATCCAACACAATGACTGATCTTAATGGTGGTACTTTTTAGGGAAATGCGGGCAGAGTCAATCCAGCCAGTGCGTATTTCTGGCCCCCAACCGGCGAGCCAGCCGTTTAATCTCACCAATACCATACATTTTCAGCGATGGCGGGCGTTTGTTCGCCAATAGCGCGCAGTCATAAGCTGTATTCCAGGCTTTCCCGCGTTCAGCGCGTAGTACTGTCAGTGCATCAATAAGCAGGGTTATTTCTTCATCATCCAGTCCCCTTATCGGTTCTTTATTTAGCTTGCTCATGATGACTCCCCCTCCTTTTCTACATTGAAATTCATTGTATAACGTTACACACTAATATCATTAGTAGTCAGTCTGCTGCTGTCAGGTTAAACATAAATTGGTGTATAACATTATACACCAATTAAACAAGAGGCTTTCTCGGCCTTTGTTTGATCTTCAATCGTCATTGCTGACAGGGTAGACTTTATCCGGAAAATTTTCCGGAGGTATAAGAATGATTACGTTAAACGCAGAACAACACCAGCAGGCTAAGTTAATACATGACTATGCCAATAGCTTTCCTGTATCAGTTATCGGTGACGAACAGCTGTTACAGGGGTGCTACGATTATATGGATGCTTTCAAACAGGTGATGGACAGCTCATCCAAGATCCAGATGGACTACATCTGTCAGCAGTACAGTGGATTTTTTCGTTTTGCCCGGATAATGGAACTGGTGGCCCAGGGGATCGCTGACGGTCTTGTTAAAGTACCGAAAGACCATTGACAGGTTAGGTTCTGCGCCGGAACCGTCGACATTTCCGAAACTTACGATTATATCAACCGACACTTTTTGCTGTCAGAATTAAACTGGCCGTCTGGCCCGGACTGGAAGAAACGACAGCAAAATGAAGTCGCCGGTCGCAGCTGAAGCCCAAAAAATGCTGGCATATCTGTTTTTCATGCGCGAAGCGCATAGAAGGCGGCACACCGTAACTGAAATAAGGTACAGGATGCAAACCGCCGGGCCTTGCTCCCCTGAACGGGGATGATGCACCCACTACCACCGTATCTGACCAGAGCCACCACAGCACGTTTACGCACGCTGCTGTGTGGTCACTGCCCCGCCCGCCTCCCTGCAAAGCCATAACGGGCTTACAGCGATGTTTACTGCTGAGTTAAGGCCGAAGCCCCGGTGAGCGGTCAGAATGGCGCTGTGCGACGTTCTGAGCGTGATTTCCGGGGTCTTAACGGCTGTGACCAGCGGGAGCAGACGTTTAGAGGCTTAATTGCATATTTTGTGACTGATTTTTGCCCGCTTTGGCGGGTGCTAACTTTTGAGCGTAGCGATTTCCGAACCGACGCGAGCGTAGCTCGCTGTAAGGGCGGGCATTATCCCCGTTTTCCACAGGAAAGCGGGACTGAATTAGATTCATTCTTTAATTGAATATTTAAAAAGGGCAAAGGCGCGTAAGCGTTCGCTGGTGAGAAAGAGCACAGGGCTTCCACGAGATTAAGAAAAATTTGCGGATAACACTTCCAGTCATTGCGGGTAAAAAGTCCTCTATATTTGCGGATATTTGTGCATAACTACTGTGACATGACCAGTTAGCTTCATTAGTGGGGTTTTCGCCGGTGAAAAGTGTCTTAACTGCAGGCTTTATTGATGGCTTTTTAGTCTGTTTTTAAACGCGGGGAAGCACAAAAACCGCCAGCGGCGGTAGAGGGAAAAGTGGGGGGAAAGTTAAGTTAGCCTGGCGGCTCAGCGTCAAAGTTGAGCTTGATCTGCCGCAGATAATGATAGACCAGCAACTCGAAATCATCCGGCGTCATACCAGAGACTTCCGGCCGCGTGTTGATCAACCAGGCTGCAATCTGGAACTGCCGGTCATCGAGCTGGGTGGAACGCGCAATTCTGGAAAGACGCTTCTGTTCTGTCGCTCTCTCGCGGCGAACCTTCAGGGCCTGCGCCACTTTCTCGTCAGAAAAGCGCTGTCGGGCCGCTTTTACGGACATCACTTCGCCAGGAGCAAGAATCCCCTCAGCCATCGCGCGCAGACGTTCATCACGCTCTTTATACAGCAGATCGAGATTGACCTGGAGGAGCCTGAAGAACTGCTCTGTTAAAGTGACATGGCGCGGGAGGTAGGTTTTTGTGTACGGGTCCAGGCGGCGCATGTATGGCTCGATAAGACCGTAATTTTCTAGCAGATCGAGTGCGCGGCAAATGCGGGAAGCCGTGACCTCTTCACCAGGTATTACCTCGCCCCGGGAGTCTTTTGGGCTTAAAGACTTGCATATCTGTGAACTATTGAGGGCGACGTTAAACGTGGCAAGATCGCAGCCGCTAACCAGCAGAACGGCCAGTGCATCGAGGAGATACTGACGTTCCGGTCTGAAATCACGCTCACGGCCAGCATTCGTGCGCATATGCACGAAATACGGATGCCTCGAGAAACGGCGTTTCTGAGCACGATGATACCCGTCCCGAAGTACTTTCGGGAGCTGGTTAAAGGTCGCAGGTCGAAGGTATTTGGGATCAGCACACTTACATGCTGTCGAGTGTGTTCCACGACGACGTCGAGTACGTTTCTGAGAAACAACAGCATAATCAAGCACTTCATTCAGATTTGCTGAGTCGTACTCTGACCAATCGAAATAGGTAGAATCGGAAAAAGTTCCGCTATTCACACCCGTCCGCACTTATGCCGGTGCAAGGGGGTTGTATGTGATTATACATTTGCTATAATCCTTCACAGGCACGCCGCCTGCTTTTGGCCCCCTGAATATCTGAATGTTCCGGCAAGTTCATTGACAGATTTCAGGGGGTTTTTGCATTCAGGGGTTAGGCATTTGCCTGTTCCCCCATCCCTAGACGCTATTACCGGGAACGTCCCACCCGTAAGAATTCGTAAACCAGCGTAATCTAGCACGATCCATCAAGCGGATCAATTCAGCTATGATAAGGCTGTACTTCTAACTACTTGTTTTAACGCTATTAGTCTCACTTTTAATGAGGTTCATGATCATTAAACATAATGAAAGGATCAACCAAAGATCCTTTTCTTCAATTAGTTACTAACTGCTTTAAGCTTACTTTTTGCGTCTTCAAGCTCTTGCAGCAACTCGCCATATTCCTTTGCTGGGATGCAGTAAAATACTGGTTCATTGTTACTCAGGATGGCAATCGCCTCACCATTCCCGGCCTTCACATACTCAACAGGTCTTCTTCTGAAGTCAGTAATACTAACTGAGCTGCGACTAAGTATTGTTTGAAGCATGTGTGCGATTCCTTACGTTACGGCGAACAGCATTTAGCTTAATCACAAAAACACGCCTTATCAAGTGCATAATTCCCATCATGATATTGATCACAAAAAAAAGGCCAGGTTTCCCCGGCCTTACGAAAGCATATCTATGCCATTTCTGGCCCATCAAAATCCCTGTTACGGCTCGCTTTTGGCCCTTCAGCTTTCTGGGTTCCCTGAACTTTTTCCACCAGGAGTTTGTAGAACTCATCCCCCTTAACGCCAGGATTGGCTTTTTTCATCTCTCTCTCAAGTCGAGCAAAACTTGTACCCGCTGGTTGAGTCTGCTGCCACTTTATGTATTCATCCCGATAGTGAATATTTTCTCTAACCGGCATCTTCTCAGTCGCCAGATGGGTTTTATCAATATCGGAAGTGGCCGCTTTTTTAGATCCTGGGGAAGCAGATTTTGACAGACTGGTTGCCTGCCAAATGTTACGAACAGCTTCACGGGTGGAATACTGACCATGCTCATCCCGGACCCGGACCTGAACAGGTTTTGACTCTTTCAGATCCAGTGCAATTTCCTGACCTCTCCGGAACCCCTTGAGGGCATCTTTCAGACCAACTCCCCACTGTGTCGATTCCTGACCTTCTTTATCTTTGAGAACAACATAGTAGCTATCGCTGTTACCTTCCTTATGAAGGTATGGTGCGGCTCCGTGCTTGATAATTTTACCTTCAAGATGATTAACCGAGCGGTATAACGGCTCATCATCAATATTCCCTGAGCCACCAGGAACGGACCGCTCTTCTTCCTTAGCAACCTCGCTATTTTCCCGGCTGATAGTGCGGTCAGCGCCTTCAATGGTAAATGCCGTTCCACTGCTGCGTGACTGCTGTTCTCTGGCTTTCAGCAGCTCTGCACGACGAAGTTCAAGAGCTTCATTCATTTTTTTGTCGGTGAAATGGATATCCAGCCCTTTTTCAGCGACAACGCTCACAACCATATCTTTGAACTTCTGTGAACCTTTGATATTGAGAGTGCTGCCGAACCGCCCCTGAGCCAGCTCCAGCGCTACGGCCACACTGTCACTACTCAGGCCATTTTTCCGCATTGTAATCAGCTTGCCCGTATCGACAAACAGTGTTTTATCACTGGTTTTGTCGAGATAATGAACATGGCCTTTACGGGTTCGCTTTGTGTATAAATTGCTGGCGTCGAGGTGTTTTTCAACGACTTTCCTCGACTCTTCCGCTACTTTCGAATAGTTAACAGGGTTACGCAGTTTATCGATCACTCGCGCAAAACGGCCTTTCGCTTCCTGCTTTTCTTCCAGCTCCGGACCGCTGATAGTAAACCCAGCGGGTTTATTATCATCATTCCTGAGCATATCCCGTATTTCTTTACTCCCCATGTTATATTCCTCATTTTTATTCAAGACGGCATCTTTCCTTTTCAGTCGCTCAAAATGCATGACTGAAATCAGTTGGTTTTTCTCTTCATAGCTGAATCGCTTATCGCCAAGTACCTCCCTCCGGATGTCATAGAAGTCACGATCTATTGTTTTGAGTATCTTGCTGACGTTTTGGCTTACTGGTTGCTCACTTAAGCGGCGGATAAGCCAGGCCGACAGGGACGATGTATTTACGTTTGCATTAATAGATTTCTGAAAGGGAACAACCGCTTGCTTGCCAGTAATAGAACCAGCAGGAAAAAGGGCATCCCCCCTACGTTTAATATCAGTCAGCGTAGGAATACGATTTTTCATACGTGGAATGACAGGGTAGGGTGTCAGCTGTAATTTCCGCTTTCGTAGTCGCTTTCCATACTTTGATCCGGCCATGAGCTGTCGGGCTGAATCTCTTCGGTTTGGCTGCCCTGACTGATTAGTGACAGGAACGCTTCTTCCTCCTCTTCCTCCGTCTGATATAGCGCGTCGCAGTCCAGAATTTCCGTGGGTTTGCTGGTCTGCCATGTGTAAACGTGCATTACCCGACAATAAGCTTTTATCTCCTTGCCCTCGCCGTGAACCTGCCACATAGCCATTGGACAGGTCTTGCAGGCTATGGGTAGGTGGGGGAGCACTTCCTCTTTCAGCTTGAGTAAAACCTCGCTGACTATTTCCCTTCCGTTCACCTCGTATGCCATTAGAACCTCTATATTTTTCGTAAAATTTATTTACACAGCCATTTAGCAAGTCTGATTTAGTTTTATCATCGGATTCATAGTATTTATGCCTGAACCTTTCCGAAGATATCTTATCAATATATTTAATTTCAGCAGACCGTCGCTCCCATTCAGAAAACCGCCTATTGATAATATTTTGTTCAAGCGGGGGCAGGGCAGCCTTTCTGTTTACAATAAACTCATCACTGAAAATCGTTTCTTTCATATTGGTAAATTTCTTATCACCATCGAGTTTAACCGCAATATATTCATTTTCCTTGCCAGCATTCCTTATTTTCGTTTCTCCATATTCAGCGACCAAATTATAAAAGGATTGACGTGTCCTTATCCCTTTTTCTTGAATCCGCTGAAGTATTTTAAGTTTAAATTCTTTATTCTTAGCTCGGAATTCATCCCCTTTATAACGAGATAACATGTCCGCATATCCTGTAGGTGTCATACGCATGTTTTCTCGCGGGGATTCCAGAACATATTTTTGGTTTATGAACTCCTGAAAAGCCTCAAGGTATTTTTCATTTTGCTTATAACTTCCTACAGGATTCATTTCATTACCGGAAAGTAAATTCTTTCTGGGTATAACAATATGAATATGTGGTTTTCTATCAACAGATTCACCAGTCTTACGGTCTTCCATTGTTTTAATTTTTGGAATGTGTGCTTCAGCATAGAAGTTATATTCTTCAGATGTATACGACTTCATCAGGAATGATTTAAATTCCTGTGTAATTTCGGATAGTTTCTCCTCATCAATCTGTTCTTCCTTAAAAGACAGAGTAAAGGTCAGATAACGATCTTGTCCTTTATCTGGAATGCTTTTATAAATCATTTCGGTTAGATCGAGATTACCATCAAGAATGATACGTTCATCAAGCTCATCGCGTGTTAACTCTCGACCAGACTTTCGACCTTCCTCCAGATATTCTTTCACTCCGGAATTATACCCTTTACATCTAATCAGCATCTTCCACCGCCTTTTTCATAAGCGCTTCGATATTGAGGAGGGCATTCAAAAATAACGTATATTTTCTATCGGATATAGTACCATTTTTATGAGCAACATTAACCTTTAACGCAAGTTGATTTATATTATTGCTGGACTTATTAAAGAGGTATAATAATTGGCGGGTATCTTTTACCTCAATATTTATTGAGCCTTGCTTATCCAATACCAGTTTTCTGAAAAATGCTGAACGGCTGAGTTTGGATTCTTTTATTTGCTTTTCAAATGGCGAAAACTCGTCAGGAGTAATACGCAACGAAACAACAATTTCTTTCTTCTGTTTAGCAGCCATAGTGACCTACCTGAACTGGTGACGATGTTCCCGCCATGCGGGGTTTCAAAGGGGTATCCCCTTTGGCACGCGACTGTATGCAAAGGCCGCCAGGCATTTGTATACAGTCGGTAACGTGCCTCTGTTTAGAGTCGTGCATGACTCAAGCAACACACTTACTAACACATAAAAGCACACAAACATTCAGATTTGCTGCTTGACAACACCTTAAATCGCACACAGAATAGAACACGCACCCCAACATCGCACACATGTTTGCACACATAATCAAACTATGAGAAGGTAAGGGGGTGATAAGGAGGCAGCAATAATGACAATCGATACTTTTCTGTATGGACTCTGCGAAGCCATAAAAAATAAGACGACAAAATCTAAGCAAACAGCTTTTGATTTGTTTTACTCTCATATAATTGAGGCTAAAAAATATTACTCATGGGAACAAATTGCAGATTACATAAACAACTCAACAGGCAATAACGTAGCCGCTTCAGCATATAGAAATATGTTGACAAGAACGAAAAACAAAAAACATCTTATGGAAGATGATACTTCAAATACTAATCCAGTAAATAAAAATCATGTCAGTTATGAAGACGAAGAAAACAAATCAATGCCGATAAAAAACGCTGATGATATGAATAGTTATCTTAGTGTATGCTTCAACAATGAGAGACTTGCTAGAAGAGCTATCGAAGGCGGTGTTAGCATTGAGCAGATAAAAGAATGGCAGTGTCCAAATTCGATAAGACTTGGAACTACACTATCAAATCACTTACAAAACAAATAAGGATATCCCATGTACATGAAAATAGCAGTATTAAATAACAGTGGAAATGTTGGAAAATCCACAATTTGCCAGACACTCTTAAAGCCACGGTTAGAAAACTCTGAAATAATTAGAGTTGAAACTATAAACTCAGACGGAACTAGTGATGAGAAAGTATCCGCAAGAGAGTTTGACGAGATTTTAAAACGTATTGATGATGCGGAATGCACAATCATTGATGTCGGCTCATCTAACATCGAACAATTTATGGTTCAAATGCTTGAGTTTAAAGGGAGTCATGAGTTAATAGACTACTTTTTAATCCCTGTAACGACTCAAGACAAGCAACAACGTGATTCAATAAACACTATTAACAATCTGCTAGATAGTGGAATTGAAATGGAACGTATCAAAATCATCCTGAATCAAGCAGAGAAAGACTTAGAGATAAAAAAACAATATTCGATTTTCATGAACAACAAGCAATGTAAGAAAATCACTGGTGATAATCCTGCAATAGTCTACTACAAT
The DNA here is from genome assembly GCF_008801695.1 of Pantoea stewartii subsp. stewartii. Classification (GTDB taxonomy): domain Bacteria; phylum Pseudomonadota; class Gammaproteobacteria; order Enterobacterales; family Enterobacteriaceae; genus Pantoea; species Pantoea stewartii. Next base: position 21,090 of record NZ_VZPF01000083.1, read on the forward strand.
AATATATTTAACATTCTAACTAAATCAGGCTTACGGTACGATGATATATATAATGACGACCGAGACTTCCGGAGTTTAATCCGATCTGCTGAATCTAAAGAAACAAGACAAGAGCTTTCAAACTTGCGCACTGTGAAAATGTTGATGAATGGATTCAATTCAGACCTTGATATTGCTTTTAAAAATTTAGATATAGCATAATACTTGGCGGGTCAAACCCGCCACAAAAGGAGAATATCAATGAGCATTTCAGAAGAATTTAAAGATCAAAAAGTAAAGGAACTACTTGAAGACTACATTGCACTTGATAAAGAAATAAAATCGATACCTGAGAAAATAAATACGGAACTTACATCACTAAGAGAGACCATTTCCTCCCTGCCCGAAAACATTGAGATTAGCATTGTAAAATTAGCTAATGCGCTAAATAACTGATCCTAATACCGCTACACTTTAGCCAGCCCATGTTTCCCCCGGGGAATGGGCTGACGGTATTCATAAAGTGATGGACCTTTTTCAACAGTTGCCACATTGAACTGCACTGGTGATTTCGGGTTATTGTCTCATGAAGCGCCTGCCACAACCGTTCGACAT
>NZ_VZPF01000084.1 GCF_008801695.1 Pantoea stewartii subsp. stewartii
GCCATGATCAAACTCTTCAATTTAAAGTTTGATTTGCTGCAACCAGTGCAGCGATGCTCAAGGAAAACGTCGTAATGAATTTCAATACGTGTTCACTCTTAAGACTTGATATTTTTTGCGTCCGGAGACGCGGATATCAATCCTGCGAGTGCCCACACAGATTGTCTGATAAATTGTTAAAGAGCAGTGCAACCAGCGGGTTAACCCTCTGTTGCGAGGTGGCGTATATTACGCTTTCCTCCTTCAGAGTCAACCTCTTTTTCAGAAGTTTTTCTCCGGCGGCTCAGTTGCCTGCCCCTCTCAACACCGCATTCCGTAAGCCGTTGTGCCGTGTCGATGGAGGCGCATTATAGGGAGTTCGCGCGGCCTGACAAGGGTTAATTGCAAAAATATTACTGTTCGTCTCAAATTTCGCCAGATCGCGTTATTTCAGTACGATTTGCCTGGTAACTGTGCAAAATCTCTGGCGAAACCGCGCACCTGCTCCCAGTCCGTATACTCAACTTCCTTCGTCGTATCCGTTTCGCCGCCGGTCATGCGCATAATCAACTTAATCATGACCCGATCAAACCAACGATAGCGGGGATAATACAGTGCACCAGCAAAAACCGCACAGCAATCGGGCTTCCAGGGCGACTGCGCTAAAAACTTAACGGTATAGGCATTGGTTTCCGGCGTCCGCTTCTCTGGCTTACGCGCCGTAAGATTCACGGAGAAGAAGCCGCTGACGCGCTGCTGCAATGCGGCCAGGTTCTGCTTAACAAATTCGTTTACAGCGGGCTGAAAGTGACCATAACGGATTGAAGCCCCAATCAGCACCCGATCATATTGCTGCCAGTCAATCGCGTTTGCATCCTGAATATTCATCACATCGCACGCTTGCTCGCCCTTAATCGCCTCCGCCATAGCGGAAGCGATTTTTTGCGTCTGACCGTCACGGGTCGAAAAGAGAATTAATGCTTTCATCATCTGCATCCTTATTAGTTATTCTCGCCAGAAGGTTGGCGTGAATAACACCAGCAACGTGAATACCTCAAGGCGACCAAACAGCATAGTCGAAATTAAAATCCACTTTGCCACATCATTCATTGAGGTGAAGTTATCCGCTACAACACCCAGACCGGGCCCCAGGTTGTTTAACGTTGCGGCGACCGCGGCAAACGCAGAAAAATCATCCACGCCGGTGGCAATAATGGCCAGCATACTGATCAGGAAGACCAGCGCATACGCAGAGAAGAATCCCCAGACCGCTTCCAGGATGCGTTCTGGCAACGCGCGATTACCCAGCTTAATGGTGTAAACCGCATTGGGATGGACAAGGCGTTTGAGTTCGCGATTCCCCTGTTTACACAGCAGCAGGATGCGGATCACTTTCAGGCCACCGCCCGTCGAACCGGCACAGCCGCCAATGAACGCAGAGCACAGCAGCAAAACCGGCAGGAACAGCGGCCAGCGCGCAATACTGTCTGTGGTGAATCCCGCTGTCGTCGCCATCGAGACAACCTGGAAAAACGCCTGATTCAACGTTTGCCAGCCACTGTCATAAACATTATGGAACCACAGTACCACTGTACAGATCAGTACCAGCGTCAGTTGCACACCGATAAACATACGAAATTCGGGATCGCGTAAGTACACCCGAAGATTGCGGTTACTCAGTAAAGAGAAGTGCAGGCCGTAGTTACAGCCGGAGATCAGCAGGAACACGGCCACAATCGTATTAATGGTGCCGCTCTGGAAATAGCCGATACTGGCATCGTGGGTTGAAAATCCCCCAATAGCAATCGTCGAAAAGCTGTGCCCAATGGCATCGAAGGCGGGCATTCCGGCAAACCATAATGCCAGTGCGCAGGCCACCGTCAGTAATACATAGATAAGCCATAGCGTCTTGGCCGTTTCGGCAATACGCGGACGCATCTTATTGTCTTTCAACGGACCGGGCATTTCGGCACGGTAAAGCTGCATCCCACCGACGCCCAGAATCGGCAGAATCGCCACCGCGAGCACAATGATTCCCATACCGCCAAGCCACTGCAGCATCTGGCGATAGAGCAGAATCGCTTTAGGCAAAGAGTCCAGCCCCACCAGCGTCGTCGCACCGGTGGTGGTTAACCCGGAAAAGGATTCAAAAAAGGCATCGGTAACCGACAGATGCGGCTGTTCGGCAAAGATAAACGGCATGGCCCCGACGCTGCCCAGCACGGTCCAGAACAGCACCACGATCAGAAACCCTTCGCGCGGCTTAAGCTCCGTTTTCTTCTTACGGTTTGGCCACCACAATAATGAACCAATCACCAGAGCCATCATAAACGTCTGGCTGAAGGCGCGGCCGGCACCATCCCGATAAATCAGCGCAACGAGGCCGGGTACAATCATCGTCACCGAGAAGAGGATCACCAGCAGACCGACAATGCGGGTAATGGCGCGAAAATGCATTAAGCCGTTCCTTTAGTTAAAGAGAAGAACATCATGATGTAAGCGGAAGAAGCGTTAACGCACCCCGGCTGAAGTCTGACAGATTTTGCTTAAATCCCTCAATTTGTCCATAAGGCAAAGCCAGCGTCATCGCGATACGGTCGCAATAATGACTTTCAGTAATGCTGCCGTCGTAGCGCTGCACCAGACGCTCAATGTCGCTCAACTGGGCGTAGCCACACTGCAACGTGAACAACCTTACCGGGACTTTTCGCTGGCGCTCAAGCTGTTTCAGCCCTTGCTGGACACCGCCGCCATAAGCCTTTACCAGACCGCCCGTCCCCAGCATGATGCCGCCGTAGTAACGCACGACGACGGCGGTGATTTCCCCTATGCCCGCCCCCATCAACTGCGCCAGCATAGGTTTCCCCGCCGTTCCCGAAGGTTCGCCGTCATCGGAAAACCCCAACTGCTGCGAATCATCCGGCGCGCCCGCCACCCAGGCCCAGCAATGATGCCGGGCCGTCGGATGATCCTGTTTTACCTGCTGGACAAAAGCCCGCGCGGCTTCGACACCGTCCGTGTGCGCCAGTAACGTAATAAACCGGCTCTTTTTGATGGTCTCCTCGCTCACGCTTAGCGCTTGCGCAGGAATATCGTAAGCCTCCATCAGGCGAGGTGCAGGTCGCGCGTCATGTTTTCAACGCGATTAGCATGAATAACCACGTTATCTTCAATGCGAATGCCGCCGTAAGGCTTAAGCGCATCCAGTGCCTGCCAGTTAAAATGCGCACTGAATTTGCCAGCGCGCAGCGGTGCCAGCAGTGAATCAATAATGTAGAAGCCTGGCTCGATGGTTAACACCATCCCCGACTGGATGACACGGGTGCAACGCAGGTAAGGATATTGCGCTGGCGCAGCCAGGTGCGTCCCGCTTTCATCCTGCATAAATCCGGCGACATCATGAACCTGCAGGCCCAGCGGATGACCTAAACCGTGTGGCATAAACGGACCGGTCAGGTCTTCGGCCACCAACGCCTCTTCACTGATGCCGTGGACCAAATCAAACTTCACCAGCAATTTTGCAATGCGCTGATGCATTTGCAGATGGTAATCGGTGTAGCGCACGCCCGCTTTCAACGTCGCAATCAAGGCCAGCTCTTCCGCATTCATCGCCTCCACCATTTTGGCATACAGCGATCCGCTTTGTGCGGCATAGCTGCGGGTCAGGTCAGCGGCATATCCCTGATATTCCGCCCCGGCATCAATCAGGAAACTGTAGCGCTTAGCCGGTGGCTGATGATCCAGTTTGGTGTAATGCAACACGGCAGCATGTTCGTTCAATGCAATAATGTTGCCGTAAGGGACATCCGTATCGCGATGACCAGTCGCGGTCAGGTACGCCTGATTAATATCGAATTCACTCAGACCTGCCGCAAACGCTTCTTTGGCAGCGCGATGTCCTGCCACGGCAATTTTCTGCGCCTGACGCATACAGCTCAGTTCGTAGTCAGTTTTAATACTGCGGTGATAATGCAGGAAATCGATCACCGCTTTAGGATTGATGTTGCCTGCCGTAATGCCTAACTGCGCAGCGCGTTCGATGACCGGGCCAATATAGGCAACATTTTCGCGCTGAGCAGGCAGGAGATCGCCAATGGCATTCGCGTTTGCCAGCCCGATAATCTCAATGTCGTCGGTCCAGAAACTGTGCGGAAGCGGTTCAACGTTGTGCCAGTAATCCACCGGCGAATAGAACCACAATTTCGGTTTGTTCACGCCATCGATCCACAGCCAACAGTTAGGTACCTGTGTTACCGGCACCCAGGACTTGAACTGCGGGTTGACCTTAAACGGATACGTGTGGTCGTCCAGAAATACGGTGAGTAGCTCGCCGGAATGGATCAGCATGGCGTCCAGTTTATGACGTGCCAATACCTGCTGAGCACGTTGTTGCAAGGTCGTAATATGCGCGTGATACAAGCTCTTAAGTGAATCCATTGCCGCCTCTCCAGTGTCCGGAAAAGCCGCAGTTTATCACAGGCAAAATCCGGATGCCGGGTTCCCCGTGGCTGTGATCTTGTTAGCAAATAAACAAAGACCTGTTTGCAAAAAATTAACATCCCTCCCAAACTCACGATAATCTGGTATGACCAGATCACCTTTCGCGGTTTCAGGAGACGTACATGCTCTACCAAGGCGCTAACCTCACTCTTCACCAGCTGGACGATGGTATTGTCGAGCTGGTATTTGATGCCCCCGGCTCCGTTAACAAGCTGGATACGCAAACCGTGGCCAGTCTTGGCGATGCGGTAACGGTGCTGGAAAAACATGCCGGCATGCGCGGTGTGCTTCTGCGATCAGCAAAACCCGCCTTTATCGTGGGTGCGGACATTACTGAATTCCTGGCGCTCTTTGATGCGCCGACAGAGAAACTGAGCCAGTGGCTGACCTTCGCCAACAGTATCTTCAATCGTCTGGAAGATTTGCCGGTGCCCACGATCTCGGCGATTGAGGGCTATGCGCTGGGCGGTGGCTGTGAATGTGTACTGGCCACGGATTTGCGCGTTGCCACACCGACGGCCCGCCTGGGGTTACCGGAAACGAAGCTGGGCATCATGCCGGGTTTTGGCGGCAGCGTGCGTCTTCCTCGTCTGTTAGGTGCCGACAGTGCAATGGAAATCATTGCCGCAGGCAAAGATGTTGACGGTGTTGAAGCGCTGAAACTGGGTCTGGTGGATGCGGTTGTCAGCAACGATAAGCTGCGTGATGCTGCGTTAACCATGCTAAAAGCGGCCGCCCACGACGGCAGCTGGCGTGCCCGTCGCGCCCCTAAACTGGCTCCGTTGAAACTCAGCCCCGTTGAAGCCGCGATGAGCTTTACGATAGCCAAAGGCATGGTGATGCAAACGGCGGGGAAACACTACCCTGCGCCAGTCACTGCCGTTAAAACCATTGAAGCGGCAGCAGCGCTGGGCCGCGATGATGCGCTAAAGCTGGAAACCGCAGCGTTTGTTCCGCTGGCACAGTCAGATGTGGCCCGCGCGCTCGTCGGGATTTTTCTCAACGATCAGTACATCAAAAGTCTGGCCAAAAAACGCAGTAGTGAAAGCGGCACGCCCAGACAGGCCGCCGTGCTGGGCGCCGGTATTATGGGCGGTGGAATCAGCTATCAATCGGCATGGAAAGGCGTGCCGGTTAAAATGAAGGATATCAATCCGCAGGCGCTGACGCTGGGCATGAATGAAGCCAGTAAGCTTCTGAATAAGCAACTGGAACGCGGTAAAATAGACGGAAACAAGCTGGCCAGCGTCATTGCCACTATTCAGCCTACCCTCGATTATGCCGGTTTCGACCAGGCCGACATCGTGGTAGAAGCCGTCGTCGAAAATCCGAAAATCAAGGCCAGCGTTCTGGCTGAAACCGAAACCCATATGCGCGCTGATGCCATTCTGGCGTCAAACACCTCAACCATCCCCATCAGCCATCTGGCGCAGGCGTTGCAGCGTCCTGAAAATTTTTGTGGCATGCACTTCTTTAACCCGGTTCCACGTATGCCGCTGGTAGAGGTGATCCGTGGAGAGAAAACCAGTGAGGCCACGCTGGGTAAAGTTGTCGCCTGGGCCAGTAAAATGGGTAAAACCCCGGTGGTGGTGAATGACTGTCCGGGTTTCTTTGTTAACCGCGTTTTGTTCCCCTACTTCGCTGCCTTCGGCATGCTGCTGCGTGATGGTGCGGACTTCCGCCAGATCGACAAGGTAATGGAAAAACAGTTTGGCTGGCCGATGGGGCCTTCATGGCTGCTGGATGTCGTGGGCATTGATACCGCGCATCATGCGCAAAGCGTCATGGCGGACGGTTTTCCTGAACGGATGAAAAAAGACTATCGCGATGCGATCGATATTCTGTTTGAGGCGAAGCGTTTTGGTCAGAAAAATGGTCTGGGTTTCTGGCGCTGGGAAGAAGACAAAAAAGGGAAACCGAAAAAAGTGTCCGATGCAGAGGTCGATGCCTTACTCGAACCCGCCTGCCAGCCTAAACGGATATTCAGCGATGAAAAGATTCTGAATCGCATGATGCTGCCGATGTTGAATGAAGTGGTTCGCTGCCTGGAAGAGAAGACTATCGCCTCACCTGCTGAAGCAGACATGGCGCTGGTCTATGGTCTGGGATTCCCGCCTTTCCGTGGCGGCGCTTTCCGTTATCTCGACACTTTGGGTAACGGCAACGTGGTGGATCAGGCGAAACGTTATTCGTCATTGGGTGGGCTGTATGCGCTCCCTGCCCTGCTGCTTGAGAAAGCGCGCCAACACGAAAGCTGGTATCCCGCCGTCAAACCGATCGATGAAGCCGCGTTCAGAAGCGCCTGAGGTAATCAAAATGGAAAATGTGGTAATTATTGACGCGGTGCGTACGCCGATGGGCCGTTCAAAAGGTGGGGCATTTCGCCATGTACGCGCCGAGGACCTGTCCGCGCATGTCATGCGTGCTCTGTTGAACCGCAATCCGGGGGTGAATGCCGCCACGCTGGACGACATTATCTGGGGTTGCGTGCAGCAAACGCTGGAGCAAGGCTTCAACATTGCCCGCAACGCCGCGCTGCTGGCTGAAATCCCGCACCGCGTTCCGGCGACAACGGTTAACCGTCTTTGCGGTTCTTCAATGCAGGCCTTACATGACGCCGCACGCGCAATCATGGTCGGCGATGCTCAGACCTGTTTAATTGGCGGTGTCGAACATATGGGGCATGTCCCCATGAACCATGGCGTCGATTTTCATCCGGGTTTAGGCCGTACCGTTGCGAAAGCCGCAGGGATGATGGGGCTAACGGCAGAGATGCTGGCGCGCATGCACCATATCAGCCGCGAGCAGCAGGACGCTTTTGCTTTGCGCTCTCATCAGCGTGCCTGGCAGGCCACGCAGCGTGGCGATTTTGCCAATGAAATTGTTGCGCTGCATGGTCACGATGCCGATGGCGTCCTGAAACGCTATGACGTTGACGAAGTCATCCGTGAAGATACCAGCCTGGAAGGACTGGCAGCACTGCGGCCTGCCTTCGATCCGGTGAACGGAACAGTCACTGCGGGCAGTTCGTCAGCGTTATCAGACGGGGCGGCGGGCATGTTGATCATGAGTGAAAGCCACGCACGAGAGCAGGGCCTGAAACCCCGTGCACGCATTAAAAGTATGGCAGTAGTGGGATGCGATCCTTCCATTATGGGATACGGCCCGGTCCCGGCCAGCAAGCTGGCACTGAAGCGCGCCGGGCTGAGCGTAAATGACATTGATGTTTTTGAACTTAACGAGGCTTTTGCCGCGCAGGTTCTGCCCTGCATCAACGATCTCGGCCTGTCAGACAGGCTCGATGACAAGGTCAACCTCAATGGCGGCGCCATCGCGTTGGGCCATCCGTTAGGCTGCTCAGGCGCACGCATCAGCACGACGTTGCTGAACATTATGGAACGTCGCGATGCGCAGTTCGGCCTGGCCTCCATGTGTATTGGTTTGGGTCAGGGCATCGCTACCGTTATTGAACGCGTTTAATACGTTGGAACGTTATAGTGTGAGATTTACCCGCCTGTCAGGGGCGGGTTTTTTCTTGTGCTGTCACGTCAGATAAAAGCAAACGCATCGCCATACATTTGTGCTTCAACGGCACCTCGTTCTGAACAAAAGCGTTCACGGGCGATTTTCGCCATTTCGAAGCGACCGGCAATATAAATCTCATGCTCACTCAAGGTCGCAAAGTCCTGCATGACGGCTGTCAGCACCGTACCAGAACGGCCCGGCCAGCCTGCTTCAGGCTGTTCGACAACCGGAATCACTTTCAGATTCGGATGCTTAATCGCCAGTGCTTCCAGCTCGTCCAAATCATACAAATGCTTCAGTTCGCGCCCGCCCCAGTAAACCGCAATATCACGGTTGGGTTGTTCGGCAAGCGCAGTGAGTAAAATGGAACGCACATAGGAAAAGCCTGTGCCACCCGCGATCAGGATTAACGGCTTGTCACTCTCTTCACGCAACCAGGCATCACCATGTGGGATGTCCACCACAATTTGCCCTTCCTGCTGAATACGATCCATCACCGCCATGGCGTAGAGATTCAGCTCTGAGGCACCGATATGCAGTTCAATGATTTCAGTTTCCATTGGCGTGGAGGCTAATGAAAACGGGCGCTTGTCACGCTCATCCATTACGACCATCAGGTACTGCCCTGCGCGAAAACTAAAATCTGCATCCGGAATCAGGCGAACGCGATACACCGTGTCGGTAATCGCCTCAACTGAAGTTACTTTACAGCTTAACGTTGTCATGCGGTCCCTCTGTCGGGTCGTCTTTATGGTTATTGCTCACAATCAACGCTGTGATGGTTGATCAAAAATACCGAGGTCATCCCAGATAGCGTCGATACGTGCGGTAACGGCCGGATCTTTAACAATCGGCGTGCCCCACTCTCGTTGCGTCTCACCTGGCCATTTATTCGTGGCGTCGAGGCCCATCTTTGACCCTAGTCCGGAAACCGGAGACGCAAAATCAAGATAATCGATTGGCGTGTTTTCTACCAATACCGTATCGCGTGCCGGGTCCATACGCGTCGTGATTGCCCAGATGACGTCGTTCCAGTCGCGGGCATTAACATCATCATCACACACAATAACAAATTTGGTGTACATGAACTGCCGTAAAAATGACCAGACGCCAAACATCACGCGCTTGGCATGTCCCGCGTACTGTTTTTTAATCGTCACGACCGCCAGTCGGTAAGAGCATCCTTCTGGTGGCAAATAGAAATCGACGATTTCCGGGAACTGTTTAATCAGAATCGGTACAAGCACTTCATTCAGCGCCACGCCCAGGACGGCGGGTTCATCCGGTGGCCTTCCGGTATAGGTAGAATGGTAGATCGCCTGATGACGCTGCGTGATGTGCGTAACGGTAAACACCGGGAAACTGTCGACTTCATTATAGTAACCGGTGTGATCGCCATAGGGACCTTCAGGTGCCATGTCACCGGGTTCGATATAGCCTTCCAGCACAATTTCGGCGCTCGCAGGCACTTCCAGATCGTTTGAGAGGCACTTGACGACTTCGGTCTTGTTGCCGCGCAGCAGACCGGCAAACGCATACTCTGACAACGTGTCAGGGACGGGCGTGACCGCACCCAGAATGGTCGCCGGATCGGCGCCCAGTGCAACGGACACCGGGAAACGTTCGCCAGGATGTGCCTTGCACCATTCAAGATAATCCAGGGCACCACCACGATGAGAAAGCCAGCGCATGATCAGGCGATTTTTGCCAATCACCTGCTGACGATAGATGCCTAAATTTTGTCGCTCTTTATGCGGGCCGCGCGTTACGGTTAATCCCCATGTAATCAGCGGGGCAGCGTCGCCGGGCCAGCATTTCATGACCGGGATTCGGGTCAGGTCGACCTCATCACCACTGAAAACCACCTCCTGACAGGGCGCATTGCGCAACCTTTTGGTCGGCATATTCAGTACTTGCTTAAACTGCGGCATTTTACTGAACAGATCGCGGAAACCTCTCGGTGGCTCAGGTTCTTTTAAAAAGGCCAGCAACTCACCCACTTCACGCAGTGCACTGACCTCTTCCTGGCCCATGCCCATGGCCACGCGTTTTGGCGTACCGAACAGGTTACACAGTACAGGCATGTCGTAACCTTTTGGGTTCTCAAACAGCAATGCCGGACCGCCTGCACGCAGGGTGCGATCGGCAATTTCGGTCATTTCCAGTTCGGGGTCGATCACGTGCGAGATACGCTTGAGTTCACCACGCTGTTCAAGCAGCGCAATAAAGTCTCTTAAATCCTGATATTTCATGCGGCTTCAACTTTCCGGCCAGAGTGAATTTGCCATTATAGGGCTGATTACATGAATGTGTGGAGCTTTATGCACCGCATGGCTTATCTTGCCCGTCACGGGCAACCATCAGACGAATAATGTCGCTTAGTTTTCGTGCTGAACCTTACCGCATAATGGCTATTTTTTCATTTTATGCGATGGCATTCGTCATTCAGAACAATCTTAGTTTATTTTCCAGGCAACGCCGCGTAACAGACCCCAATGCGCTATAACTCTGAGTGGAGGTTTGCTATTCTTAGCGTCCATTCATTGGGAGCAGTTATGGAATCCTGGTACTTACTCTATTGCAAACGTGGGCAGCTATTGCGTGCGAAAGAGCATCTTGAGCGGCAAGCCGTAAATTGCCTGAGCCCCATGATCGCGCTTGAGAAAATTGTGCGTGGCAAGCGAACTACCGTAAGTGAACCGCTGTTCCCAAACTACCTGTTCATTGAGTTTGACCCCGAAGCCATTCACACCACAACCATCAGCAGTACACGTGGCGTCAGCCATTTCGTGCGCTTTGGCGCGACGCCGGCCACCGTACCTGCTGTCGTTATTGATGCACTGCAGACTGATGTGCCACAAACGCTGATCGATCCTGAAACGCCGCAAAACGGCGATGAAGTCATCATCACCGAAGGGACGTTTGAAGGTCTGCGGGCTATCTTCTCAGAGCCCGATGGCGAAGCACGCTCCATCCTGTTGCTGAATCTGCTAAACAAACAGGTTGTCCGGAGCGTGGATAACCGACAATTCCGTAAAGCCTAACGCAGCCCGAACAGCGTGCGCGCATTATGATCCACCTGGGCTGCCAGCGCCTCTGGTTCCTCGCCTCGCCAGTTCGCGACCTGCTGCAGGATATGCGGTAAAAAACAGGGTTCATTGCGCCGGGAAGTTGGCCGTGGGCGCATATCCCGCGGTAACAGATAGGGCGCATCCGTTTCCAGTAGCAACCGTTCGGCGGGAATCAACGGCAACATCTCACGCAGGGCAATTCCCCGGCGTTCATCGCATACCCAACCGGTAATGCCTACCGATAAGCCCATTTCCAGGCAGGCCGCTAATTCTTCCCGCGTACCGGTAAAACAGTGAATCACGGCGGCGGGTAATTTGGGCAACCAGGGTTCAAGTACCGCAGCAAAGCGTTCATGCGCTTCCCGACAGTGAAGAAACACGGGCATATTCAGTTCCGCAGCTAATGCCAGTTGCGCGTCAAACGCATATTCCTGCTGCTGATGTGCGGACAGGTTACGATTGAAATCCAGCCCGCATTCACCTATCGCCACAACCTGGGCTTTTTCCGCTAGCCGGCGCAGCGTATTCGCGACCTCTTGTGACCACTCACTGGCATGATGGGGATGCACGCCCGCGGTGGACCAGCAGTAACCCGGATGAGCCTCGGCCAGCCGCTGCGCCTGCTGACTTTCCAGCGCATTGGTACCGGTAATCAACATGCCGGTGACGCCCGCGTCACGGGCGCGCGTAATCACCTTTTTCCGATCGGAGGCGAACTGCGTGCTGGTCAGGTTTACACCGATATCAAACATATTTTTACTCTCTGTCAAAAACATCCTAAACAAAAAACCGCCTGACGGCGGTTTTTGGCTTGTGTCTCCCGCTTCTGCGGGTGTACTGAATACGACATCAGGATTCGGTGTTCTGTTCCTCATCCTCTGTCTGACGGCCTTTTCCCACATAGTACCGTGAAAAGAATACGCCGACTTCAAACAGGCAGTACATCGGAATAGCGAGCAAAGTTTGAGAAAAAACGTCCGGTGGTGTGAGCAGCATCCCGACAACAAACGCGCCGACCAGGATGTAAGGACGCTTCTTTTTTAAATCCTCAGGGCTGGTAATACCGGTCCAGCACAGCAGCACTATGGCTACCGGCACTTCAAATGCCACACCAAACGCCATAAACAAGGTCATGACAAAATCGAGATAGTTGGTGATATCTGTCGCGATAGTGACGCCCTGCGGCGCGGTTTTCGCAAAAAAGCCGAAAGCTAGCGGAAAAACAATGAAATAGGCAAAGGCCACGCCAACATAAAACAGTAGCGTACTGGAAAACAGCAGCGGCATGACCAGCTTACGTTCGTGGCGATAAAGCGCTGGCGCAATAAACGCCCAGACCTGATAAAGAATAACCGGCACGGCAAGGAACACCGACACGATCATCGTCAGCTTTATCGGCGTGAAGAAAGGTGAGGCGACATCCGTCGCGATCATGCTGGCACCCGCTGGCATCTGATTGATCAGTGGCGACGCCACGGCATGGTAGATGTCATTAGCAAAGTAGATCAGTGCCAGAAAAATAACTAACACAGCAATTATGCAGTTCAGCAGACGTTTACGCAGCTCAATCAGATGGCTGATAAGTGGTTGGGTATCTTCAACGGCCATTATCGTTCATCACTTGCAGAAGGAGGAGAAGCTGGGTTGAGCGACGGCGCGGCGTTGCCCGGTTTTTCCGCAGGCGGTGCGTCTGTCCGACCCGGCGATTGCGGCGGAGCACTGGCATAGCCGGACGCAGGCCGCGGCGGGACCGGCGTGGTCGCCGTGTTGCTGTCCTGTGCCGGTGCAACCGCAGCCTCGACATGGGGTTCAACAGGTGCGTGTGCGAGTGACTGTGCCTGCTGCTCACTGGCCACAGGCGTCACCGGTTTCGGCGAGTCACTCCCCGTCTGGTGTAACGGGGAATGGATGGTGTTTGCTTCGTCTTCTTCTCTTTCGATATCAATGCTCTGTTGAACCGAGCGTTTCATTGAATCCGCGGTTTTACGCAACGCTTCCATGGATTCTTTCAGCTCAGGCGACAATGTGCCGTGGCTGGCTTCCTCCACCTTTTTCAGGCTGTCCTGCAGTTCCTGCAGTTTCAGCTCTTGCGCCAGCTCACTCTGAACATTGGCCGCCAGTGAACGGACCGCCCGAATCCATCCGACAACCGTTTTAACCGCATGCGGCAAACGTTGCGGACCCAGGACAATCAGCCCGATCACGAAGACTAATAGCAACTCACCAAAACCAATATCGAACACGGTTTACACCTGCTTGTCGTTCTTAATGTCGTCTTTCTGAGCAGACATTGGCTGTTTGTCCGCCAGCGTTTTCGCATGGAAATCCGCGTCCTGCTCTTTTGGCTGATCTTTTTTGTCGTCTTCATCACTCATGGCTTTCTTGAAACCACGGATAGACGAACCCAAATCCGACCCCAGATTACGTAACTTATTGGTACCGAACAAAAGCACCACAATCACGGCAATAATTAATAACTGCCAAATACTGATACCGCCCATGAGATAGCCTCGATTTTTTTGTTAAAAACTGCGGAATGAAGCACAACCTAAACCCTTGTTAATTCGGGTCTCAGTCAGCGACATTACCGCGTTTCAGCCGCGAGTGACAATCAGTTTGTCTTGCGCCAGCCGATTAACCAACTGACAAAACCTGCCGCCATTAATGCCGCCGGAAACAGGTCCCACTCAGGCCTGCTGAGGAGTACCGCTGTACCGCTAATCAGCAGCGTGGCACCGACGCCAAACAGGAAACGCGCCTGATGCTGACGTGTACGTTGGACACTCAAATCGTTCACGAGTTTATCGACGCTAAGACGTAACTGCTTATGCTGCTGCATGCTGTCATAGAACAACTCGGGCAGCTCGGGCAGTTTCTCTGCCCAGTAGGGCGCTTTTTCTTTCACTGCGCGAATGATCGCCGGAATACCAATCTGATCTTTAATCCAGTCTTCAAGGAACGGTTTCGCCGTTTTCCATAAGTCCAGTTGCGGATAGAGCTGCCGGCCAATCCCTTCGATATAGAGCAACGTTTTTTGCAACAGCACCAACTGTGGCTGCACTTCCATATTGAAACGTCGCGCCGTGTTAAACAGGTTTAGCAGCACATGACCAAATGAAATTTCAGCCAGCGGTTTTTCAAAGATGGGTTCGCACACCGTACGAATGGCAAACTCGAAGTCTTCCACGTTGGTATCTGCCGGTACCCAGCCAGAGTCAACATGCAGCTCTGCCACTTTGCGGTAATCCCGGTTAAAGAAGGCGATAAAGTTTTCGGCCAGATAGCGCTTATCTTCCTTGTTCAACGAGCCGACAATCCCGCAGTCGATGCCGATATATTGCGGGTCTTCTGGATGCTCATAGCTGACAAAGATATTGCCAGGGTGCATGTCTGCATGGAAGAAGCTGTCGCGGAAAACCTGTGTGAAGAACACCTGTACGCCGCGTTCGGCTAACAATTTCATGTTAACGCCATGCTGCTCCAGCGTCGCCACATCGGAGATAGGAATACCGTAGATGCGTTCCATCACCATCATGGTTTCGCTGCAGTAGTCGGAGTAAACCTCGGGAACATACAGCATGCGGCTGTTTTCGAAGTTACGCCGCAGCTGGATGGCATTGGCCGCTTCGCGCAGCAGGTTTAATTCGTCGATCAGCGTTTTTTCATAATCGCGCACCACCTCAACCGGACGCAGACGGCGACCATCCGGCAGCAGGCGCGGTACCCAACGGGCGATGCGGTAGATCAGCTTCATATCGGCTTTGATCACCGGCAGAATATCCGGGCGGATAACCTTAATGACAACCTTTTTGCCGTTGGATTTCAGTGTTGCCGTGTGAACCTGCGCAATAGAGGCAGAAGCCAGTGGGGTGATATCGAAGTCATCAAACCAGGACTCAATCGGTGCCCCCATGGAGGCTTCGATTTGTGCTTTGGCTTTCACGCCGTCGAAGGGCGCAACCCGGTCCTGCAAAATAGCCAGTTCATCGGCGATCTGCGGGGGAAACAGGTCACGCCGCGTGGACAGCATCTGACCAAACTTGATCCAGACGGGGCCCAGCTGTTCCATCGCCAGACGCAGCCGAATGCCCATCTGTTCGTGTTTGTGCTGGTTAGGAATCCAAAACACGCACCGCCGCCACAGCCGAAGCGGCAGAGTAATACGCATTTGGGGAATCAGTTCATCAAGTCCGTATGTCAGAAACACCTTGATAATGAAATATAACCGGCGGATCTCTCCAAAACTCATTTCGCCTCCAGCTGTGCCAGACGCGCATTAAGCGCATCAAGCGAACGTTCCATCGCGCTAACTTCTTCAGCGAACCAGGCAAATTCCAGCGCACCTGGCGCAACGCGCCACTCTTCCGTCAACGCCTGACCGAGATAATCCTGACGTCGCTGCGTTTCCGCTTTAAACAAGCGAAATGCGCGCTGCGCACCCTGGCTGATCCCTTGCGCGGCGATATCACCGATCCAGGGGGCCAGGTATTCGGCAGGATCCAGCTCAGCCAGATCCATCAACGCAGAGAATTGCTGCACCACCTGCAAATCCCCTTCGACCTGTAACTCACCGCTGCGAATCAGCGTCGTCAGTTGCTGGCGATCACGTAGCTTCGGCAGCGACTTAAGCTGCGTAATGACCGTGCAGTCGCTGCTGTCCTGCCAGTCACTAAGGACATCCAGCTGTTGCTCACTGAACACCAGCACCAGCGGCCAGGATAGCTCACTCAAACGCAACATCAGTACCTTGCCTGCTAAACGCTGACGTGCGCTTTTCAGACCACGATCGCGGTAGAGAATTCGGTTTAGCGCCGTTTCAATACCGGCAGTGATGACGGGGGTTAAGGTCATGGCCATAATGGTTAAAATTTAAACCCACGATGAAGTGCCACGATGCCGCCCGTCATATTTGAATAGGTGGTGTTTTCAAATCCCACATCGTTCATCATCGCTTTCAGGGTTTCCTGGTCGGGATGCATGCGGATGGACTCGGCCAGATAGCGATAACTTTCTGCATCCTGAGCAACCAGTTGGCCGATGCGCGGCAGAATATGGAACGAGTAGGCATCGTAGGCTTTGCTCAGCGGCTCAATAACAGGTTTCGAGAACTCCAGCACCAGCAAGCGTCCACCCGGTTTCAGCACGCGGAACATCGACGCCAGCGCCTTCTCTTTTTCCGTAACGTTACGCAGGCCAAAAGAAATCGTAATGCAGTCGAAGTAGTTGTCAGGAAACGGCAGCGCTTCGGCGTTGGCCTGAACATAACTGACATTGCCAACGATACCGAGGTTTCGTAGCTTCTCCCGGCCCATTTTCAGCATAGAGCTGTTAATGTCAGCCAGAACAACCTGCCCGGTCTCGCCCACCAGCCGTGAAAATTTTGCGGTTAAATCACCGGTTCCGCCGGCCAGATCCAGGACACGCTGACCGCGACGCATACCGCTGCTGTCGATGGTAAAACGCTTCCAGACGCGATGGACGCCAAACGACATTAAGTCGTTCATCAGGTCATATTTCGCCGCTACGGAATGAAACACGTCCGCGACTTTGTCGGCTTTCTCGCTCTTGGCGACGGTCTGAAAGCCAAAATGGGTAGTTTCCTGCTGTGATTCATCTGCCATCGGTTTTACCTGCTCCACAAACAATACTTATGGAAGTGTATCAGAGTCACGGAGGTCAGGCACGTTGGCGACCTGCTTATTCGTGGAGGTGCCGAACCCGCTCACAACTTTCGTCTGCATTTTGGTCGTTACCGGGCATACTGTCTTGCTCATTTTCGGGCATCGCGCGTTCGACCAGATGGGGATTGATAGCGCGTTTAACCTCTACACCTAAGTCACGGAAGCCTTCCGTTTGTGCGATCAAATTCCCCCGCCCTTCTGCCAGCTTCTTCATCGCTTCACGATAGCTGTTTTGGGCCTTATCAAGGCTGTGACCAATACCGCTCATATCATCAACAAACAGGCGCATTTTGTCGTAAAGTCTGGCTGCGCGCTCGGCAATCCGCTGCGCATTGCGGCTTTGATGCTCGTAGCGCCAGAGATTGTTGATGGTACGCAGTGCAACCAGCAGCGTGGTCGGACTGACCAGCATGATATTTTGCTGGAGCGCTTCGCCGATCAATTCTGGCTGCCGATCGATTGCCAGTAAAAACGCCGGTTCAACCGGGATAAACATCAACACATAATCCAGTGAGCGTAAACCGGGCAATTGTTGATAATCTTTACGGCCCAGCAAACGGATATGGCCGCGTACGGCACTGATATGCGCCTGAATGGCCTGTTCACGTTCAATGTCGTCATCCGCGTTGAAATACCGCTCGTAGGCAACCAGCGTCATTTTGGCGTCGATCACCACATCTTTCCCCTGGGGAAGCCGGACGATGACATCGGGCTGCATGCGGCTTTGCTGCTCGTTCTGCATGCTGACCTGGATATCGTATTCATAGCCTTCACGCAATCCTGACGCTTCCAGTACCCGGCTCAGCACCACCTCGCCCCAGTTGCCCTGGATTTTGTTGTCGCCTTTGAGCGCTTTGGTCAGGTTGAGCGCTTCCTGGGCCATCTGCGCGTTCAGTTGCTGTAGCTGACGAATCTCGTGGGTCAGTGTATGGCGTTCACGCGCTTCCGCGCCAAAGCTCTCATTAACCTGACGCCGAAAGCCATCGAGCTGTTCACGCAACGGCCCAATCAGGCTGTTCAGACTTTGACGGTTTTGCTCATCAACGCGGCGACCGCTGTTTTCAAAAATTCGGTTAGCCAGGTTTTCAAACTGCGCGCTAAGCCGCTGCTCGCTGTTGGTCAACAGGCGCTGCTTCTCTTCCGCTGCAAAACGGGTTTCCTCAAGACGGATGGTCACTTCACGCAGCTCGGCTTCCTGCGCGCTGTTCACCTCCAGCTGATTGCGCAGCTCTCGTGTCAGTTGCTCGCTCTCATTACGCCAGTAATCCAGCTGTTGCAGGCGCTCATTGGCTCCGCTTAATGATCCATGAAGCTGTCTCAACTCCTGTTCGCGCTGTTGCAGCTGCTGCTGGAGCTGCTCGATGTGCTGTTGCTGACGTTGTTGTGCTTCGTTAAGCAGACGGCGCTCTGTGGAAAAGCTGGCTAACTGATGACTGACACGCATTTGCGCCAGTATCCAGCCAACACCCAGGCCGGCGAGCCCAAGGCAGATGCTGATAATGATGTGCTGATCCATATTCTCCCCGCTGGTCAGGCTATTGAGGAAAAAGGTAAATTCGCACTGTATGAATGTCCAGATATATTTACTGAGGGGGGGAAAGACGAGACGTAAAGACAAGGCCATGACAGGCCGGACAGCCGGCCTGTCTGTCAAACGAAGGGCTAGAGTAATCGACGGGCCGCTTCAACTACTATTTTGACGGCATCGCTTTCGGTCTGCTTCATCGTCACTGCATCGGGAATCTCTTTTTGCGTGCGGTTAACAATCACGCCCGCCACCATGCCTGCGCGCAGGCCCTGACTGGCGCACATGGTTAACAGCGTCGCCGATTCCATCTCATAGTTCAGGACGCCCATCTGCTGCCACTCCTGCATAGAGCCCTGAAAACGGTTCACGACGCGGCCCGAGAAGGTGTCGTAGCGCTCCTGGCCGGGGTAGAAGGTATCAGATGAGGCGGTAATCCCGATATGGGTTTTGGCACCGCAGGCTTCTGCCGCAGCCACTAAGGCCGTTGTGCAGGTGAAATCGGCGACGGCCGGAAATTCCATTGGTGCGAAGTGCAGGCTGGCACCGTCCAGGCGTACAGACGCCGTCGTGACCAGAACGTCGCCGACATTGATATGCGGCTGGATGGCGCCCGTTGTCCCTACACGCAGGAAAGTGCGCACGCCAAGCTGAGCAAGCTCCTCGACGGCAATGGAGGTGGAAGGTCCGCCAATCCCGGTAGAACAGACCACGACGGGTTTACCGTCAAGCTTAGCCAGCCAGCTGGTGAACTCACGATGGGAAGCCAGGTGCCGGGGATCGTCCATCAGTCCGGCAATTTTTTTTACACGTTCCGGATCGCCAGGAACAATGGCCAGTGTCGCCCCCTGCAGGTCGGCTTTCGTCAGGCCAAGATGGAAAACGTCAGACTGTGTCATATCAGACTCCGGGTTAAGGAAAAACAGTACGCCACTTTACGTTACCCGACGGGTTAAATGTGTGACTGGTTTCACTCAAGAAAATGAAATTTACATTTTCGATGAAATCTTTAGTGATTAATATCACACATTTATCTCAGACCTTCCGTAATGCTACATATGGTGATGTGGAAGGCAGCATGAGAATGTTAAAGAGAAGTGTATTTTAAAGGTTATAAGCTCTGTTACGCATTGCCCGGAACCAGTAATAAATACCCAGGCTATAGTTACGTGATTGCGCATACGCTTGCACGGAGATAACGATGAAAACCGACGATAATATGACACAAAAATCAGCCGCAGGCGCGTTTGCTCCGGCAGTTCAGCCCACGGCTTCGACCACCATTATTACCGACAGCCCGGCCATCCACGCCGGTGAGACGTCTATTCCGAGTCAGGGTGAAAATCTTCCGGCTTTTTACGCGAAACCGCAGTCAGCAGACGGGCCGTTGCCTGTTGTGCTGGTCGTGCAGGAAATTTTCGGCGTTCATGAACACATTCGCGACATTTGTCGTCGTCTGGCGCTGGAAGGCTATCTGGCTGTCGCGCCAGAGCTTTACTTCCGCGAAGGCGACCCCAACGACTACAACGATATTCCTACGCTGTTTAAAGAACTGGTCAGCAAGGTGCCTGACAGCCAGGTACTGGCGGATCTCGATCATGCCGCTAACTGGGCGGCCCGCAACGGTGGCGATATCCGGCGGATGGGAATTACCGGTTTCTGTTGGGGCGGACGCATCAGTTGGCTCTATGCGGCACACAACCCGCAACTTCGCGCTGCCGTGGCCTGGTATGGTCGCCTGGTAGGGGAAAAAACCATGAAGCAGCAAAAACATCCTATCGATATTGCTGTGGATCTGAACGCGCCTGTGCTGGGTTTGTATGGTGGTCAGGATGACGGCATTCCGCTGGAAAGCGTGGAGCAGATGCGCCAGGCCTTACATGCTGCAAACGCAAAGGCAGAGATCATTGTGTATCCCGATGCCGGGCATGCTTTTAACGCCGACTATCGTCCGAGCTACCATGCCGAATCGGCAAAAGACGGCTGGGCACGTATGTTAGCCTGGTTTAAGCAGTACGGTGTAGCATCCACTGAGTGATAAAAAAAGGGCGCGTAAGCGCCCAAACTCTCGACGTCGCCATCCAACACCCGCAAATCTGAGAGCTTTTCCGCGTTAACCCTGCTCAGCAGCGCCTGGTGGGTTTTCAGGCTGGATTGCGGAGTGTCCCATAGCCGTTCTGCAGCAACATAACGCGCCTCATTTTTTCTGCTATTTCTTGAGTGAATGTCGTCACCCTCCGGTCCGTTCGTAAGCGTCGCATTCAGACCGTATTGACGTTCAGGCAGAGGGAAGCTCGACCTTCCATGGCAGCAGATCGCGGACCCGGTTCACCGGCCAGTCCTGTATATGACCGATGACGTAACGCAACCA
>NZ_VZPF01000085.1 GCF_008801695.1 Pantoea stewartii subsp. stewartii
GCGTGGTTCGACAGACAAGGTTTACCCCGACTCGTGTAACCTCAAACTTTCGAACCGCCCGGTGCGGGCCCGCATGCCGGGTGGTGTGGCAGGGGAGCAGGCTGAGATGCCTGCCTCCTATGCCGATTTTACTGGATAATACTGACGATGGCTCGTTTTCAACCTGTCTCGCGCCTGACGCGACGACATCTGTTATTTCCTTTATCGCTGGTGCTGTTTGAGTTTGCCACCTATCTCGCGCATGACATGATTCAGCCCGGCATGCTGCGGGTCACACAGGCGTTTCACGTGGGCCCGGAGTGGGTGGCCACCTCGCTGACCGCCTATCTGATGGGCGGGATGCTGCTACAGTGGCTCCTGGGGCCGCTGTCCGACAAGCTGGGCCGCCGTCCGGTCCTTCTGACCGGTGTTGCGTTTTTTATGCTGACCTGTCTGGCGACGCACTGGGTGCAGGGCATCGGGCCCTTTATCCTGCTGCGCTTTCTGCAGGGCATGAGCCTGTGCTTTATCGGTGCGGTGGGCTATGCCGCCATTCAGGAGGCTTTTGACGAGGCACTCAGCGTAAAGATGATGGCGCTGATGGCGAATGTTGCGCTGCTGGCCCCGCTGGCCGGGCCGCTGGCAGGTACGGCGTTTCTGGCCGTCGCAGACTGGCGCACACTGTTTCTGTTTTTCGCTGCTCTGGCCGCGCTGTCGCTCATTGGCCTGGGCCTGTCGATGCCGGAAACCGCAGGTGACAGACGCACCTCCGTATCGCTGCCGTCGCTGGCGGCGGGCTATTATGCGTTGCTAAAAGACCGCCAGGTGATGTGCGGTTCGCTGGCTATTGGCCTGGTGACGATTCCCTGCCTGACATGGGTCGCGCTTTCGCCTGTTATCCTGATTCACGGTCTGGGCCTGAGCCGACTGGATTACGCACTGCTTCAACTGCCGGTCTTTATGGCAATGATTGCCGGGAATCTCACGCTGGGACGACTGGCCAGCCGTCTCTCCGTCGAGCAGCCGTTACGGTTGGGGGCCTGGCCTGTGGTTACAGGGCTTTTGATCGCTGCGCTGAGCACGTTATGGCAGGCGGACAGCTACATTGGGCTCACGGCTGGCCTCAGCCTGTACGGCTTCGGCAGCGGGATGGTCAATGCCGGACTGTACCGACTGACGTTATTTTCCAGTCAGGCAGGGAAGGGCAGCGTGGCAGCGATGCTGGGCATGGTCAGTATGGTGGTCTTTGCTTTTGGGATTGAGGCAGGCAAAGCGGCCTATTTTCATGGCGGTACCGCAGGCTTCAGCCTGTTGAATCTGATCTGTGGTGTGCTGTGGCTGTGGCTGGTTCGTGTTTTTCTGCGAGAAAAACAGCGGCGACATTGCGCCGCTGTGGCATAAGCGCTGACAGGCGGCACGGATTGCCGCCCTGGCAGGGATCAGAAATCGTAGCCGACGGTCGCCACCACGGTGCGCTCTGCGCCCCAGTAGCAGAAGCCCGTGCCGTAGCAGGCAGAAACGTAGTCGCGATCGGTCAGGTTATTGGCATTAAGCTGCACAAACGCGCCTTTGAGGCTGCTGTTCCAGGCACCTAAATCAGCGCGGACCGAGGCGTCAAACAGCGTAGCGGAAGGCAGACGTGTGGTGTTCTCATTGTCTGCCCACTGCCGACCAATGTAACGCACGCCAGCACCGACGCTGATTCCCGCATCAAACTGGTATTTCGCCCAGGCAGACGCCATCGAGTCAGGCGTCACGTAAGGCGTGTGGCCGTTATTACCGTCGATGGAATCTTTGAAGCGCACATGGTTCACCGTCACGCTCGCCAGCGTGCTCAGTCGCGGGGTGAGCTGATTATGCGCTTCCAGTTCGAGGCCCTGAGAGTGCACTTTACCAGCCGGTTCATAATAGGAGCCTACTACCACGCGGTTACCGACATCATTCTGTGTCAGGTCGTAGATCGCGGCGGAGTAGAGATCAGACGTGCCCACGGGCTGGTACTTAATGCCGGTCTCATACTGCTCCGAGGTCGTTGGCTTCAGCAGGTTACCATCCCGTCCGGAAAGGGACTGTGGCGTAATCGCCTGGCTGTAGCTGACGTAGGGCGAAATCCCGTTATCGAAGGCATACAGCAGCGCCGCCCGGCCACTAACGTGATCATCCTGACGACGATATTGGGTATCGGTGCTGTACTGGCGGTTTTCAGACACGATGCGATCGTAGCGGCCTGAGAGATCCAGATGCCATTTGTCCCATTTCAGCTCATCCTGCAGGTACACGCCGGTTTGATAGTAACGACGCTGTGAATTTGTAAACACGTAAGCCGGATTCACGCCCACGGCCTGACCTGTCAGCGCATTGAGTGAACTGGCTGGGCCGCGGGCATCCCGTAAATCGTTCGTGTACTGATGGTATTCCGCACCCAGCACCACCTTGTGATCCACCGGACCGGTATCAAAGTCGGCTTCCAGCTGGTTATCAATCGCGTACGCCTGCAGCGACGAACTCGAGCCGGAATAGTAGCGATTGAGCAGTTCTGACTGCGGTGATGCCCAGCCAATCTGATAAACCTGATCCAGATCGACATTGGAATGGGAGTAGCTGGCATTCGAGCGAAACGCCCAGGTTTCATTAAAGCGGTGAGCGAATTCCGCGCTGTAAATTTGCTCCCGCCGCTTAAACTGATCCAGCGCGCTGTCGCCATCATAGAAACCGGTGCTGAGCTTACGCCCGTTATGTTCGGTGATGCTGCCGTCCCCAGGCACGGCACTGTGATAGCCGCCGGACGGATCTTTTTGCAGATAAGCGCAGCAGGAGTGACGTATCCTCATCAGGTTGCCACAGCAGTGAAGGCGAAATCGCATATTTTTCTTCGCGTGTATGATCGTACTGCGTATCACTGTTACGCGTTATGCCGGTCAGGCGAAACGCCCACTGATCGTTGATGGCATTGGTGTAATCAAACGCAGCGCTGTTGGTGTTATGGTTGCCGGTAGACAAACGGAAATGTCCCTCAGGCGCATACTGCGGACGTCTGGAGCTTTCCATCACTAAGCCACCCGGCACCGTCTGTCCATACAAGGCAGAAGAAGGACCTTTGATCACATCAATACGGTCGAGGAACCAGGGATCGACCTGCAGCACGTTATAGCTGCCGGGATCGCTCATCAGGCGCAGACCGTCCAGGAAAATGTTATCGACATCGCCACCGTGGAAGCCGCGCAGAGAGACCGTGTCGTAGCGGGTGGCTGCGCCAGCGAAGTTCGTGAAGGCACCGGCGGTGTAGTTAAGCGCCTGATTCACATCCATTGCGCCCTGATCGGCCATTTGCTGGCGCGTCACGACCGAAACGGACTGACCGGTGGTGATCAAAGGACGATCGGTTTTGGTTGCCCCTTTACTGACGGTCGCCGTGTAGCCTTCAGTGGGCGTGGTCGATGTTTCTTCCGGCTTTGCTGTTACCACCAGCGTATCGGCGGCAAAGGAGACCGCAGGGGCGGCAATGGCGATGGAACACAGTAGCGCTAACCGTTTCGGGCCAAAAGGCATTCTCATTGTTTATCCCTTACAAAGGCAAATACAACGCGCCCGGCAGAAGAAAGGCGCAGAAAGTCATGTGACAAAGGTGTTATGCGCATTGAATGCAAATGAGAATTATTATACTTACTGTTATTTATTACAAGATGTCTTGTGCGTTATTACACAAGAATTTAACGACGGAAAAGAAACGGGCCGGTCACGGATGCGTACCGTGGGCGTGCATGGCTCAGGTGGGAAGAAAGCGCAGGGTGCCGCGATCCAGGCAGGTCAGCCTGCGCGCCGACCTGCCTGACAGGAGGAGAATCAGATGGCGACCAGGCTCCGCACGTTATCCGTTTCCATCTCTTCACCGCGCCCGCGCTGGATAATTTCACCGCGCGACATGACCAGATAGCGGTCGGCCAGGTCCGCGGCAAAATCATAAAACTGCTCGACCAGCAGAATCGCCATGTCGCCGCGCTGTGCCAGTTGGCGGATCACCAGGCCAATCTCTTTGATCACTGAAGGCTGAATCCCTTCGGTAGGCTCGTCGAGGATCAGCAACTGTGGACGGCTGGTCAGCGCCCGGCCAATGGCCAACTGCTGTTGCTGGCCGCCGGACAGATCGCCGCCCCGGCGGGATTTCATATCGAACAATACCGGAAACAGCTGGTAAATCTCTTCAGGCACCTGCTTTGCCTGCGAGGATGAAAAGCGTGACAGGCCCATCAGCAGATTCTCTTCAACCGTCAGACGCGGAAAAATCTCCCGCCCCTGCGGCACGTAAGCCATGCCGGCCTGCACGCGCTGGTGGGGCTTTCGCCCGTTGATGATATTGCGCTGCCAGCGCACCTCGCCCGATTTAGCCGGTATTAAGCCCATCAGGCATTTCAGCAGCGTGGTTTTCCCCACACCGTTGCGGCCGAGCAGGCAGGTGACTTCACCCTGTTTAACCTCAAAAGACAGGCCACGCAGAATGTGGCTGCCGCCATAATACTGATGCAGTTCAGATACCTGTAACATTTAGCGCCCCAAATAAACGTCAATGACCTGCTCGTTAGCCTGTACCTCGCGCAGGGAACCTTCTGCCAGTACGGCTCCCTGATGCAAAACGGTGACGTGATCGGCAATGGTTTCCACGAAGCCCATATCGTGCTCAACCACCATAAGTGAATGCTTGCCCGCCAGACTGCGAAACAGTTCTGCGGTGTAGTCAGTTTCCGCATCGGTCATGCCCGCAGCGGGCTCATCAAGCAGCAGCAGGTGCGGTTCCTGCACCAGCAGCATGCCGATTTCAAGAAATTGCTTTTGGCCATGCGACAGCAGACCTGCCGGTCGCTGGCGGGCGGCGCTAAGCTGCAGCAGCGTCAGGATCTCATCGATCCGATCCCGTTGCGCGCTGTCAAGGCGCGCACGCAGGCTGGCCCAGACGGTTTTGGTGGTTTTCAGGGCAATCTCCAGATTCTCAAATACCGTCAGCGCTTCAAACACTGTCGGCTTCTGAAATTTGCGCCCAATTCCGCTACGGGCAATCTCGACCGGCGACAGGGCGATGAGGTTTTTATCCTGATCGTAAATGACCTGCCCTGTGTCGGGACGCGTTTTGCCGGTAATAACGTCCATCAGCGTGGTTTTACCTGCGCCATTAGGACCAATGATGCAGCGCAGTTCACCGACACCAATCTGCAAAGAAAGATTGTTAAGCGCACGAAACCCCTCAAAGGTTACGGTGATGTTAGCCAACTGCAGGACCGGATCGCGCCGGGCACGATAACGATCGGCTGGCAGAGTTTGGGTGAACAGGGTCTCAGTCATCTTTTCTCCGGCGCAGTAAACCCATCACGCCACGCGGCAGAAACAGCGTGACCAAAATAAACATCATCCCCAGGAAAAACAGCCAGTACTCCGGAAAAGCCACGGTGAAGACGCTTTTCGCACCGTTGACGATGGCGGCCCCGAGCAGCGGACCGATAAGCGTACCGCGCCCGCCAAGTGCGACCCAGATAGCGGCTTCAATGGAGTTGGTCGGGGACATTTCACTGGGGTTAATAATGCCAACCTGGGGCACATAGAGCGCGCCTGCCAGGCCACATAGCATGGCCGAGAGGGTCCAGACGAACAGCTTAAAACCCCGAGGATCGTAACCGCAGAACATCAGGCGGTTTTCGGCATCCCGAACAGCGGTCAGCACCCGGCCAAATTTACTGCGGGCCAGCGCGAAGCCCAGCACCAGGCTTGCTAACAGCAGCAGGACGGTAGCAATAAACAAGCCGATGCGCGTGTTGGTTGAGGTCACACTAAAGCCCAGCAGGGTCGTAAAACCGGTAAAGCCGTTGTTACCGCCAAAACCGGTTTCGTTGCGAAAGAACAGCAGCATGCCGGCATAGGTCAGCGCCTGGGTCATGATTGAGAAATACACGCCTTTGATTTTCGAGCGGAAGGCAAAGAAACCAAACACCAGCGCCAGCAGGCCCGGCACGAGGACAATCAGACACAGCGCCCAGGCGAAATGCTGCGTGCCTGCCCAAAACCACGGCAGCCGATCCCAGGACAGGAAGGTCATAAACGCGGGCAGGCTGTCCCCGGAGGCCTGGCGCATCAGGTACATGCCCATCGCATAGCCGCCCAGCGCAAAAAACAGGCCATGCCCCAGAGAAAGTAAGCCCGCATAACCCCACACCAGATCCAGCGCCACCGCGACCACGGCGTAGCACAGAATTTTACCGACCAGCGTTAAGGTATAGGTGGAGATCGCCAGCGGATGCGAGGCGGGCAGCAGTGCCAGGAACGGCATGATCAGCAGCAGCGTAACGACTGCGCCAATGCCCAGCGTCAGGCGCGGTGCCTGACGCGTCAGACGTAAGGTGAGAGGTTGCGTCATCAGTCAGTCACCCTTCCTTTCACGGCAAACAGTCCCTGCGGACGTTTTTGAATAAACAGCACGATCAACACCAGAATAAGGATTTTCCCCAATACGGCCCCCATCTGCGGCTCCAGCACTTTGTTGAGAATGCCCAGTCCCAGTGCGGCGACCACGGTTCCGGCAAGCTGGCCGACGCCGCCCAGCACCACCACCAGGAAAGAATCGATGATGTAGCCCTGGCCCAGTTCTGGCCCGACATTGCCTAACTGCGACAGGGCGACGCCGCCCAGCCCCGCGATACCGGAACCCAGACCAAATGCCAGCATGTCCACCCGGCCCGTCGGCACGCCACAGCAGTCGGCCATGGCCCGGTTTTGGGTGACGGCGCGCACGTTCATCCCCAGCCGCGTACGGTTGAGAAGCAGCCAGGTTAGTATCAGCACAAACACCACGAACAGGATGACTGCAATGCGGTTCCAGGGCAGAACCAGATTGGGCAGCACCTGCAATCCGCCCGACAGCCAGGCGGGATTGGCGACCTCCAGGTTCTGCGCACCAAACAGCATACGCACCAGCTGAATCAGCATCAGGCTGATGCCCCAGGTCGCGAGCAGAGTTTCCAGTGGGCGGCCATACAAATGGCGAATGATAGTGCGCTCCAGCGCCATTCCAATGGCTGCCGTCATCAGAAACGCGACCGGCAGCGCCAGCAGCGGATACCAGGCGATATACTGCGGTGCAAACTGCTGGAACAGGTTTTGTACCAGCCAGGTGGCGTACGCGCCCAGCATCAGCATTTCACCGTGCGCCATATTGATCACCCCCAGCAGACCGTAGGTGATGGCCAGGCCCAGCGCGGCCAGCAGCAGGATCGATCCCAGCGAGAGCCCGCTGAATGCCTGTCCCAGCAGATCGCCCCACATCAGGCGACTTTTCATCTGCTTCAGGCTGTCTGCCGCTGCCTCGCGTACCGTTTCATCGGGCTCGGCTGCGGGCTGCGTCAGGCGCTGCAGGCTGGCCTGAGTATTAGGATCGCTGGATTCGCCCAGCAGTTTGACCGCTCTAAGCCGCACCATCGGCTGCGTGCTGGTCAGCTGCAGACTGGCCGCCGTCATGGCCAGCGCAGCATGAACCTGAGGATCCGTTTCAACACTGAGGCGTTTCTCTATGAGCGGAAGCAGGTCAGCGGCCGCGTCGTTTTGTAACTGTTGCGCCGCGCGCAGGCGCACGCCGGCATCAGGGCTTACCAGCTGATGGGCGGCGAGAGCACTGGCGACCAGTACACGCAGGCGGTTGTTCATAAACAGCTTTTTAACGTCGCCGTTGGGCTGTGCGGCGTCATCCAGTGGCTGAAGCGTATTCCCGGTTTTACTAAAGGGATGGTGGTCCTGATCCGTTACGACGGTTTCCGCTTTTAACGCTTCCAGCAAGGGTAAACGGCGGGCATCTGGCGCAGCGGCCCACTGTTGCAGCAGATCGGCCTGCTGAGTTCGGCTGGCGGCAGCAAAGTCCGTAGCGGGTCCGGCGCTGGCAAACAGCGGCAGAAGCAGCAATAACGCTAAAAAATTCAGGCGAAGCATCATGGTGAGCCTCATCAAAAGGGCGAGCATAGGATGTCCTGACGGCCGCCCTCACAGCCAGCGCGAGGGCGGTCTGAGTTTTACTGCGTCGTTTTCACGGGATGATCCGGTTTTTTATCATTGCCGGGAATATACGGGCTCCAGGGCTGGGCACGTACCGGTTTGTCCGTCTGCCAGACCACGTTAAACTGACCGTTTTCTTCAACTTCGCCAATCATCACGGGTTTGTGCAGATGGTGGTTGGTCTGATCCATCGTCAGGGTAAACCCGTCCGGGGCCTTAAAGGTCTGACCGGCCATGGCCGCACGCACTCTATCCACATTGGTCGTACCGGCTTTCTCGACGGCCTGCGCCCACATATGAATGCCTACGTAGGTGGCTTCCATCGGGTCATTGGTTACCACGGTGCTGGCATTCGGCAGATTGTGCGCTTTTGCATAAGCCCGATAGTCGGCAACAAATTTCGCGTTGGTCGGATTATCTAAGGATTCAAAATAGTTCCAGGCTGCCAGCTGACCGACCAGCGGTTTAGTATCAATCCCACGAAGTTCCTCTTCACCCACCGAGAAGGCTACGACCGGGATATCGGTGGCTTTGATGCCCTGGTTAGCCAGTTCCTTGTAGAACGGTACGTTGGAATCGCCATTGATGGTGGAGACCACCGCGGTTTTGCCGCCAGCGGCGAACGTCTTGATATTAGAGACGATGGTCTGGTAATCGCTGTAGCCAAACGGGGTGTACACTTCCTCGATATCTTTATCCTGCACGCCTTTTGAATGCAGGAAGGCGCGTAAAATCTTGTTGGTGGTGCGGGGATAAACATAATCTGTTCCCAGCAGGAAGAAACGTTTGGCCCCGCCGCCATCCTGGCTCATCAGGTATTCCACCGCCGGAATCGCCTGCTGGTTTGGTGCTGCACCGGTATAAAAGACGTTCGGCGACATCTCTTCACCTTCGTACTGCACCGGATAGAAGAGCAGACCATTCAGTTCTTCAAAGACCGGCAGCACGGATTTGCGCGATACCGAGGTCCAGCAACCAAACACCACAGCCACTTTGTCCTGGGTCAGCAGTTGCCGGGCTTTCTCGGCGAACAGCGGCCAGTTTGAGGCCGGATCCACCACTACGGGCTCCAGTTTTTTCCCCAGCACGCCGCCTTTGGCGTTAATTTCATCGATGGTCATCAGGGCGACATCTTTAAGTGGCGTTTCAGAAATGGCCATGGTGCCGGAAAGGGAGTGCATGATGCCTACTTTGATGGTGTCAGCCGCCTGAGCGCTCCAGGCGAACCCCATGCCCGCGACGGTAGCTGAGAGAGCAAAAGCTTTAAGCAATGAACGTCTTTTCATCGATGATAAACCCCTAATGATATGGATACGTTATTCAATGGGTTGAAGCCGGGCCTGCTGGAGCATGTGTAGCGTGATTTTTCTGACCTCCGCTTTACTGACGGCAATGTGCCCGGTCAGGATCTGGCGGGCGTCGCGGGTCTCTTGCAATAAAATGGCTCGCAAAATCTGTGCGTGTTCGCGATAGGTCGCCGCGATACGATCTTCCCGGGTAAAATCAAGCCGCCGGATAATGCGGATTTTCTCTGTCAGCTCGGCATGGATCCGCGCCATTTCCGCATTGCCTGCAGCGGCGACCAGCGTCATATGAAACGCCTCATCATGCTGTGAAACCCGCTTGCCATCTTCCACCTGCGCGGCTTCGCACCAGAACTGATACAGCTCGCGTAGTCGGTCGGCGCACTGGGTCGGCGGCAACGCACACAGGCGCGTGACCGCCTCGCACTCCAGGACGGTACGCAAATCGTACAGCTCTTCGAAGTAGGCAAAATCAAAGGCTTTCACCTGCCAGCCGCTGCGAAACCACACGTCGACATAGCCTTCACGCTCCAGCCAGAACAGGGCCTGGCGAACCGGGGTGCGGCTGACCGCCATGCGCTCTGCAATCTCACTTTCGCTGAAGCGGTCGCCGGGCATCAGGCGGAACTCAAAAATGTCGTTTTTCAGTGCCTGGTAAACCCGTTCTGCCAGTGCTTCCGGGCGGGCTTTGCTTCGTGGTGATCGGGTCGTCATCGGCGCTCCTTATTCCAGCCACAGCAGCGTGTCGCCAGGGCTGACAGGGCGGCCGGCCTGGCAGGCCACGCGTTTCACCCGACCCGCGCAGGGAGCCGTAATGGCCAGTTCCATTTTCATTGCTTCAACAATCACCAGCGTTTGTCCAGCACTCACCGTCTCGCCCGCCTGCACCAGCACTTTCCAGATGTTGCCGTTCATATCTGCCTGTACAGCCTGCGCGCTGTTATCCTCAGCGGGCGCGTCTGACTCGGCCTCAGTGGAAGCGGGGGCTTCCGGCTCCTCCTGCGACCAGAGCCGGACCTCCTGCTCAAATGCCGCGGCCTGGCGCTGGCGAAACGCCGCAATGTCGTCGGCGTTCGCCGCCAGAAACGCCTGGTGAGCGGCAAAATCGAATTCAGTTTCTTCGATACGCAGCGCAGCACGGCCCTCGCGGAAATCATCACGAAGTTGCGCCAGTTCCTCTTCGCTCACCGGATAGAAGCGCACCTGATCGAAGAAGCGCAGGAGCCAGGGCTCACCGGCACCGAACTGCGGGTTTTTCAGGAAGGTGTTCCAGATGGGTAACGTACGGCCGACCAGCTGGTAACCGCCGGGAGAGTCCATGCCGTAAATGCACATGTACATGCCGCCGATGCCGACGGTGCCCTCTGCGGTAAAGGTACGGGCCGGACTGTACTTGGAGCTGAGCAGGCGATGGCGAGGATCAATCGGCACCGCGCAGGGTGCACCCAGATAAACATCGCCCAGGCCCAAAATCAGGTAGCTGGCATTGAACAGCGTATCGCGGACCTGTTCACGATCGGATAATCCATTGATACGTTGAATAAAATCGACATTATTGGGTAGCCAGGGCGCGCTAGCGCGCACGGTTTCTTTATAACGTTCGACGGCACCGAGCGTGGCGCTGTCTTCAAACGCCATCGGCATCCAGACAATGCGAGAGGGCACTTTCAGCGTGCTGACATCACCGAGCATGGCTTCCCGGGCCAGCAGCTCGGACATTAACTGGGACTGCGACAGGGTAAGGCTGTCATAGCGAATTTGCAGTGAACGCACGCCGGGGGAGAGCTCTTCGATGCCGTCAACCGGTCGCTCACGCAGCGACGCCATCAGCAGATGAACACGGAGGCGGAGCGCCAGATCCAGCACGTTGTCGCCATATTCGATCAGAATGTATTTATCGCCGGCCTGACGATACACCGCCTGCGGTGTGGTGTCGGTGGCGGCAACGGCGGCGAGCACGGTAGCGGAGCCAAAGCGGTTGTCGGCCAGCGACGGTACGTCAAACGTCTGCGCCGTGTGCGGACGCAACGTGGCGATGACCTGCAACCGGGCATTTTCCAGCGCGACGGCTTCTTCGACGCTGATGGGATGGAAGCGAATTTTATCGCCCGGTTTGACCTGGCCGACCTTCCACAGTTCGGCTTTGGCTATCGTCACCGGGCAGACAAAGCCGCCGAGGCTGGGACCGTCGTGGGTCAGGATGACCGGAAAGTCACCGGTGAAGTTGATTGCGCCAATCGCGTATTCACAGTCGTGCACGTTGGACGGATGCAGGCCCGCTTCACCGCCGTTAGCGCGCGTCCAGGCCGGTTTAGGCCCGACCAGACGTACACCAAGGCGGTTGGAGTTGTAGTGAACCTGCCAGTCGCTGGCAAAGAATTCATCGATGGCGGCCTGGGTGAAAAAGTCAGGTGCGCCGTGCGGGCCGTACAGGACACCAATGTGCCATTCGCTGGTGTACGTTGGGATCAGCGCCGGGCTGAGTGCCTGCGGAGCGCTGACCGGCGCGGGCGTGGTGCAGGCTGCCAGTGACGGTTGCGAGACAGGCAGCATATCGGCAACCCGAAGCGTGCGACCGGCGTGCCCGCCAAACTGGCCCAGAGAAAAGGTGGAACGACTGCCAAGGTATTCCGGGACATCAAAGCCGTTACGGATAGCCAGATAACAGCGGCAACCGCGCTGGGCGCGACCCAGTGTCAGCGTTTGGCCAGCATTGACCGTTATCGGCTGCCAGTTGCTGACAGGGATGCCATCCAGCGTGGCACCGCAGTCTGCCCCTGTGAGAGCAAGGGTCGCCGCGCAATGAAAGCGCAGCGTTGGGCCCTGCAGGGTAAATTCCAGGCCGGCCGCCGACTCGTGATTTCCGACGATGCGGTTGGCAAGGCGGAAGGCATAATCATCCATCGGCCCTGACGGCGGTACGCCGATATTCCAGTAACCCAGACGGCCCGGCACGTCCTGGATGGAGCTGAACGTGCCCGCCTGCAGCACTTCGACTACGGCTGCCGCGGGCGTAAAGCTGTCCAGAAAACGTGTCCAGACCTTGCCGCTACGGAACGCCTCGGTGGCCACGACCTGCCGCAGATAATCAAGATTGGTGGCGATACCGTGCAGTTGTGTGGCGTTCAGTGCGCATTGCAGTTTTTCCAGCGCCCCCTCTCGCGTGTCCGCATGGACGATGAGCTTGGCGATCATCGGATCGTAATAGCTGGAAACCTCGCTGCCGGTCGTCACCCAACTGTCCACACGGACATCGTCAGGAAAACTGACATGCGTTAGCACGCCGGGGCTGGGCTGGAAGTTTTTTAACGGATCTTCGGCGTACAAACGGACTTCAATCGACGCGCCCTGCGGTGCCTGCTGCAGGCGCGGCCAGTCGATCGCTTCGTCAGCGGCGACGCGCAACATGCATTCCACCAGGTCGAGGCCGGTGACGCATTCGGTGACCGGATGCTCAACCTGCAGGCGGGTATTCACTTCCAGGAAATAGAAGGCGTCCTGCTGTGCATCATAAATGTATTCCACGGTCCCCGCGCTGCGGTAATTGACTACCTCACCCAGCCGAACGGCCGAGGCGAGCAACGCCGCGCGCGTGGCCGCGGGCAGGCAGAGCGCGGGGGTTTCCTCCACCACTTTCTGGTTGCGGCGTTGCAGCGAACAGTCGCGCTCACCCAGCGCCACCACGGTGCCCTTGCCATCACCGAAGATCTGCACTTCCACGTGGCGGGCATGATCGATACAGCGTTCGAGGAAAACGCCGGCATCACTAAAGAATTGTTCGCCCAGTCGACGGACGCTCTCCCAGGCATTGCGCAGTGCCCCGGCGTCGGCACAGCGCGTCAGCCCAATGCCTCCGCCGCCTGCCGTGCTTTTTAACATCACCGGATAACCGATGGATTCGGCTGCGCTGAGGGCGTCATCAAGTGTGTTGAGCAGCGGCGTGCCTGGCGTCATCGGTACTCCGGCCTGCGCGGCTAACTCACGGGCGCGATGTTTCAGCCCAAACTCACCAATTTGCGCAGCCGTGGGACCGACAAACACGATACCGGCCTCTTCACAGGCGGCAGCAAAGGGCAGACTTTCTGACAGAAAACCATAGCCGGGCCAGACCGCTTGGGCGCCCGTTTCCTGCGCCGCCGCCAGAATTTTGTCGATGCGCAAATAGCTGTCACTGGCTTTGTCGCCGCCCAGACCCACGGCGATATCCGCCTCTTTCACATGCTGTGCGTTGCGGTCGGCATCGGAAAACACGGCCACGCTTTTAATGCCCAGACGTTTCAGCGTGCGGATGGCGCGACAGGCAATTTCACCCCGGTTAGCAATCAGGACTGTGCTGAACATAATTAGTTACTCCCAGGCGAGGAAAGCCAGTTACGCCAGCCGCCAAATTCAGTGATTTCCAGCGCGCCGGTTAGCGCGGTACCTTCACAAATAAAGCCTTTCACCACACGTCCATCGGCAAGCGTCAGATTGCCAATGCCCAGTGGGGCAGGAATTTCCGCCACAAACTCACCGAAGCGCGCCAGCGGGATATCCCAGAGTTCAACGGTAATGGCCGCCCCCTGTTCTGTGCGCATCAGGCCGGGTTTCTTAATCGGACCCTCTAATAAGGCAAACAGACGATACTGGCTGGCGGTCTGCGTCTCTTCCACCAGAACGGCCTGGCGCGTGGTGAGCTGGAAATTAAGGGGCATCCCGGTCAGGTGTGCGCCGACGACGGCCACACGAACATGATCGTGGGATGGAGGAAGCGCCATCGGGGAGGGCGGCAGTGGCAGGCCGGTTGCGCCGAGAGGCAGGGCCAGAACCTGCTGCCAGCGCAGTCCAAACTGCGCCAGCGCGCGGTCATGCCAGGCGGGAGCGATGAGCGTAATGCCCGCCGGCAGGTCGTCGTTTCTGAACCGGGCGGGCAGGGCCAGTGCAGCAAGATCGGCCAGATTAGTGAAGTTGGTATAAGTGCCAAAATGCGCGTTATACAGCACCGGCTCCTGCTGCATTTCGTCCAGCGTGTAAATGGTGGGCGAGGTGGGCACCACCAGCGCATCAAACGAGGCCAGAACCTGCTGAATGTGCCGGGCCAGTTCGGCACGCTGGTATTCGGCCTGCCAGGCATCCACGGCGCTGTACTTCAGGCCATTCGCCACAATGCCGTGGACCACCGGATCCATGTTCTCTGGCTGGTTAAGCATCTCGCCTACGGCGACGGTGCGCTCGGCGACCCACGGACCCTGATAAAGCTGCTCGGCGAGCTGGCGGAAAGGGGTAAAGTCAATGGGATGCAACGTCGCGCCGGTCGCCTTCAGTGCGCTGAGCGCGGCATCCCAGGCGGCTTCGGCGGCGGCATCATCGTAAAATTCCGGTGTAGCCGGAATGGCGAAATCAGGACGGGCTTTCATGCCTGCTGGTGCCGTACGGGGATTTACGCGCGAATAGGCGTCTTTCTCGTCGTAGCCACCGGCCAGGCTGGCCACGGTAAAGGCGTCTTCAACCGTCAGCGCAAACACCGAAATCGTATCGTTCAGGCGACAGGCCGGGACCACACCACGGGCAGAGAACCAGCCCTTTGTCGGTTTCAGGCCGACAATATTGTTAAACCCTGCCGGCACCCGACCTGACCCGGCGGTGTCAGTACCGAGTGAGAAACCCACCAGGCCACGCGCCAGTACCGAGGCCGATCCGGAACTGGATCCGCCACTGACAAAATCCGGATCAAAGGTATTACACACCGCGCCATAAGGTGACCGTGTGCCCACCAGGCCGGTTGCAAACTGATCAAGGTTGGTTTTGCCGATGACCACCGCACCTGCTGCTTTCAGGCGCGCCACCACAAAGGCATCCTCTTCAGCGGTGTAGCTAAACGCCGGGCAGGCGGCGGTTGTCGGCCAGCCTGCGACATCAATATTGTCTTTGACCGCGAACGGCACACCGAACAAAGGAAGCGCGTCGGGATCCTGCTGATAGCGTGCCAGAAGCGGCGTGATTTGTGCTTCGAGTTGCGCCGGACTGGCAAGACAGATCCAGGCATTATCACTGGGTTCCTGTTCCGCCAGGTGGGTTGCCAGCAACGTGTGAAGCTGCTGTGGGTGCTGCCGGGCGCGTTGCTGCCATTCGCTAAGGGTCAAGCCAGATGTTGAAGCCATGCAATAAATTCCAACTGGTATACAAGATGGCATTCAACAGAGCAAAGGCTGTGCCAGATTTTTAACTTGATGAATCAAAGAGATAAAGCGGCATGCCATAAGTTTATGTGATGATAAAATGCACAGCCGTAGCGCAGAACGTGTGACATCGCGGTGCGCCACGCCTGCGCAAAGGTAAATTTTGTGAAGAACATGGCAAGAGTGGCTTCCCCTGGTTAGCATGAATAACGTCTGGCACCCTGCCAGGGCCCAGCAACAGAGGAGATTTACGTGGAGAAGTGGCGTAACGGGATGATAGGGATCTGCCTGGTGAGCATGGCCGGCAGCGCATGGGCTGATTCGCTTGATCAACAACGGCAACGATATCAACAGATTAAACAGGCGTGGGACAGTAACCAGATGGCGACAGTCGATCAACTGTTACCGACGCTGCAGGATTATCCGCTTTATCCCTACTTAGAATACCGTTTGCTGGCGCAGGATCTCGATCAGGAAACCAGCCTAGCGGTGCAGAACTTCATTCAAAAGTACCCCACCTTGCCCCCGGCACGGTCGCTGAAAACACGGTTTGTGAACGTGCTGGCCCATCGTCAGGACTGGCAAGGCGTACTGAATTTCAGTCCGGATGAACCGACGCCGGTGCAGGCGCGCTGCAACTGGTATTATGCAAAATGGTCTACCGGTCAGCAGCAGGCGGCCTTTGCGGGCGCAAAAGCGATTTGGCTGCGCGGCACCGCCTTGCCGAATGACTGTGACAAGCTGTTTTCAGTCTGGCAGGCCTCAGGGCAGCTCTCGCCTATTACGGTGCTGGAGCGCATTCGTCTGGCGATGAAAGCGGGCAATGACAGCCTTGTCAGCTATCTGGCGAAGATGCTGCCCGCTGATTATAAGACGATGTCGGATGCCTTACTGACGCTGCAGAAAGATCCCCAGTCCGTAACGACTTTTGCCAACAGCGTTGGCGCCACCGACTTTACGCGCCAGGCCACTATCTTTGCCTTCGCCCGTGTGGCGCGTGCCGATATGGAAAATGCCCGCAGCATGATTCCCGAACTGGTCCGGGCGCAAAAAATGGGGCCGGAGGATGAACAGGCGCTGAAGGAGATTGTGGTCTGGCGCATGATGGGCAGCGATCTGACTTCTGAGCAAGCGCGCTGGCGCGATGCGGTGGTGATGAACAGCGAATCAACTGCCTTGCTGGAGCGGCGCGTCCGCCTGGCGCTGAGTGAAAATGACCGTCGTGGCCTGAATACCTGGATTGCCCGTCTGCCGGTAGAAGCGAAAGAGAAAGACGAATGGCAATACTGGCAGGCCGATCTGCTCTATTCCAAAGATCGCAAAGAAGAAGCCGATGAGATTCTGCGCAAACTGATGACGTCACGCGGCTTTTACCCGATGGTGGCTGCACAGCGTCTGGGCGTGAATTATCCTCTGCAGGTAGATGCCGCACCGAAACCCGACAGCGCCACGATACAGGGGCCCGAGCTGGCCCGGGTACGCGAACTGATGTACTGGGGGCTGGATAATCTGGCGCGAAGCGAATGGGCCAACCTGATTAACAGCAAAACCCATGTCCAGCAGCAGATGCTGGCGCGTTACGCAAGCGAGCAGGACTGGTGGGATCTCAGCGTACAGGCCACCATCACCGCAAAAATGTGGGACAGCCTGAAAGAACGCTTCCCGCTGGCATGGCAGGATCTTTATAAGCAGAACACACAGGGGAAAACCATTCCGCAGAGCTATGCGATGGCGATTTCCCGTCAGGAAAGTGCGTGGAACCCGAAAGCGCGTTCCCCGGTCGGTGCGAGTGGCCTGATGCAAATTATGCCCGCCACCGCCACGCATACCGTGAAGATGTTTAGCATTCCTGGCTATGTGAATCCGTCTCAGCTGTTCGATCCGCAAACCAATATCCAGATTGGCACGCAGTATCTGGATTATGTCTATCAGCAGTTTGATAAGAACCGGATCTTCGCCTCGGCGGCCTACAACGCCGGGCCCGGTCGCGTACGGACCTGGCAAAACAGCACCGCGGGCAATCTGAGTGCCGTCGCCTTCATCGAAACCATTCCGTTTTCCGAAACGCGGGGTTACGTGAAGAATGTGCTGGCTTATGATGCCTACTATCGCTACTTCCTGGGCCAGCCTGACAAGATCCTGTCAGATGCTGAGTGGAATCGCCGTTACTAGCTGTGTTAAGCTTCCGTACTCTTTAGTGAGTACGGAAGCCCTCTCATGAACCAACCTGCTGTGCCACCCGAAACTGAACAGGCTGCGGAGTCGAACTGGCTACGTTTTGTTGATCTGATTCAGCAGGCGTTTGCCGACCAGCATGCGTTACCGCTCCTGCAACTCATGATGACGCCCGATGAGCGTGAAGCCTTTGGCACACGTCTGCGTATCATCGAATCGCTGCTGAACGGCGACATGAGCCAGCGTGAGTTGAAAAATGAGCTTGGCGTCGGCATCGCGACCATCACCCGGGGATCGAACAGCCTGAAAGAGGCGCCTCCCGCACTCAAGCGCTGGCTGGAGGCCCAATTGCGCCACCCGGAGTCGATTACGCGTAATAAGGATGCGTAAACGGGCAGAGCGCCAGAATTAACGCCTGATGATACACACTGGAGCGGCTGAGCAGACCATGGGTTAACGTGCCTATCGCACCGCCTTTGTGTTTAATGTTTTCTATGCCGGTCAGGCGCGCCATCTCGTCGCCCAGTTCACGGCCTTCACGTAAACCCGCCATCACGGGCGGCGGCAGCGTAAAGCTGGCTGAACGTGATTCACCCCGCTGCTTGTGGTTTTCCACCACTATCCAGGCAAACGCACTCTCTTCTTCAATGCCTGCTTCAATCGCGACCCAAAAATCTGCTTCCGGGCGAACCTGACGGGCATTCATGACGCGCTGACGTGCGCCGGTGCGGGTTTCAAGATTAGAGAGGGGCTGTGCTGCCACGCCGCTCTCGACCTCCACCCCTTCTGTGTGGCAGGATCCCTCGCCGAAAACGTCGTTGAATGCCTGAGCAATCGCACGAATCTTCGCTGGATTGGTGGTAGCTGCGACGACATGGTACATAATTAATTGAACCCTCAGGTAATAAAGGCGATTTTGGTCGCAGTATAACGGAAACTACGCATGCTACAGGTCTATCTTGTTCGTCACGGTGAAACGGTATGGAATGCAGAACGCCGCATTCAAGGGCACTCCGACAGTCCGCTGACGGCAAAAGGCGAGCACCAGGCCCGTCAGGTCGGTGAACGGATTGAACACGCAGGTATCACCCATATCATTTCCAGCGACTTAGGACGTACCCGACGTACGGCAGAAATCATTGCCGATGCCTGCGGCTGCGATGTCACCTTTGACGCCCGCCTGCGCGAACTGAATATGGGCGTGCTGGAAAAACGCCTGCTGGACGAGTTGAGTGCAGAAGAAGAGGGCTGGCGCGCGTCGCTGGTTAACGGCACTGAGGGTGGCCGTATTCCGCAGGGCGAATCCATGACAGAACTGGCGCAGCGTATGCAGGATGCCCTGAATGCCTGCCTGGCGTTACCGGCTGGCAGCCGCCCCTTGATTGTCAGCCATGGTATGGCGCTGGGCGTGCTGGTGAGCACCATTCTGGGATTGCCTGCGTATGCGGAACGTCGTCTTCGTCTGCTTAACTGTTCGATTTCCCGCGTTGATCATCAACAAAGCGCCTGGCTGGCAGCGGGCTGGGTGGTCGAAACGGCGGGAGATATTTCGCATCTTGACGAGCCCGCGCTGGACGAACTCCAGCGGTAAGTTGACAGATCATGCCGTCATCGCGACGGCATAATCACAAACGCGATTAACGGCGAATCGGGATCAGATACTCGCACTTAATATCTGCTGGGGGTTCGGTCCGTTTCTTTCCGCCATGGGTAATAAAACGTTCAATATCCTGGCCCTGACGGCGAGTCAGTCCCAGTGTCGGCATGCAGGTGCCATACAGTAACAGGATAAATTCCTGCAAATCTACGCGGGGACCTGCATAGTTGAACTGCACATAGTCGCCTGCTTCCAGGCTGACGTTCTGCCCGGAGTGCATATTCGTTGCGCTGTCCACAGGCACCGCCGTGGTATACAAAATCTCCTGCTCATCATCCTTTTCATGACTGGCACGGACCTGGTGCAGACCGTAAAGCACTGGCGGCACCGTATCCGTTTCCAGCAGAAACTGCCGCCAGAAGTGGAGGCGCATTTCATCACGATATTTGGAAATTTGTTCCAGCGTGCAGGTGTAGCTCTGTGTCTGACCAAACAGTACGGTTTCCGGCAGCGTAACGAACTGGTGTTCCGGCAGTGTGTCATTGCCCAGGCGAATCGGTGGGCGAATGCCGAAGGAGTTCCAGTCAGATGAACGGCGATACCATGCAGGTGTTTGATTAAACTGCTTTTTAAAGGCACGCGTAAAGGTCTGCTGGGAATCGAACCGATACTGTAAGGCGATATCAAGAATCGGGCGACTGGTCAGGCGAAGCGCGACGGCGGCTTTAGAAAGACGCCGTGCCCGGATGTAAGCGCCGATGGCGTGCCCGGTGACATCTTTAAACATCCGTTGTAGATGCCATTTAGAATAACCTGCCTTAATGGAAACGTTATCCAGTGAAAGGGGTTGATCCAAATGGCTCTCCAGCCAGGCAAGCAAATCGCGAATGATACCGGCTTGGTCCATAAAACATCCTCATACTCTGGTGGCGCAGCTAAATGAAGTCGACGAATAATAGTACTTATAGCGTAAAGACGTGATCGGCTTTGATTGGGGTAGTTGTACTATTCACTAACGCGGGAGTTTATACCCTTTTTGCATTGGTTATTGTATCAATTGACAGTAAGCGTCGCATTCAGACCGTATTGACGTTCAGGCAGAGGGAAGCTCGACCTTCCATGGCAGCAGATCGCGGACCCGGTTCACCGGCCAGTCCTGTATATGACCGATGACGTAACGCAACCACGTCTCGGGGTCAACGCCGTTAAGCCGGCAGGTGACGATCAG
>NZ_VZPF01000086.1 GCF_008801695.1 Pantoea stewartii subsp. stewartii
AATGGAGGCGAAGCGCCTCAAGGAGCCATGTCCGGTGTTTCACGCGATAGTGTCCATTAAAAAATGATGGACACTATTTTCCCGGAACCGGAGCCCGCTGCACAGACGGTTTAAATGTGACGCTTACTAGTTTTCTGCATCAGGCGTCGTTCGGTTCTGGGTATTGGTGCTATGATCGACATTGCTCAGTCCGGCTGGTGATTTGGGATATTCAGCGATTGATCAGATCGCATAAACCGGACTGAGTTCCCTCTAAGTGATCTACTATTCCGAGCAGTTATTTAGCCGGAGTGATCGATGCGAAACTGTACAAGGGAATTCCGGACAATGAGCCTGAGGACTGGCGAGAATATTTAGCCAGAGTTCGTGAACAGGCTGAACGTGGTGAAAGCCTGGTTGCTGAGATTAACCGGACAACGAGAAATTATGCGGTGTTGGATGAGCTTGTTACCGGGGAAGCACTCAGCCCTGAAGAAGTCGCTATGTTGAAAGAGATAAACAGGGACTTTACCCATGTCACCATTGGCGGCAAGCACAAAGTGGTATCGCTGAAACCCTCTCAGGCTGGTGGAGTAACACATGTATTCGAGGATCTGGCGCAATTTCAGCACTATTTTCACCATAAGCCGCGTGTGGCCAGAAAGCTTGCTGGTACGGCGTGGCAGTCGTGGGCGGGGAAAAATTATAAGCCCGGCGGTGTTGGATTTTACCCGGTTCCGGATAAGTGTCCGGGCGATGTATTCAATATGTTTGAAGGGCTGGCGCTAGAGCCTGTGGAGGGGGATTGTTCGCCATACCTTGATCATTTGCTGCATGTGATTTGTGCCGGCAACGTGGAAGCATTTCATTACCTGATCCAGTGGATGGCGCACATCATCCAGAAACCTGACGAAAAGCCCGCCGTGGCCATTGTAATGAAGTCCGTTCCCGGAACGGGCAAAGGTACAACGGTGAAACCCCTGCTGCAAATCCTCGGCCAGTATGCTGCACATATCAACGGCGCGGGGCATATTGCGGGGCGGTTTAACTCTATCCTGGCGAATAAACTGCTGGTGTTCGCTGATGAAGTCACGATCCGCAAGCCTTCTGAGTCCGACCGCCTGAAAGCCATTATCAGTGAGCCGACGTTTAACCTTGAACGTAAGGGGATCGACGCTGAACCGATGCCAAACTTCTCCCGGCTGATATTCGCCAGTAACAGCACGCAGGTACTACAGGCGGGTATTCGTGAACGCCGTTATCTGGTGCTTGAGCCGACACCAGAGAAGGCGCAGAGCCGGGAGTATTTCGACAAGCTGCATACCTGGCTGGAGAACTCAGGAGCGAGGAAGCTGCTGGCCTACCTGTTAAGCGTCGATATTTCGGGATTTGATGCACAGCGAGCGCCACAGACTGATGCTCTGCGTGAGGAGATATTACAGGGGCTTTCCGGTGTTGAGTTATTTCTGTACAGCGAGCTGATTAAAGTTCCTCCGTTCAACGGGGAAGCCCGGCTCTTTGCCAGCGATATGGTTAACCGTTTTGTTCTGTGGTCTCAGGAACGCGGGGAGAAAGTTAAAGATACCGCTGCCCGTTCTCTGGTGGGGAAAGCATTCGCCCAGCTTGGTTTGAAAAAGCATGGCCGCGCAGATCGAGGACAAGGGATTTTCTACGAACTACCGGACGCCGAAGAGCTTCATCAGGCATTTGCCCGGCTGATTGGCATGGGAGGCTACGATGTTTTTTAACCACTATCCCCACGAAAGAAACAGACACAACCTGAACCACCGATACCATGCTAATAAAATGCCTTCAAAAAACAAATACATATA
Source organism: Pantoea stewartii subsp. stewartii (assembly GCF_008801695.1). Classification (GTDB taxonomy): domain Bacteria; phylum Pseudomonadota; class Gammaproteobacteria; order Enterobacterales; family Enterobacteriaceae; genus Pantoea; species Pantoea stewartii. The sequence goes on from NZ_VZPF01000086.1 coordinate 1,812, forward strand.
CTGGTACAGGTGTTTCAAATATCTATACCAGACCTGTACCAACCTATACCAGTAATCGCGGGATATTCAGTTTGCAGGAGGATGGGGAAAAATGATGAGCACACCGTTTTATAAAGTTCGTCTGCTGGCTCCTTCTCTGGGCTGGCAATTACGCCTTGAAGATGAATCAGGCTGGCGACCCGTAGCAGCCTGGGCGAATGTGGAAATCAGCATTGACGGCGACAGAGTTGAACTTATTCTGCCGTGTGTGGCAACCCGCGACGGCTGCATAGAACCAACAGACCTGGCAGCGGAAATCAGAGAAACAACAAAATGACCCTGGATCACTGCCTGATACGCTGAATGAGTAACGCAGCTACCACCTGATACCGTTGATGCCTTCTGTTAATTAGCCCATGTGAAAGCGTGGGCTTTTTTATGTCCGGGCATTTAATGCTGCGATTAATGAAATAACAATCTTGTTTGTTGCAATATTTGAAATCATTATTGCTGTTGTACTTTGCCGTGGATGGCCGCGGTTGATGATATGAAACAGGAGATGATTTTATGGTGAATAGCGGCGGGTTGCCCGTACTGACGCTGGACTTCGACGACGAGAAGATCAGAAAGCTACAGGAAATATCAGATAAGTTTAAGGCTGCTCTGTCCATCGGGCCGAGTGGTTTTTCGGTACCGCAACAGCCAGCATTTAAACCGCCAGCAACTACAGGCGGGAAAAAACAGGATGCTGGATTTACTTCCGGCGTGGATAAGTTTTTCAAAGGGTTGAATAAAGAGGCTCAGGCCACCGCAAAAACTTTCGGCCTGATCAATAAAACTCTATCCACCACGACCACGACCCTGAAAGGATTGTTTACCACAACGTTATCATGGGGTTCAAAAATAGCGGCTCTTGGCGTTGCCGGGCCGTTTGGCTATGGCTACATGGCGCAGCGTGTCGCAGAGCAGTATAAATCAGCCCAGGGGAACAACGTTACTACGGGACAGCAGCAGGCGGCGAAGAACGTATTTGGCACACGCTTCACGGCTACCAGCAGCATTATGCAGGCGCTGGCCACCGCCCAGAAGGATCGCACCAGCCAGGAATCACGAGCAATCAGTGCCCTGGGACTGAACCCGCAGAATTCTCCTGGTAAAAATTTGCCTGATTTTCTTTCGGCGATTGATCGGGTGCAGAAACAATACGGTGAAAATGCGCTGCCGGCGCTTAAAGGTATGGGCGTTAACTGGATTGGAGCAGGTGATCTTAATCAGATAGCCGCAAACAGCAGTATGCTACCGCAGTTGAAGCAGCAGTATGCCGATCAGTCCAAAAGCCTTGATGCGCAGATGAGTCCCGATGTTATGAGGGGGTATCAGGATGTATCTGCGAATTTCCTGTCCAACTCATCGCGGATAACCAACTCGTTTTTGACCGCACTAAGCAGGCTTAACGGGCCGATTATCAAACTTTCTGACAGTCTGACCAGCAGCATTGACCGTTTTGTTAATGGCCGGAACGGGAAAGCGTTGTTTGACGCGATCGGAAAAGGTCTGGAGAAGCTGGGAAACTGGCTGGGAAGCGATGATTTCCAGAGGGATTTAAAAACATTTGCCGATACCGTCAGTGCCATCGTAAAAGCCCTCGGCAAGGCTGCACAATGGATGCTTGGATTTGCCGGGGGAGGCAGTAATTTTCCCACGAGATCAAAAGTCGAAGAAGCCCGTAAGACCAGCTATTTCATGCAGGGCCATCCGGCCACATCGACAGCACCCGCTATTCCCCCATATTCACAGGACCAAAAAAAGGATACCAGCTTCTGGGGGCTGATTAAGGCTACGGGGCAAACCCTCGGAGGGATTGGAGGGGTTATAGGTAATAACCTGTTTCCCGATCTCTCTAAGCGCTGGTCTGCTGGTGGATGGGCTAATTACAGTAATAATCAGTTACCGCGTGGGTTGCGTAATAACAATCCCGGAAACCTGAATTTTGCCGGGCAATATGGCGCGAAGCTGGAAGATGGCCCTAACGCCCGGTTTGCTCAGTTCCCGTCGATGGTCGCTGGTATTGCAGCACTTGATCGACAGGTTGGTTTGTATCTGAAACGTGGCACAAACACGATTGATAAAATCATGGATATTTATGCCCCGAAGAAGGACAACAATGACACTGTGGCCTACAAAAAATACCTGTCTCAGTTTACCGGGATGGGTATTAATGAACAGATTGAACCGTCCAATAATGAGCAAATTAAACGCCTGATTGTCGGCATCATCAACCATGAGAACGGGCCAGCAGCGAGCACAGTAAGTAATGATGAAGTGCTTAAAGCAATGGCGATGAACAGGAATGGTCAGCCATTCAGCAATCCAGGGGCATCGCAACAGCCGCTCAGACTGGAGGTAGTACAAAACCCCGGAGCGGATTTCAACGCTCAACTTATCGGACAGGTCATTCCACGATAAAAAAAGCCCCAGAGATAGCAGCTCCGGGGCTTTTTGCTTACACCGCAGGTGAGGCGGCAAAGGTGAAATAGACGAGAAAGTTATCTTGCGATAACTGCAACATAATGGATCATCATTTCAGATTATGCAATGATGATTGTTGTAATCGTCAGGAGAAAACACCATGCGAAGCCCGAATGTAAAACCCGTATTGCTCACCAAAGAACAAATTGATGCCCTCCACCAGTTGCAGGAGAAAGAGCGAAGTAATTCCCCTCTTGGTATCGCCCCCAGCATTCATGAAGTTGCCCGCCGACTGATGGATAAAGCCCTCCACCCCATGACTCAGCACGCATGAAGCGAGGTAGTTAATGCGTTACTACAGACTGGAAATAAGGGATAAAAACGGAAATATTCCGCTTGCTTCTGACGGAACGCCAATAGGGCCATTCGACACATCAGAAACGCCTGGACGTGGGCTTCACATTGAATTTGATGCTCCTATTTTTGGATATGATGTGTGCGGTAGTGGAACGCTGATTACGATCTACGGCCTCCCGCTATCAATGCTGAGACAGTCTGTGAATCTCAGCGGTTGTCTCGTGACGCTGACGGCAGGATTTCAAAATGGACTGCCTCTGGCGAATCCACATCAGGCGGGGATTATCGTCAGTGGTGAGATTTATAACCCGTTTGCAAACTGGATTGGTACGAATCAAACGCTTAATTTCTCCGTTAACCCGACCCCTTTACTGAAAGAAAACGGCACACCATTCAGTTTGACCATTGACGGGAAACAAGGGGAAAAACTCAGTGATGTCCTTCGACGGGCTTTCAATCTGGCATTTCCCAAAAGCCGTGGGTTCAATGTTGAAATCAGCATTAGCGACAGGCTGGTGTTACCGGAAGATGCACCGGGGGTATATAGCCGCCCGGAGACTCTGGCAACTGTCCTCAGAAGCTACTCAAAAGCGATTATCAATTCTGACAAATATCTTGGCGTTCAGGTGTCATTCTTCGGTCGGAATATCAGAGTGTTTGATAATGTAGGGGAGGGGTTTAGCAATGAAACATCTATCCTGCCTCATGAACTGATTGGTCAGCCTACGTGGATTGCCTACAACGCCGTCACTTTCAAATGTCCGCTTCGCTATGATATACGCAATGGCGATATTGTCACTTTGCCTTCAGACGTTATTTCTGGTCCTGCTTCCATTCTCTCCGTTAACACTGACCGTTCAGCAGCATGGTCACGAGAACGTGACAAAGTCAATTTCAACGGTAATTTCCAGATAATCGGGGTAAGGCATGTCGGATCATTTCTGAATGCTGATAGTAGTAACTCGTGGGTAACTATTTACGAAGCGGTGAATCAGGTCAGCGTTCAATAATGCAGAAAACGCCCTGCTATATCAGGCGTGTAATTTATTAAATAACTGAGGATATGAAGATGGCAGTACCAAAAGAAGATTTAAAGGCAAAACTCCTGGAGCTAATCGGCAGCATGGCCGAGTCGCACGGTGTTGATAACAGCGAAATTTTGAATGTGCTCTCTGAAATGCAGGGTGCTGACCTGAAGAAAGCAGACGGGAATGAACCCGGTCGTACAGCGGCAATCGATGAAGATGAAGGCAGTATGACCGATGCGCAGGTGAAAGCGGACTCGGCCTATGTTGCCATTGGCAAGCGTGCGCCAGCCCCTTTCTCTGGTGAAAAGGCGATGGATTACCGTAAACGTGCGCTGATGGGTATCCAGAAGCTGGCGAAGAAATTCCACGATGTGAATATCCGTGCTGTGTCTGATTCAGCCACGCTTTCTGTGCTGGAAGACCAGATTTATCAGGAAGCGACTAAGAGTGTGGATTGGGCGCTGGAAAACACCCCCGGCTATCTGCACCAGACCGTTCGCATGGATGAAGCTGGCCGCCGCATCACCGAATATCAGGGCGATATGAGAGTATGGCTGAATGCATTTAAAACGCCGCCGCGCCGCCTCGTCAAAATCAATACCGGCCTTCATTGATCCCCCCGGCCCCTGCACATAGCCGGGGCTTTTTTATCTACAGGACACCGATTATGCTTTTAACCGAAATAGATGCAGCAAAACAAATCCGTGATGGGGCGCTGCCTTCACCTTATAAATTCACCAATATGTGGCTGGTGAATATGCGTATCACTGGCACCGGCCTGGCGTTCCGGGCAAATGATAAAGAGCACGTCTGGCGCGATCCACGGATATACCTGAATGCGCAATTTCTGGAGCGGTGCGTGGGTGTTCCGGTCATTATCGACCATCCGCAAGGTGGAAAGCTGGATGCTGTGGGTACTGAGTCCCGGATCGTGGGTACCGTGATGCTGCCATATCTCCGGGGTGATGAGGTGTGGGCGGTTTGCCGCATCTATGGCAAAGAAATTATTGATTACATCGAGAAGGAAAAAGACGGTATTTCTACCAGCCCGTCAGTGATTTTTTGTGGTGATTCTGGCTGTGCGGATGTTCCGAACGCAACCGGCGACGATAATAATTTCCTTATCGAGGGCGTGCCATATCTTATCGATCACGTTGCGCTGGTGCCGCTGGGCGTATGGGATAAAGACGGCCAGCCAACGGGCGTGGAAGTAACGAGCCAGGATGAAGGCGAACGGTTGGCCGCAATGGTGACGGCAGTAATGGCAGAAGCACTCAAACCCGCAAATGCAACGCTGGATAAACTTTCTGAACGTCTCACCGAACTGGAGAAGCTTACAGCGGCGTGAGCCTCGCTGTATGGCCGTTCCTGCACTGGAGATAACTATGCTAATGAGTAAATCAGCGTATGCGAAACATCGTGGTGTAAGCCGCCAGGCGGTTTATGACTGGATAGAGAAAGGCGAAATCGTTATGTCAGGGAGTAAAATCGACGTGGCCGCAACGGAGCGCCAGCAGCAGCCCCCGAAAGACGTAGCGGAAACGGCGGCTGATCCCTGGGCTAATCGTACTCTCGAAATGACATGGGGGCAGTTCTGGGAGGCAGTCAGAGCCAGTGATGGAAAAAAGCCGGCACCAGTAAATAACGCCGAGATTATGCAGCGTGTCCGGGATGCCGCCAGTGAACTGAACTGGGAAATAGATTTTCTGGATGATGGCGGTGTCTGGCTTGATGATGGTGACGCAGAGCATTATTTTCAGCAGTATGATTTTCTTCAGAATGCCGAACTGGCGATTTCTTTGCTCAGACGTGAAGTCTGTTACGTTGCTGCCATGCACCCGGACGATGTGGACTACTGGAGCGAAGCCGGAATGTCTGCCCTGGCCGAACGGGCGAGAGGCAACCATAGATAAACCGTCAAAGTGTCAACCGCACTCGGCTAAACGAAACGGCAGGTTAACACTTTCCCCGCCCAAAAGTGTAAAGCTGTCCGATCCAAAAACTTCCGCTTTTTCCCTCTTCTATAAAAGAGCCAATCTTTCTACAACCCATGCCATTACTGGCTTTGCAGTGTATTCATAGCATTCATTACGCCAAAAAGTGTCAAGTTGCGATGCTAAGTTTTGTTAAGGTCTGGGGGAAAAGTGTCAAGTTCGCCGATCCGGAATGATCCGCTTTTCAGGGGGTAAGAGCTATCAATGGGCCTGTGTTCCCCCGGATAGTGGTACAGGCTGGGACGGGTGGTAACTGGTGTTTTTTTATGTCCTGTACCGCCTCTAAGCCCCGCCAGTAAAGGGATTTGTTGAAGTGGTACAGGTGGGACAGCAAAAATGGCGATTTTCTTTATAGGGGAGCAGAAAAACGTAATTTACCGATCTGTAGAACGGTGGAATAGGTCAGAAAACAAACAAATAACGGTATGGCTTTTTCCTTTAGCTATACGTTTAGTTATACGACCATAAACATAAAATAAATTAACACAACATAATCAATGAATTAAAATCGCAATTCACATTCTCTCGTGAAAAACCAACCTTTACGGTTGGTTTTTTTATGTCTGTCTCCGGGCCCGCCAACCTGGCCGGCCCGGCCTGTATTCAGCCCCGCAGATCAATCAGCACCCGGTTCCAGCTCAGCGGCGGCAACGTCACCTGCATCTGACGACGTTCAGCCTCAGTGAGCGTGCGTGACGTTGGCACCACGTTGTCGGGCTGAGCAAAAGTGTTTTTTGCGTCCAGCGCATAACCTGCCAGTATGCTGTGTTCGGCTATCGTCCCTTCACCAAAGCCATCGAGCATAAAGGCCACATCCGCTGCATCATGCTCGTGCATATTGAGCGCGAAGAAGGCAATTTGCTGTTTCTCTTCGTTGTACACCGCCGCGCTCTGTATCTGCCGGGTTTCGCCGTGCACCGTATTCAGGGTGGGAACATTGGCAAAATAGCGTAAGGCATGCCCTCGCCCGCAATGGCTCACCATCTGGAAAGGCCAGTAGATCGTCTGGCGAATGGCCTCGCCTCCCGGACGGGTAAAGATGGGGGCAATCACATTAACTAACTGGGCCAGAGAAGCCATTTTTACGCGGTCACAGTGATTGAGTAACGAGCACATCAGCCCGCCAAACGTCAGCGCGTCAAGGAAGGTGTAAGACTGCTCAAGTAAAGGCGGTGCTTCCTGGTAGCGATTAGCGGGATCGGTGAAGTAATCCTGCCAGGGCTCGCCTTCGATGGACCAGATATTCCATTCATCAAACGACAGCATCATTTTTTTATCGCTACGCAGTTTGGCTTTCACATAGTCGGCTGTGGCCGTGATGGTATGAATAAAATCATCCATTCGCTGGAAAGACGCCAGGAAGTCCTGCGGATTGCCGGTGCTGTTTTCAAAATAGTGGTGGCAGGAAAGGTAATCGATCTGATGATAAAGCCCTTCCAGAACGATGCGATCCCATTCCGGATAACTGGCCTGTAACGAGTTTGAACTGCCACAGGCGACCAGCCTGATATCCTGATCGACCCAGCGCATGATTTTTGCCGTTTCACGGGCTTTTTTCACGTAATCTTCTGCACTCAGTTGCCCGGTTTGCCAGTCACCGTCCATCTCGTTACCCAGGCACCAGAGTTTAAAATTGTACGGCGCTGCCCGACCATGCTGGATACGCAAATCGCTCAGCGCGGTCCCCGATGCCACATTACAGTACTCAATAAAGTAACCGGCCTCCTGCGGCGTGCCGGTGCCAAGATTTACGGCAATCATGGGCGTCAGCCCATAGCTTTCACACCAGGTCGCGAACTCATCAATGCCAAACTGATTGCTCTCTTTGGTAAGCCATGCGTAATCCAGCCGCACCGGACGCTCAGCTTGCGGCCCAATACCGTCTCGCCAGTTGTAACCGGAGACAAAGTTGCCACCAGGATAGCGTACGGTGTTAATCCCCAGATCCTGTACCAGGGCCCCCACATCCTGACGAAAACCGTGCCGATCCGCCGTGACATGACCGGGTTCATAGATACCGCTGTAGACCGCACGTCCAAGATGTTCCACAAAAGAACCGTACAGCGCGTCATTGACCTGGCCGATGTAGTTTTGTTTTTGAAAAAAGTACTTAATCATTTTCTCCCCTTCTGTCTTCTCTGTGGCGAACGCGCAGAGGCTCACTCAGGATGCGTCGATAACAGGTCGTCTTCGATGGTTTTCATTCTGGCCGTGGTCAGTATGTAGCGCGTGCGGACCAGCCACACAGAAAGCAGATAACCCACGACCGGAATCCAGACCATCAGCGTATAAATGCCCGCAATCGCGCTAGCTTTTTGAATGGCGACATTGGCCTGATAACCGGTAACCGACAGCACGGCCCCCACCATCGCGCCACTGACGGCCAGCGCAATTTTGAGTGAAAACAGGTTACCGGAGGCACAGATGCCGGACAGACGTTTACCCGTTTTCCAGTCGCCATAGTCATCCACATCGCCAATAAACGACCACAGAATGGGCGCGCCAATTTGATGAATCACTGACAGAACAAAGAACCAGACAAAGACCACCAGCACACTCTGCGCGGGCAGAAAAAAGAACCCGACAGACATCATCAACGCGATAGCTTTGCATGCCTGGTAAACGGTGACTTTGCACCAGCGGTTGGTGAAATACGGTGTGATATAGGAACCCAGAATCCCGGCGACAATCCCGGTGCTCAGAAATAGCGTGGCATAATAATCGTTTAGCCCCATCACGTATTTGGCAAAATAAATACACGCGGCCCCGCGCACAAACGATGGAATACAATCCAGGAACATGGCAAAGACACAGACGACCCACTGATCGTTTTTCATGATTTGCCGGATAATGTTAAAGATGGAATCCCCGGCGTTGCTTTTGGGGATCACGCGCTCCCGTGTCGTAGCCACGCAAAAGACAAACAGGAACAGGGAAATCACGGCAAAAATCGTAATGACCCAAAAGAAGCCCATTTGCCGGTTGCCATTACCGAAGAAAGCCACCATCGGCAACAATGTCAGAGTACAGAATAAGCTGGCAAAGCCAGCGCCCATAAAACGAAACTGCTGACAGGACACCCGCTCCTGCGCATTGGTGGTGATAACACCGCCTAGCGAGCAGTACGGAATATTCACACCGGAATACAGCAGTGACAAAATCAGATAGGTAATAAACGCATACAGGATCTTTGCATTACCCTGCAAATCGGGCGTGTAAAACATCACCATACAACTCATGGCAAACGGTACGGCGAAGGACGAAAGCGCCCCCAGCGTGTGGTGGTTTTATCAATCCAGGCGCCATAAAAAGGATCAAAAATCGCATCTGCAAAACGGACAACAAGAAAGATGGTCGCCACCACGCCCGGAGCCAGACCAAATATATCCGTATAAAAAAATGACAGGAACAGGGTTATCGGGTTGAACAACATATTACAGGCTGCATCACCGGCCCCAAATCCGGCCTTCTCAATAAAGCCTACACGACCCGAGCGGTCTGACTGAACAGCGTAATCGGCATGAATGGTTGACGTTATGTGCGTTTTCATTTTCCACCTTCCTGAAAAGAGGTGGCGATAAGCATATGTTTTAGAGGTATTTTTAACCTACGATAACGCTCTCATAAGCAAAATAATAACCATATATTCCATGTATTCAGCGTATATGGGCATATATTCAGCCATCATCTCGCCTGGGATAAAACCGACAGCAGCCTGGTTAATACGCGTCAGTCACCATCAAAAATTTAATTTTCTGCAAGTATAAAACCCGACGCTAATCACCTTTCCTGTGCAAAGGAGAAAAACGCCGACGATATTATTCCTTCTCTGATTCGCCTCTCCCCTGCCTTAATCTGCAATGCGGTTTGTTGCGATGGAGACCTCCGCGCGTTACCCGCACTCACCTTCATGAGACAATGCGATGCATCGACAAAACATCGCGGTTAACGACCCACGCTGAAACAGATAGCCGCGCACGTCAACAACAGTAGGGTCATCACCTCCTGGCTGTCGCCGCGCGGCTTAGGTTCAGGCACAAACAACAATTTATTTAACCGCGGTCGCGCGAAGAGCAGGCGCACGCTACGCTTATCGCCATCAACAGGTTTGTGGTTGAATACCAGCAACATTTCCAGGCTTACGATTAACATGAATTATTTTAACGACATACAACACTTTATCGAGAATAAACCCGCCCGTTCTATTGCTGTTAACCTCCTGGTGTTGATTGTCGCGGGCCTGGTAGCCCATCTGATATGCAAATTTTTTGTGGTCAGAGTGGTGCGTAAAGTGTTCTTCAGCAGTCACAAGAATCAGGTGCCGCTGGATAAAGATGTCAGATTGTCTGAAAAACTATCCAATTTTATTCCGGTCATCACGGTCTACTTCCTGTTGCAGTTTATGCCGGACCTGCCCGAGCACCTGTTAATCGCCATAAAAACCATTTGCGGCATTTTATTTATGGTTTATCTGTCGCTGTTTTTTAATGAAGTACTGGAGATTGTGAACATCTCCTATGTCAAAAAATCAAAACGTAAAAATCATTCAATCAAGGGCTATATTCAGGTCGGTAAGATTCTGGTCCACATTATCTCTGCGATAATGATCCTGGCCATTATGTCGAATAAGTCGCCAGCCATTATCATCTCCAGTCTGGGTGCCGTGGCAGCGGTTCTGATGCTGGTCTTTCAGCACACCTTGTTACCACTGGTGGCGAATATTCAGCTCTCATCGAATGACGTGCTACAGCTTGGCGACTGGATTGAGCTGCCCGCGAATAATATCAGTGGCGAGGTCATTGATATTGCGCTGCACACCATCACCATTCGTAACTGGGACAATACACTTTCGCGTGTGCCCACAAAAACCTTTCTGACCGAAACGTACACCAACTGGCAGGCAATGTTTTCCTCCGGGGCACGACGCATTATGCGGAGTTTCTACCTTGATCAAACGTCAATACGCTTTGTAGATCATGCCATGCTGGAGCCGATGGTCCAGGTCCGCGGCATCAGCGAACAACTGTCAAAGCTGATGGATGGTCGGGAACTGAGCGCGGTCGGTGACCGTTGGTTTGTTGAAAACGGCATGACTAACCTGATGGTCTTTCGTCACTATCTTACTGCCTGGCTGACACAGCGGGAGGATATCCACAAAGACATGTATATCGTGGTGAGATCGCTGAAACCGTCAGCCGAAGGGTTACCGATTGAGATCTACTGCTTTACCTCCTCCGTACTCTGGGTGGACTATGAAAATACGCAGTCGGCAATCTTTGAATATATCTATGCCATCGCTAACGTTTTTTCATTACGTATTTATCAGCGCCCGTCCGGCAGCGATCTCAGTTTTCTGTCGCAGGGGCCTGTCCGGCAAGCAGCAGAAAGTGAACCCCAACCGGCTTTGTTGAATAAATGGATTTTATGCTGTGGTACTATGAAAACGGTTGTTTCAGATAACATAAAATCAATGCGTTACATGCTTGCGTATGACGGTGTTCTGTCTGGCATCAGCGTTTTCTACCAAAACAGTGCAGACAAAACAGAATGATTACCTATTATTCAACAAAGCCACCCCAACCGTGAAAGCGGAAAACGCAGAACAGATAGCATGGCAATGAGCGGATAGTCAGTCGGGCAATGCTGAGGCGGTTTCCCTCTGGCTTGCCAGAAAAAGGCCTGAAAGGGAGATTCAGGAAAAAAGTCATTGGGTTAACGTGACATGCAAAGTGTTTGTGGCTTCACAAAACGGGCAAATATGACAGCCATTCATGAAATTGAAACAATTTTGTAATAAAAATAACTTATTCTGTTGCTTCCTGAAATCGAGGATACAGATATGGTCATCAAAGCTAAGAACCTGAAGGATGCAGAAGACTTACTGCATTCAGGCATCAGTAAGGTGGAGCTGGCATACGACATCGGTTGTGACGATTTCTTCCGTCTGGCAAGTCAGTGGTGCGATCGCGGTGCGCGCATCAGTAAAGGCCAACACCACTTTGTTGTGTCACTGAAAAACTTTGCCATCCCACCCAATGATTGATTATCTCAAGCGACCAACCCACCGTTGTTGGCTCTGGCACTGTCAGGCCTGAGTGGAAGCTGAAAACGCCAACCCAACATTGAAAAGCCGCTGATTTGAGCGGCTTTATCTTTTGTCTTATTTCCGTTAATCGTCGATGCGCCGGCAACGGCTGCCACGCGTCTACAAGCCGGTGTCGGTAAGCTTTATCGCATCCTGCGTGGCCCGTTCGCGCTCACTGTCGGTTAACTCATACAGCCTGCCATCGCGCATCTCCATGCAGACGATCGGCATGAATGAAGTAGTGATCATCATGGCTGATTGCAAAGACGGTCTTGCCCGCCGCCTGCAACGCAGGCAGCAGTTCGCGGTAAAACACCCGGCGGAAATGCGGGTCCTGATCGGCGGCCCACTCATCCAGCAGCAAGACGTCGCGTTGTTCCGCCACCGCCAACAGTAACGCCAGTCTTTTGCTCTGCCCCTTCGACAGTTGCAGATTAAGTATCTTATTCCCCTCAATCTTCAGCTTGTCCTGCATTTTTAGCTTTTCAAGCCATAGCTGGACACGGGCAGGCGAAGCCGGTTCGCCCTGACTGTCAATCAGGCGATCAAACAGGTGCACATCGGTAAAGACGGCTGAAAAATGCTGCCGCCAGGCATCCCGGTCGCCAGCATCGACCGGCTGACCGTCGATCACCAGAAAACCGGACTGGGGCTGATACAGACCTGTCAGCAGCATCGCCAGCGTCGACTTACCGCTGCCGTTACCGCCAATCAAAAACACCAGTTCGCCACGACGAAGCGTCAGGTTGACCGGCCCCACCCGAAACCCGTTTTCACCGTAATGAAAGGTGACGTCGCGCAACTCAAGCGTTTGCCACGGAGTTGTTGCTGCGGGGACAGGAAAATCAGGTTGATAAGGTGCAAGTTCAAACAGCGCGAGTTTGCGAAAGGCCACCTGCGCGCTGAGCAATGTCGGCAAGGCCCCTACCGCCGACAGCAGCGGCGTGCGCAGAAACAGCAGCGTCAGGGAAAACGTTGCTGCGACAGCCGTGTTCGCCCAGCCCAGACTGTTTGCCATGAAAAAGACCATGCCGATAGCACCCAGCGTCATTATATTGGACCAGTTGACGGCACTGAGGTGGAAAGTATCGGCGCGCACAATGTGGTGCCGGTAAGCGCGGGCATCCTGCTGATAAACCGTGTCATAAATCAGTCGGGCACGCGCGCGGTTAAGCTGCAGCTCTTTACGTCCTTCAATCACCGTCTGGTAGTCACGGTAAAGGTTGTCTTCAACTTCACGCAGTTTCGCCATGTGCTGATAAAACCGGGAAACCAGCATCCAGCCGCCCACCAACGTCACAGCCAGCCAGCCGCTGGTCACCAGCAACATTTTCGGCGACAGCCAGGCAAGATAGAGCGCTGAACCCAGCGTGATAATGCTGCCCTGAATCAGCTCCGGCAGACGCACAAACGCAAGGGTAATGGCCCGGATATCGCTGGTTAATCCTGCCAGCAGTTGCGCACTGTCTGTTTGCTCGATGCGCTCCACGCGCGTATCCAGAATACGTTTGATAAATTCGCCGCGCAGCCGCCAGACAAACTGATGCCCCAGCCAGGTCAGCGACAGCTGTGAGGCCAGGGTCACCGCCATCAGCAGCGCGACCTGAGCCAGAAAAGCCGGCAACACGCTTAGCGAGGTATTCACCGCAACAATCATCTGGCTGTTAATAAACGCAATCATGCCTAATCCCAATGCCGCACTCAGCAGGGTGAGCAAAATCACGCCAATAAACGGCCAGCGATACTGATTAAAAACAACCTGTAACAACGCCATAAAACCTTACCCGGCAATCCAGTGAGCCTGCAGTGTAAAGTGATGGCAAATGATAGTAATAGTTATTCGCACTAACTTGCGCACGTTAAAACGCCCGGCGAAATGTCAGGTTATAGCGGAACGCGCCAGTCAGCGGATGAATACCGGCTTTCAGCGGCAATATTCCATGGTAACGCAGGCGAGACGGGCCGCCCCAGACCACCACATCGCCGTGTTCAAGTAGCACCCGCTGCGCCTGATCGCTGCGTTCAAAACCACCAAACTGAAATACAGCAGGCAACCCCAGCGACACAGAAACGATCGGCTGAAGCAGATCTTTCTCGTCTTTATCCTGATGCAAAGTCAGTTTTGCCCCAGGTTCATAGCGGTTGATCAGGCAGGCATCCGGATTAAACGCCGGAAAGCCCGCCTCTTCTGCCGCCTGACGGGCCAGTAGCCGGAACGTCTCCGGCATCGCAGGCCACTGGCGTTGATGTGTGCTGTCCTGCTCACTGTAACGGTAGCCGCGCGCATCCGTGGACCAGCCAAAATCACCACAGTTGGTCATGGCGACGGACATGCGGTATCCTCCCGGCGTAATACGGTGTTCAAACGGATTGCTCTTCGCAATCGTCATGATCGCCTCATACAGTGCGTCGGCCTGATCGCGGGCACGTCGCCGCAATATCACGGCGCCGTCCGCCAGCGGTTCCTGCCAGGGTGAAGCGTCACTAAACAGATCCAGCATGCGTTTCTCTCTGTCAGTCAGATGGAATAATGAAAGCGGTAAATTGTGGCGACATCCAGCTCACAAATTTGTCCCCTTCCTTCGTAATCAGGTACACCGCCAGCTTCTCTTTCAGAGCCAGCGCTTTGGCTTTTTCTGTGCCTAGCACCATAAGCCCGGTATCCCAGCCGTCGGCTTCCATCGCGGTCGTGGCAATCACGGTTGCCGAAACCAGCTTGTGATCGACAGGCCGGCCTGTGGCCGGATCAATAATGTGGGAGAGGCGTTTGCCGTCCAGTTCATAATAGTTGCGATAGCTCCCCGACGTACTGATCCCATGGCCCTGCAGATCGACTCTGGCCTGAACCGCATTTTCTCTGTCGGTCGGTTTTTGAATCGCAACCCGCCACGGCTGGTTCTGCGCGTTCATTCCGCGGGATAAAACGGCTCCCCCGACCGACACCAGATAGTTATTGATGCCTTCCTGCTCCATCAGGCGAGCCAGATGATCGGTGGCAAATCCTTCGCCCATAGTGGAGAGGTCAACATACAAGCCTGGCAGATCTTTCTGCAGCCATTGTCCGTTGCTGCCCTGTATGACGCGCAAATGCTGTAAGCCGGTCAACGCTCTGGCCGCAGCAATCTGTTGATCATCGGGAATATGCACGGGCTGTTTATCCGGCCCAAACCCCCATAAATTCACCAGCGGTCCCACCGTAATATCCATGGCACCTGCTGTTTTTTTACCGATACGTAAAGCCATCGTCACAATATCAGCCATGTTTTCACTCACCGGCTGCGGCGTGGTGGCGCGGCTCTGATTAAAGCGAGAGAGCACGGAGGTAGCCTTCCAGGTTGAAAGTTCGGCATCGTCGGCATCAAGTTGTTGCTGAATGCGCTGCTGCAGATCGGCTTTACGCGTTTCATCCACGCCCGCCAGGCTCACCCGCCACACCGTTCCCATCGTTTTCCCTTCCAGCACCATTCCGTCTTTGGTTTTTGATGCGTGATGATCACATCCTGCTACCAGCAGGACCGCCGTCACTAACAGCAGATTAATCTTACTTCTCATCATTATTCATCCATAACGGGCGTTTTATGCCTGTTTCAAAGCATAAACATTAAGTAAATTAAATTAAAACTGGTTGATAAAGCTGAGTGAGTCGCACAGACTGGATCGTTCTCCTCAATACTGAGGGCGTAAGCATAAGGAGCAACAGATGATTTATATAATCCTTGCCGTTGCGCTGGGCCTGTTCGTTATTGGCAGTTATAAAACCTGGCAACAACGCCGTCACCGCCACATGGTTACGACTTATCTACGCCGTCGTTGATCACGTCTGCACCATCAAAGGTCATTCTCTTCCCCTGAATCGCCGGCCATTGTAGCAAAACGGGCGAGATGTCCGTGGCTATGAGAGCGGTCGGACTGGCATGAATCCTGCACGTGTAATGCTATCTGCGTTGCCGGGAGAGAGAGGATGGAAAAGCCAGAAATCGGAATGACGGCGTTACAACGCTGGTTAAGTTACGCCGCGTTTACCTTGTCAGGTGTGGCGTTTGAAGGGGCGAGATACGGCAACGTTCTTGTGCCGTCAGACGAAAACCATCCGCCAGCCTCGGTGGGTGAGGAATAACGCAGGGAGCGCATAGCGCTCCCTGCTCTTATCAGAACTGGTAAACCAGTCCTACACCCACCACATCGTCGGTATTGATACCGGCCGCTTTGGTAAAGTCATTATCGTCCAGCAGGTTGATTTTATAATCAACATAGGTCGACATGTTTTTGTTGAAGTAGTAAGTCGCCCCTACGTCGACGTATTTCTTCAGATTTTGTTTGCCCCAGTTCTGGACATCAGTACCGCGTGAGTTGATGTACGCCAGAGACGGACGCAGACCGAAATCAAACTGGTACTGCGCCACCAGTTCCCAGTTGTCGGCTTTATCGGCGTATCCGTAAGCGGTGTTCGCCTGGTTGCCGCTGGTGCTGTCGCCAAAGCTGATGGCGTTATAGGCGCGCGTGTACATCGCGGCCAAGTAAATATTGTTGGCGTCGTATTTCAGGCCACCGGTATAGGCTGCAGCTTTATCACCGCGTCCCAGAATGCCTGGCGCATTACCATTTTGGTTATTAGTACGATCGGACTGGAAGGTCGCGGCACCGATGCCGAAGCCCGATCCCAGATCGTACGTGGTGCTCAGGCCCCAGCCGTCGCCGTTCTCACCCAACACATCACGACCGCCTGACGTTTCAGTGGGGTTATCGTTCTTGCCTTGATACTGAACCGCAAAGTTCCAGCCATCGACCAGTCCGAAGAAGCCGTTGTTACGGTAGGTTGCCATGCCGTTACCGCGTTGGAACATAAAGTTATCCGCGCCATAGGTATCGCCACCGAATTCAGGCAGCACGTCTGTCCACGCGCCAATGTCGTAAGCGACACCGTAGTTACGGCCATAGTCGAATGAGCCCGCATCGCCGAATTTTAACCCGGCAAAGCCAACACGGGTATAGCTGTCAGCTGTTCCCTGGGCTTCTGAATTGTTGAGCGCGGCCTGGTATTCCCACTGGCCGTAGCCGCTCAGTTGATCGGTAACCTGGGTTTCACCCTTGAAGCCAAAACGCACATACGACTGATCGCCATTGCTACTGTCGTTGTCCGAGAAATAGTGCAGGCCGTCTACCTTGCCAAATAAATCTAATTTATTGCCGTCTTTATTATAGATTTCAGCCGCATTTGCCGATCCTGCCGCTGCGAGTAAAGCCGGGATCGCCAGGGAGAGAATGTGACGCTTCATTTTATTACCCTCTGTTATGTGCCTTTTATATTGGCTTTGTTGAATAATAGGTAATCATTCTGTTTTGTCTGCACTGTTTTGGTAGAAAACGCTGATGCCAGACAGAACACCGTCATACGCAAGCATGTAATGCATTGATTTTATGTTATCTGAAACAACCGTTTTCATAGTACCACAGCATAAAATCCATTTATTCAACAAAGCCCAAAGCCTTTTATATTTGCCACTGCTGATCGATGATAAATCGGTTGAAGGCCCATTATTATTTCAACAAGCGTAATAATCCATCGCTAAAATGATACGAAATTTCAGAAAGGGTTTCTTTAACTGTGAAATTTATTTCAGGATATGAATATTATGGAACTAATTAGCCGCACAGAGTGATAAAAAATAAAGCACAAATTGATAATCCCTTACTTAATAATAGTTATTCCTATGATTTTAGTGGGAATATTCCTAAGCACTCAATGATAAAACATCTTTCCCATAATCCCTATAATTACACCCGCTATCATCATTTATTTCTTATCTTCATTCACCCCCGAATGATTTCTTAAATGCTAATTAAGCGCCGGGCATATTGCCCGGCTTTTTTTTGCCTGCTATTCAGTGTCTGGTCAGCTGTGCGGAAAATAGCACCGCTAAGTGCTGAATTATTCGTCACTTATGCCGCTTCGCCCTCGCCAAATTAACCCGCGCCTCTTACAAAGTTTCCCCTGTATTTTATCACGGACCGAAACCAGCTAAATAACTGCTCGGAATAGTAGATCACTTGTAAGCGTCACATTTAAACCGTCTGTGCAGCGGGCTCCGGTTCCGGGAAAATAGTGTCCATCATTTTTTAATGGACACTATCGCGTGAAACACCGGACATGGCTCCTTGAGGCGCTTCGCCTCCAT
>NZ_VZPF01000087.1 GCF_008801695.1 Pantoea stewartii subsp. stewartii
CGCTTCGCACCCGTATCAAGCGACTGGCGCGCAAAACAATTTGTTTCTCTCGTTCCATCGAGATCCACGAAAAAGTCATCGGTGCCTTCATCGAGAGGCATATGTTCTACTAATTGGAGTCATCACCGTATATTTTTATCGTTTAATACTGTTATTTATAAGTCAACGCGTTTTCAAAGAGTTAAGCAAAGAAATTTAACAAATCAAAATGATAAGCATGTCCTGGTAGATAAGTTTTAAGCGTTTTTGGGCTTTGTTGAATAATAGGTAATCATTCTGTTTTGTCTGCACTGTTTTGGTAGAAAACGCTGATGCCAGACAGAACACCGTCATACGCAAGCATGTAACGCATTGATTTTATGTTATCTGAAACAACCGTTTTCATAGTACCACAGCATAAAATCCATTTATTCAACAAAGCCGCGTTTTTGATTTATATCGATGAACTTCTTCTAATAATTTATCTTTCGGATAAATTTATGGCATTCTGAATCGAATAGATAATATCTTTTTAGAATGTAGTGCTAAAAATAATATTCTGGATAGCGATTGTGAAAATTTTAGTTACGGGTGGTGCAGGATTTATTGGTTCGGCCGTCGTTCGACATATCATTAATAACACGCAAGATCAGGTGGTAAATGTTGATAAACTGACCTATGCAGGTAATCTTGAATCCCTCAAAGAAATCGAAAGTGATCAACGCTATACATTTGAGCAAGCTGATATATGCGATGCCGATGCACTGAAAAATATTTTTCAACGTCATCAGCCTGATGCGATAATGCATTTAGCAGCCGAAAGTCATGTAGATCGTTCAATCACAGGGCCAGCCACGTTCATTCAAACCAATATTGTTGGAACGTACACGTTACTTGAAGCGACAAGACAATACTGGCTCAAGCTTGATTCAGTGAGAAAACAAAACTTTAGATTCCATCATATCTCTACGGACGAAGTTTATGGAGATTTGCCGCATCCAGACGATATAGACGGAAGCGCTGAGTTACCTCTTTTTACAGAAGATACAGGTTATGAGCCCAGCAGCCCTTACTCTGCCTCAAAAGCTTCTAGTGACCATTTGGTAAGAGCCTGGTGCCGCACCTATGGACTACCCGTACTTATCACCAATTGCTCAAACAATTACGGTCCTTATCATTTCCCTGAAAAACTTATCCCACTCGTTATATTAAATGCGCTTGAAGGTAAACCTCTACCCATATATGGCAAGGGAGATCAAATTCGCGATTGGCTATATGTCGAAGACCATGCCAGAGCTCTTCTGACAGTTGTTAAAACAGGCAAGGTGGGAGAAACGTATAATATCGGTGGGCACAATGAGAAAAAAAACCTCGATGTTGTTTACACGATTTGTCATATTTTAGATGAAATCGCCCCTAAAGAAACCTCATATAGCGAACTCATTACTTATGTTGAAGATCGCCCTGGCCACGATCGTCGCTACGCTATTGATTCTGGAAAAATTGCTCGTGAATTAGGATGGAAGCCGCAGGAAACATTTGAGAGCGGAATTAAAAAAACCGTTATCTGGTATATCGCTAACCAAGAATGGTGTAAAAGAGTACAGGATGGTAGTTATCAGCGTGAACGTCTAGGATTAAATTAATATGAAAGGCATTATTCTTGCAGGTGGTTCCGGCACCAGACTTTACCCATTAACATTAGGCGTATCTAAGCAACTGTTACCTATTTATGATAAGCCAATGATTTATTATCCGCTTTCCGTACTTATGCTTGCAGGAATAAAGGATGTCTTGATCATTACAACCCCGGAAGATCAGGCTAGTTTCAAAAGAATATTGAACGACGGCAGTCAGTTTGGAATTAATTTGGCCTACAAAGTACAGCCTAATCCAGATGGGCTTGCCCAAGCATTTATTATCGGTGAAGAATTCATTGCTAATGACTCTGTATGTCTTGTTCTTGGAGATAACATTTTCTTTGGACAAGGTTTTAGTCCTAAACTTAAAAAAGTTGTTGAAAATAATAAGGGGGCAACAGTCTTTGGATATCAGGTTATGGATCCTGAACGTTTTGGTGTGGTTGAGTTCGACGATCACAACCGGGCATTGTCAATAGAAGAAAAACCAAATAAGCCTAAATCAAATTGGGCTGTAACAGGGCTCTATTTTTACGATAATAAAGTTATCGATATTGCTAAAAAAATTGTCCCATCGAGTCGGGGCGAGTTGGAAATTACATCAATAAATGAAAAATACCTGGAGATGAAGGAGCTTCATGTTGAACAACTCGGTAGGGGCTTTGCCTGGCTTGATACTGGTACACACGACAGTCTTATTGAAGCAGGAAGCTTTGTAGAAACGGTCCAGAAAAGACAAGGTATGATGGTTGCTTGTCCAGAAGAAATAGCCTGGCGAAACGGTTGGCTAACGAACGAAGAATTGAAAGAACGCGGTGAGTCACTTAGTAAAAACCACTATGGCAAATATTTAATTAAGTTAGTAGAGACGTCAAAAAATGAAAGTTGAACTATTACCTCTTCAAATTCATGGCGATGAACGAGGCTCATTAGTGTCTTTAGAAAGAGATACAAATATACCATTTGAAATCAGGCGAGTGTATTATATTGTCAACACAAAGAAGGGTGTAACGCGTGGATATCATGCACATAAAGAATTAAAGCAGGTTGCAATAGCTTTAAAAGGTTCATGCGAATTCTTGCTTGATGATGGTAAGGAAAGAGTCAAAATTTTTTTAAACAACCCATCTCAAGGATTACTTATCGATTCTTGCATTTGGCGTGAAATTAGTAACTTTTCGGAAGACTGCGTTTTATTAATATTAGCAAGCCATGAATATGATGAATCAGATTATATTCGGGATTATAATTATTTTATTGATGTGATGAAAAAATGAAAATCATTATCGCAGGAAAAAATAACATTGCTATAAGCGTCACTGAATGGTTAATTAACTATGATAAAAAAATAGAAGTATTTGTTTTATTTAATCAAAATGATCAAGGTGAAAATGGTTTTCAACGTTCGTTTAAAAAGTATTGCCATGAAAAGAAGTTGCAAGAAATTAGCCTGAATGATGCGTATAGAATGGAAGGTGCAATATTTTTATCGCTTGAATATGATAAGATAATTGCACCCGAAAAGTTTTCTCACGATAAAGTTTTTAATATCCATTTTTCATTATTACCTCAATATAAGGGCATGTATACTTCAGCATGGCCGATATTAAATGGCGAAGAAAAAAGTGGGGTGACGTTACATTGTATAGATAGTGGAATAGATACAGGTGATATTATTGATCAGATATCATTTCAACTTGAAGAAAACGAAACTGCGAAAAGCTTATATTTAAAATATATCAGATTCGGTACTGAATTAGTTATAAAAAACCTACCAAGTTTGATTGCTGGGAACTTTGTAAAATCCAAACAAAGTGCAAAAAAATCAACTTATTACTCTAAAAAAAGCATAAACTATAATCAATTAAATATTGATTATAACCAGACTGCGGAAAAAATATTACAGCAAGTCAGAGCTTATTCTTTTCGAGATTATCAGTTACCTTCTGTGCAAGGAAGTATGGTTTTTCATGGGAAAATACTTGATAAAAAAACAAATGAAAAGCCAGGTAGGATTATATTTGAGGATGATTCGCAAATAATATTGTCTACTATTGATTATGATTTAAATTTATTTAAAGATAATCTTGAAGATTTTTTAAACTTATGCCGTGAAGGGAATGTTAAGGCTATAAGTAACCATTCAAACAAGATGATTTATATTAATGAGAAAAACGAACAAGGTTGGAGTCCGGTTATTGTAGCTGCATACTACGGGCGTATTGACATGATTGAGAAACTAGTTGAGTTAGGTGCGAATATAAACGATACCAATAATAATGGCACTACAGTTGCTATGTATTACAAGAGTTATATGTCAAAAAGTAAAGATTATTCTGGTTTCAAGAGATTGTTTGCGCTGGGCGCTGATTTATCGTTGAAGGACTTTAATGGTCTGACAGTAATTGATTACCTGGAAAAAGGTAATGATAGAGAAACATTGAATTTTATTAAAGGTTACTATAATGATTGATTTTTTAAATCTCAAACAGATAAATGCTCAGTACGAAGCGGAACTATTAGAGGCAGCAACCAGAGTTATTAAATCCGGATTTTATATCACAGGGGATGAACTAAAAGCATTTGAAAATAATTTCAGTTCTTATTGTGGTACAAAATATGCAATAGGTGTTGCTAATGGGTTGGATGCTCTTGTTTTAGTAATGAGGGCGTGGAAATTATTAGGGGTCATTAACGATGGTGATGAGGTGATTGTACCTGCTAATACATACATTGCATCAATACTTGCTATAACGGCTAATAATTTAGTTCCTGTCTTAGTTGAACCTAATCCTGAAACTTTCAATCTCGATGTAGAGGTGCTTAGCAAACATATTACTCATCGAACTAAAATAATATTACCTGTTCATCTTTACGGTCAGATTTCACCGATGGATGAAATTTGTAAATTTGCTAAGGAAAAGGGATTGCTTGTACTAGAAGATTCAGCACAGGCGCATGGCGCTTCGATCAAAGGGGTCAAAGCAGGTAATTTTGGAGATGCGGGTTGTTTCAGTTTCTATCCAGGTAAGAACTTGGGTGCCTTAGGCGATGCGGGTGCCATTACAACAAATAATGTAGACTTGGCAGAAACTTTGATAGCTTTAAGAAATTATGGCTCACACAAAAAGTATGAAAACCTGTACCAGGGTGTTAATAGCAGGTTAGATGAAATACAGGCCGCTTTTTTAAATGTTAAGATAAAATATATCGATGCTGAGATTAATAAAAGAAGAACGATTGCAAAAAGATACAGATCAGAAATAAAAAACGGTTTAGTTACATTACCTCAAGTAACATCTGAAGAAAATCATGTCTGGCATTTGTTTGTTATTAAAACTGACTATAGAGAAGAATTACAAAAATGGTTGTATAGAAATAATATACAAACACTAATACACTATCCTATCCCCCCTCACAAACAAAAAGCCTATAAAGAATTTAATAACCTTAATTTGCCGATTACTAAAATGTTGCACAAGAACGTACTCTCTATTCCTATTGGTCCAACGCAAACGCTGGAAGAAACTTCTAAAATAATAGATGCTTTAAATGGCTTCAAAGGATGAAGAAATTTTTTTCTGTTACGATTTTTACAGCTCTCCTGACTTTTTTGCGGATGGGATGCGGTTTAGTAATCGGTAAATTCGTAGCCATATATACGGGGCCAACGGGGTTGGCCTTGTTAGGACAATTACAAACGATAGCAAATATTTTAAATGGTATCGCTAATGCTCCTGCTGGAAATGGTATTGTAAGGTATACTGCCGAGCATTCAGAGTCAGGGCATGAGAACTGTGCTTATTGGTGGAGAGCCTGTTCAAGATGGATAATAATTTTGTGTGGGATAATGATTCCATTGGTCTGTGTAACGTCGCCCTTACTCTCTTACTTGCTTATAGGTAATAAAGAACAATATCCTTATATTATTATTATCGCATTAACGCTGCCTGTGGCAGCATATGGAACAATGATTGTTTCAATATTAAATGGGTATCAAAGTTATAAGTATTATGTATTAACAGGCATTATATCTGTACTGATAAGCGCACTCATTATGATTTTGCTCACAAGATATCTTGGCATCAGAGGGGCACTTTACGCTGCGTCTTTTCAAGCTGCGATAATTGGAATTGTTACAATTGCTTTATGTATAAAAAAAACATGGTTCAAAATCGTTTACTTTTATGGACAAGTTACTACTAAATACATGTATGACATTAGAAGCTATATAATAATGACTATAGCGAGTGCGCTTTCAATGCCTTTGGCGTTAATCATAATACGCCGTCTTATCGCTAATAATTGTGGATGGGATGTTACGGGGCAATGGCAAGCAGTTTGGAAAATATCTGAGGCCTATCTTGCTGTAATCACACTTGCGCTTTCAACATATTACTTACCACACCTGTCAAAAATAAAAGATAATGTGGAATTAAAGAAAGAAGTATTTTCTGCGTTTAAAGTTATTATTCCTGTAACCATGCTTTTATCTATAGGTATGTATTTATGTCGTGACAATATTATTAACCTTTTGTTTGATAGTAAATTTTCTCAGGCGCGAAGTTTTTTTCTGGTACAACTCATTGGTGATGTTATTAAAATTGCATCATGGTTAATCGCTTTTCCTATGTTAGCAAGAGGAAAAGTAAAATGGTTTGTTTATAGCGAAATTATTTTTGCGCTTAACTTCATTTTTCTAGGGGGGGTATATATTCATTTTTATGGTGCTCATGGAGCTAATTATGCATATTTAACAAATTATGTGATGTATTTTATAACAATTTTTCTATTTTTTGATAAGATTATCGAAAAGTAATCTTTAAATTAATTTTAAAAAATCTCATTTTCATTGTGGCGACATTTCAGATTTTCATTGGAGTTAATCATAAACTATGAGTAATAAGAAACCTATAACTGTCATAGTTTTATCATACAATTCAGAAAGTACGATAGTTGAAACTTTTGATAGTATTTTAAGTCAAAGTTTCGGTCCTGAAAATATTAATTTGATCATATCTGATGATGGATCTCAAGATAAAAGTAAACTTATTATAAATAAGTGGTTAGAAAAAAACGGGGAATATTTCAACAAAGTTGTTAGAAATTTTAATGCAGAAAACTTAGGGATAGTTAAAAATTTTAATAGTGCACTTTTATTAGTTGAAACAGAATGGATGAAATTGATTGCCGGTGACGATATATTATTGCCACATTGCTTGGCTGTTAATCATGAATTAATTAAAAAAAATAATAATAAAGTTTTCTTCTCTAAAATGAAAGCGTTTAAAAAAATAGATAATGAAAATATTTACTTTAACGAGCTACCAGATAAGAAACAACAATTGGTACTTAGCCAAGACTTAAAAAAACAACAGCTTTATCTCAGAACTGAAAATTTCTCAGTAGCTCCGACGACATTTATTCATATGGACGTGATTAGAGAGGTTGGCTACCTTGACGAAAATTATTTTTTACTCGATGACTATCCTCTGTGGGTTAAATTATCTTTAAAGGGTTTTTCTTTTAATTTTATTGATGATGTAACTGTATTATATAGAATAGGAGAGTCTGCTAGTAATACTTCAAAGCAAATTATTAATAAATTAATCATGATCGATCTTATTAAATTTGAATTGGCTAAATGCGAAATATATAAAGATAATAAGATTAATAAAATAAGAAGTTTAGTATGGGCTAAAGTATACCCTTCTCTTGTGAATTTCTTTGGAAATAAAAAAAACGTGGTTTCAAAAACGACAATAATAACTTTTAATTTTATTTTCAAAGTCGGTTATTTACGGAATAAATTATTTAGTTAATAAATTGATCTATAATCGAGAATAATTAATGCATTTACGCAGTGGAAAGTTCACTATTTTGATGTCAGTTTACCATCAAGATAATTATAAATTCCTCAACGCCGCATTTGAGTCTATTAAAAATAACACTTTGTTACCAGATGAAATAGTGCTCGTTGAGGATGGGCCTTTGTCAAAAGATTTAACAGAGACCATTAATCATTGGGAAAAAAAACTAAACTTTAAAATAGTTAAACTTAAGAAAAATGTCGGTTTAGGTAAAGCCCTTAATGCAGGTTTAGAATTATGTAATAATGAACTTGTCATTCGGGCCGATGCTGATGATATCAACAGGACTACGAGATTTGAACGTCAAGTTGATTTTATGTTCAAAAATCCTGAGGTGGGAATTTCAAGTGCCTGGATTCAAGAATTTGAGGAGATGCCTTGTGACAGAGGTTTTGTAAGAAAAGTGCCCGCAAAAGAAGGACTTAATCATTTTTCAAAACGTTATTGCCCGTTTAATCACCCAGCTGTTATTTTTAGGAAAAGCCTAATTCTGAGGCATGGTGGTTATGGAAACGAATTTCTGTACGAAGACTATGCTCTTTGGATGAAACTTTTACATTCAAACGTAATAGGTGATAATCTACAAGAAGTCTTGGTGGATATGAGATTTACAGATCAAACATACTCGCGGCGCGGAGGATTTAAGTATTTTTTATCTGAAATAAAGAATCAATACCTTTTCTTCAAGAGAGATTATATAAACTTCTCTGATTTTTTTATTAATGTAGCATCACGCTCATTTGTAAGACTTATTCCTAATGAAATCAGGAAAATTATATACAAATATATATTAAGAAAAAAACATGATTAATGAACCGCACTCTAAACATGATATTGAAAAAAAAGAAAATATGTTTAAAAGAACAATAGGATTAACTTTATTAACAGTGTTCTTTCTTTACAATGTCAAGTTTGTATTTTTAGATGGTATTGGAAGTTTTTATATCGTAAGTTTGCCTTTTTTTTTGGCATTCCTGTCAAGTTATAAAAAAGAAAATTTTAAATTCAACACTAATTCTTTAAAAATATCTTGTGTTTGGATGTTTTTTCTTTTTTTTTCAATCCTGAAAAATATTGATAATTTTGACCCCTCCTTTTTTAAATTTATAATACTTATACCTTTTGTGTTAATGATTACTCCATACATAGTTGAAAAGATGAATGCCAGCCCCGGAGAAATTTTAAAAATAATAGGCCTGGCAACATTCTTAAATGCAATTGTCATGATTGTCATGTTTTTATCTATTGATATAAGAAATTTTTATTTGTCATTTTTACAATTGGAAGTAGTTGATGTACTTGGCAAAGATGCATTGAAAAATCTCTTATCTTTAAGATTAATCGGTATTAATGGCTTTTCAGCATATGCTACTGCATTTATTCAAATTACAGGTGCAATTCTTTATTATATCTATGTGACTGAATTTACAAAAACCGGAAAGTTAAAGTTAAGAAACTATCTCGTAATTTTCATCGTAATTATTAGCTCACTAATCGCAGCAAGAAGTTCAATAGCAGGAATAATTGCTTTAATGGCAATAATGTTATGCGATGCAAAAAATTATAAAAAAAATTGGTTTTATTTAGTGTTTTTTTTTGTAACCTTAACGCTTTTGTTCGGTCTCATTAGTGTATTGCTTCCTCCTAAAATAGCCAACTTTTTCACGGGATGGGCTCTGGAATTTTTTAATTCAGGGTTAAAATCAGGCTCGCTACAAAAAAATCTAGAAATGTATGTTTATAGCTTAAGTGATTTCACTATATTAGGTGACGGAAGATTAACTAATGGAATTGGTGGTTACTATAAAGAAACAGATGTAGGTTATTTCAGGCTATTATTTTCTTCTGGCATTTTAGGTTGCTTACTGATGTTAGCTACACTGTTTGTTGTTTTGAACCCTTTCAAACTAAGAAAAATAAAAAATAGTTTTTATCTTTTTGTTAATTTAATGTTGAGTATCATATTTATGTTTAAAGGATTCATAATCTATGATGCTTTCATATGTTTCTTTATGTACTTAAGTCTTAATTTAACACTCACCCAAAAAGAAATAAACGATAGTAGATGCGAGTAAATACAATTAAGGAAGAGAGTATGAAAGTTGTAGCCTGCTTAGGTGAGACATTTATTAAGTTTAATGGAGCATATTACTCTGATTCTGGAAATGCTCTTTTTTTACAGAAAGTATTTGGCATTGATAATGTTATTATATTTTCTGCTGCAACCCAAAATGAAAATGCTCAAATAGATATTTCCGGAATGACTTCCGTTATCGATGCTGCGAATTTTGTAGAAGCCCCAGTTCCAGAAAACTGCACAACTAAGATTTTCTATAAAAAAAGTTTTTTGAATTTTGGTTTTTACACAAGATTTGCCAAGAGCTGTGATAGTCTTATTGAAGCTAATCCGGATGCTATTTTTTGGGCAAGAACACCTTCCCCTTTAGGAATATCATTTTCAAATAGAGTACTACGTAAAAAGAAAAAATTACTACATCATGTGTGTGGTGATGCAAGACTAACATGGAAAGATCAGAAATACTCTGGATTAAATAAGTGTTTGGCTTTTGTTTTTTCTTTCGTCGTAACACAGCAAACATTAAAAATAAGCAAAAATACGAATGCATATAATTTGACATCAGGTAGTTTACTTTTTGAATATATTAATAAGGTCGCAAATGGAAGGACAAGCCAATTTGTCGATATCGCTTTAGAGAGATATACGGCTATACCCACATCTGAAAATAAAGTACTTTTAAATCAGAAAAAATTGGTGCTTTTTGTTGGCCGAATAGTTAAAGATAAGGGTGTTTTTGAACTTATTGAGGCAATTAAAAGCTTTGATGACTTTAAGGTGCGAATTGTGGGCGATGGACCCGATCTCAAAGATGCAATAGCTTTAGTCGAAAAAAACAATATTCAACATAAAGTTGAGTTTACAGGTGCTATTAATAATAAAGATTTGAAAAAGCATTATCTTGATGCTTATGTAGTTACTATGCTCTCAAAAACAAATGAAGGTTTTCCGCGTGTTATTATGGAAGCATGGAATTATCATAAACCTGTAATGTCTACCAGCGTAGGAGGTGTTTCTGCATTTATCCAAAATGGTGTAAATGCGGTTGTTATTCGTCCCGGCTCGATTTCAGATATTATTAATGGCTTGAAATATATCAATGATACAAATAACTACTCTAAACTAATTGAAGGTTCAAAGCAGATGTCAGTGTTTAGTAATATCGATTACTGGCGAAATTTTTTACAAGGCATTATCAAAAAAATAGCAGGTTAACATGGCAATATTGATAACGGGCGGATGCGGCTATATCGGTTCGCATACCGTTTTAACATTGATGAACGCTGATTACGATGTTGTTGTTTTGGATGATTTTTCAAACTCCTCAAGACACGTTATCTCAAGGCTCGAGGCCTTGAGTGGTAAGCAATTGGTTGTTTATGATGGAAGTGTCCTTAACTCACTTTTGTTGAAGGAGATTTTCACTAAACACAACGTGAGCGATGTGATTCACTTTGCTGGTTCTAAATCTGTAAATGAGTCTATCAAGGAACCATTGTATTATTATGAAAACAATGTTTCCGGTACACTTATTCTATTAAAAACTATGCTTCAGGCAAATGTTAAAAACATTATTTTTAGTTCATCTGCTACAGTTTATGGAAGTGTGGAAAAAATCCCTCTGACTGAAGATTGCTATGTAGGTAATACAACGAATCCTTATGGTTCATCCAAACTAATAGCAGAAAAAATATTGTCTGATATTTGTCTTTCAAACCAAGATTTTAATGCGACAATATTAAGGTATTTTAATCCAGTTGGTGCCCATGAGTCGGGGAAAATTGGAGAAAGTCCACGAGGTGTACCTAATAATTTGTTGCCATATATAACACAAGTAGCGATAGGGAAACTCCCTCTACTCAAAATTTATGGTTCAGACTATTCAACACCCGATGGTACTGGCGTCAGAGATTTTATACACGTAATGGATCTTGCTGAAGGTCATCTTGCGGCTCTAAAACATCGAAATAAGACCAAAAATTTAAATGTTTATAATCTAGGGACGGGTAGGGGATATTCTGTGCTCGAGCTAGTTAAAGCTTTTGAGAATATCTCCCGTATAAAAATCCCATATGAAATTGTGAGTAGGCGTCCCGGTGATATTGCAGAATGTTGGTCTGACTCTTCACTTGCTATGGCTGATTTGAACTGGTCAGCGAAGAGAAGTCTTGATGACATGATGCGAGACTCCTGGAATTGGCAAAAAAATAATCCAAACGGTTACGAATGAATCAATAACTTTCCTGAGAAATGTTCAATTGCATAATATAGCAATCATCGTTCATTCTGAACGTAGATATCTGTTACAGTAAAACACTGGCTTTGTTGAATAAATGGATTTTATGCTGTGGTACTATGAAAACGGTTGTTTCAGATAACATAAAATCAATGCGTTACATGCTTGCGTATGACGGTGTTCTGTCTGGCATCAGCGTTTTCTACCAAAACAGTGCAGACAAAACAGAATGATTACCTATTATTCAACAAAGCCTAAAACACTTTAATCACTTAATTCAGACAGGAGTAAAGCATGTCCAAGCAACAAATTGGCGTTGTAGGTATGGCAGTAATGGGCCGTAATTTGGCACTTAACATTGAGAGCCGTGGCTATACTGTTTCTGTCTTCAACCGTTCACGCGAAAAAACTGATGAAGTGATTGCAGAAAATCCTGGAAAAAAACTTAAACCTTTCTATTCAATCGAGGAATTTGTAGATTCTCTTGAAAAACCCCGGCGAATCCTTTTGATGGTGCAGGCAGGCGAGGCCACTGATAAAACAATCGCTTCCCTTACCCCCCATCTTGATAAAGGAGACATCCTCATTGACGGGGGTAATACTTTTTACAAAGATACGATTCGTCGCAACAAAGAGCTTTCTGAGAAAGGTTTTAATTTCATAGGAACTGGAGTGTCTGGTGGCGAAGAAGGTGCTTTGAAAGGCCCTTCAATCATGCCTGGCGGGCAGAAACATGCCTATGAAATGGTTGCCCCTATTCTTAATGAAATCGCGGCTCGCGCGGATGATGGTGATGCTTGTGTCACTTACGTAGGTCCTGATGGGGCTGGTCATTATGTTAAAATGGTTCATAATGGCATCGAATATGGCGATATGCAGTTAATTGCCGAAGCTTATGCTTTGCTAAAAGGCGCTCTTGGCCTCTCAAATGAAGAGTTGGCCAAAACTTTTAATGATTGGAATAATGGGGAGTTAAGTAGCTACCTCATTGACATTACAAAAGATATTTTTATAAAAAAAAATGATGAAGATAATTATCTAATTGAT
The DNA here is from genome assembly GCF_008801695.1 of Pantoea stewartii subsp. stewartii. Lineage (GTDB taxonomy): Bacteria > Pseudomonadota > Gammaproteobacteria > Enterobacterales > Enterobacteriaceae > Pantoea > Pantoea stewartii. Next base: position 12,850 of record NZ_VZPF01000087.1, read on the forward strand.
GTCATTCTAGATGAAGCTGCGAACAAAGGGACCGGTAAATGGACAAGTCAAAGTTCTCTTGATTTAGGGGAACCTCTTTCTTTAATTACTGAATCTGTATTCGCTCGCTACCTTTCCTCATTAAAAACACAGCGTGTTGCGGCATCGAAAGTCCTGAGCGGTCCAGTTAGCCAAACTTTCAATGGAGATAAGAGTGAGTTTATTGAAAAAGTACGCCGCGCCCTTTATCTTGGTAAGATTGTTTCTTATGCTCAAGGATTTTCGCAACTTAAAGCTGCTTCTGAACAGTATAACTGGGATTTGCAATATGGTGAAATCGCTAAAATTTTCCGTGCAGGTTGTATTATTCGGGCTCAATTCTTACAAAAAATCACCGATGCTTATGCTGAAGATTTCAATATTGCCAATTTATTGCTTGCTCCCTATTTCAAAAAAATTGCCGACGAATATCAACAAGCTTTACGTGATGTCGTAACTTACGGCGTACAGAGTGGTATACCCACACCTACTTTTTCAGCTGCTATTTCTTATTACGATAGCTATCGCTCTGCAGTTTTACCTGCTAACCTGATTCAGGCGCAGAGAGATTATTTTGGCGCACATACGTATAAGCGTATCGATAAAGAGGGTGTGTTTCACACTGAATGGCTTAATTAATTAAATTGGATGCTTTCCTGTTCACAGGAAAGCCTCCAATTTTAGCACTTTATTGCATTTATATCCTATTCACCTTGTTGGCAAATATACGTATGAATTTAGATGATGTTGTTAAAAGAAAAAACTCTCTACCTTCTAAAGAAAAAAGTAATCAGTATGATGAAAATGAAGTTTTAGCTATTTTTTGTAAGCTTTGGGATGGGAGGTGGGTTGTAATTATTTCAATGATTGTCGCATTAATTTTGGGGATCATATATTTAATGATTGCTCCTCAAAAATGGACATCAACAGCAACGGTGACACTGCCAAGTGCTGGACAGGTTGCTAATTATAATGCAACTCTGGCAGTTCTTTATAGTGACAACTCGCAGGATAAACCTTCAATTATTAATATTCAAAATCAACTTTTTGGTCGTTTTGGTGCTTCTATGAGCGCTTTATCTAGTTCTTTGCTTAATTTGGACGACCCATTGACCTTAAATGTTAAAACAATAGATGGTACGACCGATTCTTTAAATATTTCTTTTGTCGCATCCAGTGCTAAAAAAGCTCAGGAAGAACTGAGTAAATATATCAATCAGGTTAACTATGTTGTAGTTAAAGATTATGGTGATGACATAAAAAGAAGCGTAAATGTTAAAACCCGAGAGTTAAAAAATGTAATTAACACTTACAAGAAACTTGCTCAAGATAAAAAAGAACATCGTATTGAAGTAATTAATTATGCTTTAACTATCGCTAAAGATTCTAATATCAACAAGTTACAGGTCAATCAGGCTGATTTTCTTTCAGATGATACCTTTTACTTGTTAGGCAGTGACGCACTTAAAGCAATAGCAAACAATGAAAAAAGTAAACCACTTGAGTACGATAAAAAATATTACGAGTTACAGCGTGCTCTATTAGCTTTGACAGACTTAAAATTTGAAGTTGAAAACCTTCAATCTTATAGATACGTTTCTCCCGCAGATTTACCTTCACATCGTGGCAGCCCTAAAAAATCTATTATTATTATTTTGTCGCTGATTTTAGGGGCGATGATAGGTAGTATAATTGTATTGAACCGTAACGTGCTCACTGCTTTTCGTAAACATGATTAAATAACCAAATTACAGTCATGTTACTAACATGATAATTAATTTTAGGCACCCATGCTTTTTTAATTTTAGCTAGGTGCCTACTTAATGTTTTTTATTCGACTAATAACCTTCCAACTCTAACTGGATTTTTCCCTGCTAATGGCTTTGTTGAATAAATGGATTTTATGCTGTGGTACTATGAAAACGGTTGTTTCAGATAACATAAAGTCAATGCGTTACATGCTTGCGTATGACGGTGTTCTGTCTGGCATCAGCGTTTTCTACCAAAACAGTGCAGACAAAACAGAATGATTACCTATTATTCAACAAAGCCCGTTTTCTACCAAAACAGTGCAGACAAAACAGAATGATTACCTATTATTCAACAAAGCCTTTACGATGTAGAATCAGTCCTGAGACGGGCGAGTGAATATATTCGCAACCCGAAAGAGGAGTAGGGGGATTTTTTAATGGAGGGGATAGGGCGGAAGCCCCCTCAGTATGGCGCTGTTTAATTATGTTTACATCATTAAGTCTTGGCGTATACTCTGTTACGCTTAGCCCGTTGTCGTTTTCTTTAAGGTTGACTAGATCTTCACTACTACTGGAAACTGATACTAGTTCGTCCCCGCCAATTACTGGCGCTGCTACCTCAACAGAAACTGCAGCCTCACTGGCCGTGATATAATCTAATTCCTGTAAGGCGTTAATAATTGCATCTGCATCTCTTTCTGCCTGCTCTGGTGACACATCATGTAGTCCGCAGAGTTCAAGTGTCACAGGAAGTAGGCCGCGTGGCATTGGAAATTTATCGCCGAAACGTTCTGCTAATGTTAACCATGGTTCACAACAGGCTTCATCAAATGGTTCTCCTCCTGAGTTCTGTGCAAGTAGCTGAACCTCACTGCCTAACCAGCGCGCAAACGGTTCAATTTCCGACCATGCATGCGGTGTGGTATAGAGGTGAGGAACTGCTTCCCAATCGCAGTGCAGGTCGATCATTAAATCTGCCTGGCTTGCCATGCGCATCAGTGTGAAACGCTGTGCCTCCAGTTCCGTTTTAGGAACTGCATCACGGTAGTAACGATCTATTGCATCACGGATCAGTCGCTTGTTTTGAATTTCGTTTGGCGTTAAAACATTGGCCAATTCAGTGATCAATGTAGCACCTAGCGACGGAAATTTACGGTTAAAGTCTTTTCCGTTCTGAGTATGAAAACGTCCTAAATGGGTGCCGTGCCAATGCTGGCTGAGTGCAATGGGATTAGAAACAGGTATGAGTGTAAATGAAGATTTTAAACGTCCAGATGATTCCAACATTTGCAGACGTTTTTTCAAGAACCAGGCAACAGCCATGCCTGGGATTTCATCGCCATGCAATGCGGCCTGAATATAGACCTGCCGAGTATGATCCTCTCCAAAGTGGAAGCTAATAATTTCACGTTGGGTGCCGAGAGAGGCGCTTAACAAGGGGTGATGTTGCTGGTACATACCGTGTTAATATCCTTTTGTCGGTTCAGAACTAACATTATAGCTCTTATAATAAAAATTAAGTATAGTATCAAGGCTTTGTTGAATAATAGGTAATCATTCTGTTTTGTCTGCACTGTTTTGGTAGAAAACGCTGATGCCAGACAGAACACCGTCATACGCAAGCATGTAACGCATTGATTTTATGTTATCTGAAACAACCGTTTTCATAGTACCACAGCATAAAATCCATTTATTCAACAAAGCCTATCCAGTAATTAAATTTTGCATAATTCATCACTTTTTCTGCTTAACCTCGTTAAATTTTTTTTGATAGTCGACTTAAATTAGAATTGTTGCAAAATGCTTTTATGGCGTTCACCTTTGATGTTAAGCATGTGCTTGTTTCAATATTAATTGGTGAAAATTTAATTTTTATATGAGCTATACAATACTTATGTCTAAAACCATTAAAATTCTCTTCGTAGTTGAAAGACTTCGAGGACAGGGTGGCATGGAAAATGTTACTCGTATAGTTGTTGAGCAACTTAACAATACCAAATATTTCAATGCAGGACTTTTTATACTGGATTCTAAAGAACCTGTTACATCGGGCGACTGGAGCGATGGTATCCAATGGGCTGTTAGTAAATGTGTTACTCGCAATAAAAAAATCACGAATTTGGCTCATGTTATACGCTTGGCTATGTTTATTCGTAAACATAAAATAACGTACGTAGTTGCACTGAATACAATACCTTGCTTACTTGCTCGTAAAGCACTTAATCTAAGCCGACAGAAAGGGATACTTTATTCATGGATGCATTTGCCGCCTAAGCAACGTTATCGCCCTCATTATCTTTTAAAGGCTGATGAGCATTTAGCAATAAGTAACGAAATTAAACAACAACTAGTTGATCTAGGTGCTGGAGCGGAGCAGATTCATGTGATTTATAATCCTGTTGCATCAACCTCATCGTCTATCCGTCGTCCTTCAATAGCTCGGTTCCTTTTTATTGGAAGAATACATTTTGAAGATCAGAAACAATTAAAAGATCTGTTTGATGCTTTAAAAAATGTTAAAGGTCTATGGGCATTGGATGTCGTAGGTGATGGCTGTGATTTGGCTCTTTGTCAAACTTATTCTAAGCAGATAGGTATTTCTGAAAAGATTCATTGGCATGGTTGGCAAAAGTCTCCCTGGGATTATGTTCAAAATGTTATCCAGGAAGTTACTTGCCTGGTACTCACTTCAAATCATGAGGGGTTCCCATTAACACTTCTTGAAGCAATGTCTCGCGGTGTTTTCTGCATATCATCTGACTGTATAAGCGGACCTTCAGAGATAATTTCAGAAGGAGTCAACGGATTACTTTATAAAGTAAACGATGTTGCTCAATTAACTAACCTTTTACAGAAAATTGTAGATGGTTACGCTTTTCCTTCAACTGATATCGTTAAGGCGAGCGTAAAAAGTTTCTATTTGCCGTATTATATGGAAAGACTTGTAAAAATAATGAAGCGGGAAGAAGATAGTGCAAAACATTAATATTCAAAACTCATGTGGTAAGTTTAATTTTATAGTTAATCTTGTCTTCTTTATGCTGGTTTTTGCGTTATCAATTAGCTTGCTGGTTAATAGCATACCGCAGAAAGTTTTTTATCTGGCATCCTATTTGTGCATTTTCATTTTGATCTTTAAAGCCAAGGAATTATTGCGTGGAAAACTTTTTCAAAAAAACTTTGTACTTTTGATTTCTTCGTTTTTTATTTTTGGGCTTGTACGCATTTTTTGGGCGGAATTCATTTCTATTAAATATGAAGTTTTATCAGATGTGGCTTTAAGCATTTTGAATGACTATGCGTTAAGTGGAAAACGTTTCATATTAGGTGTTTTTATTATAACTGTTATGGCATGTTACAGTAATGAGATAAGCGAAAGATGTATTAAGTTATCCAAAATTGTATTATTCTTTGGTGCAGTAACAACACTTTTTTTTGGGATAAAAGAATATGAGTTGACGCACACTAGAATTTTCCTTACAGCTAACGCACCGTCAAGTACCGCCTATATGGTTATTTTTATGTATTGTTCATATTTATGGCTACCTATAAAAAAAGCAAATAAGAAGTGGCTGTTAGTCGATATGTTATTAATGATAAGCATTTTTTGTCTGGTTATCTTGAGTGGCACGCGCATTGCTTTTTTGGCTTATTTTTTTATCACTTTGTATCAAATAAATCGCCACTATGGCTTAATGAATATTCTTAAACCGATGAGAAATCGTTTAATTGCTTTGGTTGTTATTTCTGTAATTGCCTTCCTCTCTGGAAATCGCTGGGTTGAGGCTTTTAATAACATTAAGGAATATGACAAAAATAGTTCAACATCCGTTGGGGCACGAGTTGCTATCTGGGATAGTGGTCTGCATTTTTTTCCTGAGCATCTTGGTTTTACTTCTCCCGATGTACGTACAAAGTCAGCAAGAGAATATATTGCCCTCTACCACACAGGAAATGCTGAGGCTTATAAAAATGTACAGAGTAATATGCACAATGAATTTTTGGATGTCTCAACATTGCAAGGAATCGCTGGTTTAGCGTCACTGCTTTTTATTTATTACTCAGTATTAATGATTTGGATTAGTCGTAATGTATTAATGGGTATAGCTATGCCTGCAACAGCCTTATTTATCATGGGAATGACCGATACGGTGCTTTTTTTCCCGGCAACTGCAATGTTGTTTATCATTTCAACGGCATTATGCGTTGTTCGGTCTAAAAGTGATGTTTCTTTACCTTAAAAATAGGTTGAAATAGTGATGATAAATTTTATTTTGAAATCACTTAATGACGATTGCGGTGTTAAGTAAGCTAAATAACTGATCCTAATACCGCTACACTTTAGCCAGCCCATGTTTTCCCCCGGGGAATGGGCTGACGGTATTCATAAAGTGATGGACCTTTTTCAACAGTTGCCACATTGAACTGCACTGGTGATTTCGGGTTATTGTCTCATGAAGCGCCTGCCACAACCGTTCGACAT
>NZ_VZPF01000088.1 GCF_008801695.1 Pantoea stewartii subsp. stewartii
ATGTCGAACGGTTGTGGCAGGCGCTTCATGAGACAATAACCCGAAATCACCAGTGCAGTTCAATGTGGCAACTGTTGAAAAAGGTCCATCACTTTATGAATACCGTCAGCCCATTCCCCGGGGGAAAACATGGGCTGGCTAAAGTGTAGCGGTATTAGGATCAGTTATTTAGCGATAAGTTGGCGTTATCTGCGCGCTTTTACCCTTCTCTATCTCTGTTTATATGCCGGAAACGGCGTAGCAAGGTTGCTGCCCATTACGCTGCCCGGCAGCATTATTGGCATGCTGATTTTGTTTACCCTGCTCGCGTCTCAAATCGTGCCGGTCCACTGGGTTAAGCCCGGTTGTCATCTTATCATTCGCTATATGGCGCTGCTGTTCGTTCCCATCAGTGTGGGCGTCATGAATTACACCGATCTGCTGACCGCGCAGTTTGGCCCTATCGTGGTCTCGTGTCTTGTCAGTACCTTCGCTGTCCTGGGCATCGTGGGGTTAAGCGCCCACAAGCTGCATTCGCGCGTGCCGACGAAAGAGGTGAAGGATGAGTGATATCTGGTGGTCATTGCCCCTGACGCTGGGCGCATTTTTCCTGGCGCGCAGACTGGCTGCCGCGCTGAAGATTGCCCTGCTGAACCCCTTGCTGGTTTCGATGGCGATCATCATTCCCATCCTGCTGTTACTGCAACTGCCCTATACACGTTACTTTGCCGGAAGCCAAGTGCTTAATGCCCTGCTACAGCCCGCCGTGGTCGCACTGGCGCTGCCGCTGTATGAGCAGATGCATCAGATTCGCGCCCGCTGGAAATCCATTATCGGCGTATGCCTGATCGGCAGCCTGACGGCAATGACCTCCGGCACGGCGATCGCCCTGTGGATGGGGGCAACGCCGGAAATCGCCGCCACGATTTTACCTAAATCCGTCACCACACCGATCGCGATGGCAGTATCCGGCTCTCTGCACGGCATTCCCGCTATCAGTGCGATTTGTGTGCTGATAGCCGGTGTGCTCGGTGCGGTATTTGGCCATATGGTGCTGAATCTGTTGGGCGTGAAAAGTAAAGCAGCACGCGGTCTGGCGATTGGTAATGCGTCCCATGCTCTGGGAACCGCCCGGGCGGCGGAACTGGACTTCCAGGAAGGGGCATTTAGTTCGCTGGCACTGGTGATCTGCGGCATCGTAACGTCGTTACTGGCACCCTTTGTTTTTCCGCTGCTACTGCACTGGTTTGGCTAAAACTTTGGGAGAGATCTCGCAAAGTTGAAAACTCTAAGACACGTTGCATTGTCAGGGCGACAGAGATCACATATAAACCGATGTCTGGCACATTGCCTGAAGATTGAATGAGGCTTCCATGCATCCACGTTTCCACTCTGCCTTTGAATTACTGCCGGCTCCCCTGCAAACCGCGCTTCGTCCGGTGCTGAGTGAGCCGGGATTTGACGCGATGCTGCGGGCCGATCAGGTCACCCTCCTGCAACAGCAAACCCAACTGGATGCGGACGCCCTCGCCCTGGCGCTGCTTCCGGTCGCGGCGGCCTGCGCGGTCGCCTCGCTGTCCCGTTTCAACGTCGGTGCCATTGCACGTGGAATAAGCGGTAACTGGTATTTCGGTGCCAATATGGAGTTTGCCGGTGCCACCATGCAGCAAACCGTGCATGCAGAACAAAGCGCCGTTACGCACGCCTGGCTGCGCGGCGAAGCGCGCCTGGAGACCATCACCGTCAACTACACGCCGTGCGGGCATTGCCGCCAGTTCATGAATGAGCTTAACAGCGGCACGGCGATTCGTATCAGCCTGCCCCAGCGCCCGGTGCAGACGTTAGCGCACTATCTGCCTGACGCTTTCGGTCCTGGCGACCTGCACATCACCGAACGGCTGATGGATAAGGTGGATCATGGCTTTGTTGTCACGGGCGATGCGCTGTCGCAGGCGGCCATTGACGCGGCCAACCAGAGTCATGCCCCTTACAGCCGCGCGTTCAGTGGCGTTGCAGTGCAAACCGCCTCAGGCCGTATTTTTAGCGGTCGCTATGCGGAAAATGCGGCCTTCAATCCCAGCCTGCCTCCGCTTCAGGCCGCACTGATTTTGCTGAACATGGCCGGCGAATCCTGCGAGGCGATTCAGGCAGCGGCGCTGGCCCAGCCCCGACAGCCTGCGTTAGATCAGTATTCAGCGACGCAGGCAACACTGCGCGCGCTGGGTTGCGACAACCTCAGCGTTATCGAGCTGGCGTAAAGCGTAATGCGGGGCACGGTTTTAAACAGTTTCTAAATCTTTTATTTACAAAAGCTGTACATCCGCGAGAAATTTCATAGGATCTGACGCCAGGCCTTCTTTATCAAAATAAACTGGCGTCCTCTACCCTCTTATTGCGCCAGGAACACTCGCAACCGGAGCATTACTGCATGGAACTCGAATACGAAAGTAAACGCCCGCTCTATATTCCCTACGCTGGCCCTATTCTGCTGGAATTTCCCCTGCTGAATAAGGGCAGCGCCTTCAGCATCGAAGAGCGTAACGAATTCAATCTCAACGGCTTACTGCCCGAAGCGGTCGAAACCATTGAAGAGCAGGCGAAACGCGCATGGCGTCAGTTTCAGGACTTCAAAAATAATAACGACAAGCACGTCTACCTGCGCAATATTCAGGACACCAACGAAACCCTGTTCTACCGTCTGCTGGACAATCATCTTGAAGAGATGATGCCAATTATTTATACGCCAACCGTCGGCGCAGCCTGCGAACACTTCTCTGAAATTTATCGCCGCGCCCGCGGTGTGTTCATCTCATATCCCAACCGTGAACACATCGAAGACATGCTGCAAAACGCCACCAAACAGAACGTTAAAGTCATCGTGGTGACCGACGGTGAGCGTATTCTGGGCCTGGGTGACCAGGGCATCGGCGGCATGGGTATTCCGATTGGTAAACTGTCGCTGTATACCGCGTGCGGCGGCATCAGTCCGGCTTACACCTTACCGGTGGTGCTGGATGTCGGTACCAATAACCAGCAACTGCTGAACGATCCGCTTTATATGGGCTGGCGTCACCCACGTATCACCGGCGAAGAGTACGATGAATTCGTTAATGAATTTATCCAGGCCGTGAAACGCCGCTGGCCGAAAGTGCTGCTGCAGTTTGAAGACTTTGCGCAGAAAAACGCAATGCCGCTGCTGGAGCGCTATCGCGATGAAGTGTGCTGCTTCAACGATGATATTCAGGGCACCGCTGCTGTCACCGTGGGCACTCTGATTGCCGCCAGTCGTGCTGCCGGAAGCCGTTTGTGCGAACAAAAAGTGGTGTTCCTGGGGGCAGGTTCAGCCGGCTGCGGTATCGCAGAGCAAATCATTGCGCAGATGAAGTCGGAAGGTCTGAGCGATGAAGAGGCGCGTAGCCGCGTAATGATGGTCGACCGCTTTGGCCTGCTCACTGATAAGTTGCCTAACCTGCTCGATTTCCAGAGCAAGCTGGTGCAGAAAAGCGACAATCTCAAAGACTGGGATACGGCCAGTGATGCGATTTCGCTGCTGGACGTAGTGCGCAATGCCAAACCCGATATTCTGATTGGGGTTTCAGGGCAGCCCGGACTGTTCACCGAAGAGATCATCCGCGAGATGCACAAGCACTGCAAACGTCCTATTGTGATGCCGCTCTCTAACCCCACCTCGCGCGTTGAAGCCACGCCAGCGGATATTATCGCCTGGACCGATGGTGCTGCACTGGTCGCGACCGGGAGCCCGTTCTCACCGGTTTCATGGAACGGTAAAACCTATCCGATCGCGCAGTGTAACAACTCCTATATCTTCCCGGGCATCGGTTTAGGGGTGATTGCCTCGGGCGCATCACGCGTAACCGATACCATGCTGATGACAGCCAGCCGCGCACTGGCAGACTGCTCGCCGCTGGTCAACGATGGTGAAGGGCCGGTACTGCCTGAAATCAAAGATATTCAGGGCGTGTCGAAAGTGATAGCAATGGAAGTAGGCAAAGCCGCGCAACTGGCGGGCGTTGCCGTGGTGACCTCGGAAGACGTGCTGTCACAGTCTATTTCGAATAACTTCTGGCTGCCGCAATACCGTCATTACCGCCGTACCTCGATCTAAAAAGGTCTGCGCTGGATCATCCTCCAATCCAGCGCTGCTTAAAATAGCACCAGCCAGACGGGGTAAACTTGCTTCGCGAGGGCTGCTCAAGTAGCCTTGTCCCACCAAAACCTCTCATCTCGAGTGCTCAGGCGCATGTTGAAACGCGTTTTCATTGCTCTGCTTTTCATCATCTTAACGATGGTGGCGACGGCGCTTGGCCTGGATCGCTGGATAAGCTGGAAAACCGCCCCCTATATTTACGACAATCTGGCCTCACTGCCCCATCGTCAGGTTGGTGTTGTGCTGGGCACGGCAAAATATTACCGCACCGGGGTGATTAATCAGTACTACCTCTACCGGATGCAGGGCGCGCTTAACGCCTATAACAGCGGCAAGATTAACTATTTACTGCTGAGCGGAGACAATGCGCAGCAGAGCTATAACGAACCCATGACCATGCGGCGCGATTTAATCAAAGGTGGCGTCGACCCGGCGGATATCGTACTGGATTACGCGGGCTTTCGGCCGCTAGATTCCATTGTCCGCACGCGCAAGGTATTCGATACCAACGATTTTATTATCATCACCCAGCGCTTCCACTGTGAGCGGGCACTGTTTATCGCCCTGCACCTTGGCATTCAGGCTCAGTGCTACGCTGTGCCCTCGCCGAAAAATATGCTGACGGTGCGCATGCGTGAGGTCGGTGCACGTCTTGGCGCGCTGGTAGATTTGTACCTCCTCAAGCGTGAACCGCGCTTCCTCGGGCCTCTGGTGCCCATTCCCGCCGTACATGATGTGCCGGAGGATGCGCAAAGCTATCCTGCTGTCACCCCTGAGCAACTGCTGGAACTGGAACAAAAGCGCCATCAGTAAGCCGCCTTTGTCTGGCTGACAGCCCGCTCAGCCTGGCGTGAAGATAGACTGTGAGAACGGATGATAACGCCGACGCGTAGCATCCTTGCTATGGCGAAACAAGGCTTAGCGCGGGACTTTGCGATGGCGACAGGGCTTATCACGCATCCTCACCAAGGATGGCGGTCAGCCCAGCGCGGCGGATTTGCTGTTTTTTTACCTTACTGACCTGCTGACCTGCTGACCTGCTGACCTGCTGACCTGCTGACCTGCTGACCTGCTGACCTGCTGACTCAGGATTTTGCGTCCACAGGACAGCTTTCCGTTCCTGATTAAAGTCAATTCGAACGCGCTTTCTCATAGCGGGCACCCTGCTGGCTCGCCGTGAATCCGCGTTCTTTCCTGCTTCCGGGCGCACGCTGGCGGCTTCCGTGCCATAAAAAAAGCGGCCCGCAGGCCGCTTAGCTTACATGATGACTTCTGCCGTTATTTTTTACGTGCGTACTTCAGCGAGTCGAGCGCCACAGCAAAAATAATGATGCCGCCCTTGATGATGTACTGCCAGTAAGGGTTAATGCCGATATAGGTCAAGCCGTAGTTGATGACGGTGAAGATCAACACACCGGTCACGACACCGGCCACCGTCCCCACACCACCGGCAAAAGACACACCACCGACGACGCAGGCCGCGATAGCATCCAGCTCGTACATAAAGCCAAGGTTGTTCGTTGCCGAGCCGATACGGCCCGCTTCCAGCATGCCGCCGAAAGCATAGAACACGCCTGAAAGGGCATAAATCAGAATCAGGTTCAGGTTAACGTTTACGCCGGAGACTTTTGCCGCTTCCGGGTTACCGCCGATGGCAAAAATGTTTTTACCGAAACGCGTTTTGTTCCACAGAATCCAGACGAACACGATCGCAATCACCGCATAGAAGGTGATGTAGGACAGCTTAAAATCCCCGAAACGCAGGAAGCCTTGCGTAAAGGTTGAGAAGCCGTCATAGAAGCCTGCAATCGGTGATGCGCCTACGAAGTCGTAATACAGCGAGTTGATACCGTAAACGATAATCATGGTACCCAACGTAGTGATAAACGGCGTCACTTTCAGGTAAGCAATAATTACGCCGTTCACCAGGCCAATAACGGCACCAATCGCACAAACAATCAGGATCACCACAGGAATCGGTACGGTTTCCAGATGTGGGAACACTTTGTTTGGGTTATCCATAGCCTGCAGCAGCGAAGCGGCCACGATGGCGGCGAGGCCAACCTGACGACCGGCTGACAGGTCTGTCCCCTGAGTCACAATCAGTCCCGCAACGCCCAGCGCGATGATAATACGCACCGAGGATTGGGTCAGAATGTTACTCAGATTCATTAAACTTAAGAACGTCGGATCCTGAAAAATAATAATCGCCAGCAGTACCAGTAGCACGACATAAATGCCACCCTCTTTCAGCCAGGTTAGCGCATTCTTTTTTGTAGTCGCTTTCATGTTAACAGCCCTTACTTCATTAAAGGTGTAATGACGCTAAACGCAATATTTCGTTCTGCGTAGTCGTTTTTGTATCAACAATGCCAGCGACCAGACCGTTACTCATGACCAGAATACGATCGGTGATGCCTAACAGCTCTGGCATTTCGGAAGAGATAATAATGATGCCCTTTTCTTTTTTTGCCAGCTCAGCCATCAGCTGGTAAATCTCGAATTTGGCCCCCACATCAATACCGCGAGTGGGTTCATCAAGCATCAATATTTCGGGCTGCGTCAGCAACCAGCGTCCAATAATCACCTTCTGTTGGTTACCACCTGAAAGCGAACCAATTTGGGTGTGGTGGCCTGGCGTTTTTACCCGCATGGAGTCGATAACCCATTGGGTATCACTCTTCATACGCTTATTATCCAGCAGACCAATGTTGTTCTTATATTTTTTGATATTGGAGATGAGAGAATTAAAACCAATATCCAGAAACGCATAAATACCGGTAGAGCGACGTTCTTCCGTCACAAGAGCAAAGCCATGATTGATGGCTTCGTTCGCCGTGTGATTATTAATCGTTTTACCGTGCAGTTTAATTGTGCCGCCCGATTTTTCGCGAATGCCAAACAGCGTTTCGACGATATCCGTACGTTTTGCACCGACCAACCCGGCAATACCGAGTATCTCCCCTTTACGCAAATCAAACGAAATATCACGAATAGAAGGCTGACGCAGAGAGGTTAAATTGCGCACCTCAAGAATGGTTTCGCCCGGCACATTAACGCGATCCGGGAAACGCTGGCTTAATGAACGCCCCACCATCATGGCGATGATCTTATCCATGTCCAGCCCTTCGAGCGGCTGGGTTGCAATCCACTGACCGTCACGCAGAACCGTAATTTCATCACACAACTGGAAGATCTCTTCCATTTTATGTGAAATATAAACAATGCCGCAGCCGCGATCTTTCAGCTTACGGATAATCGTGAACAGATGATTCACTTCTTTTTCCGTCAACGAGGATGTCGGTTCATCCATGATCACGATTTTGGCGTCATAAGAAAACGCTTTGGCAATCTCAATCATCTGCATTTGCGAGACGGAGAGATGCGCGACTTTGTCACGGGGATCGATGTTAATATCCAGCTCGTCAAAAATCGCTTTGGTATCACGGTACATTTTTTCCTGATCGACAAAGAAGCCTTTGCGTGGATAACGCCCAAGCCACATGTTGTCCATCACGGTACGCTGTAATACCAAGTTTAATTCCTGGTGCACCATTGACACGCCATTTTCCAGCGCCTCTTTGGAGCTTTTAAAATCTATTTCCTGCCCTTGAAAAAGAATACTTCCGGTATCTTTTTTGTAGATACCAAATAAACATTTTAACAACGTTGATTTACCAGCGCCGTTTTCACCCATCAGTGCATGAACGGAGTGAGGCCGCACTTTTAAATTTACGTTGTCGAGAGCTTTAACGCCGGGAAATGATTTACTGACGTTGGTCATTTCCAGCAGATATTCGCGCTGCGCGGTCGTATTATCACTGGCCATAATTTACCTGGCTAAAAAACGGTGATGACATAAAAAAGGCGCAGCAGCCGCCGCGCCCGTTTGCACATAATTATTTCTGGAACTGAGACAGGTTTTCCTGATCAACCGGTACATAGGGTACGCGTACGATCTTATCGACCATCTTGAAGTTGGTGCCTTCGGTGGCCGGTTTACCATCGGCAAGGTTCTTCGCCATATCGATGGTGGCTTTCGCCTGGTTTTCCGCATCGTTCAGCACCGTACCGGCCATCGCGCCAGATTTAACCAGCGCCAGCGCCTCAGGTAAGGCATCCACACCAAATACCGGGATAGAAGACATGTTGTGTGCCTTCAGCGCTTCAACAGCCCCCATCGCCATCGCATCGTTGTTCGCGATTACCACTTCGATTTTCTTGGCGTTAGGGCCTGACAGCCAGGCGTCCATTTTGTCTTTAGCCTGTGCGGTATCCCACATCGCCGTATCCATCGCTAACTGCTGGGTTTTCACGCCATCTTTGTTCAGCGTATCGATAACATATTTAGTACGCGCTTCAGCATCAGGATGGCCTGGTTCGCCTTTCAGCAGCACATACTGGATCACACCGTCTTTGTTCAGATCCCAGGCCGGGGTCGCTTTCCAGTGCTTCTCAATCAGTTTGCCCTGAATCACGCCAGACTCTTTCGAATCGGTACCAACATAGTAGGCTTTATCGTAGCTGGCCAGCACTTTGGCGTTAGGTTCTTTGTTGAAGAACACAACCGGGATATTGTTCGCACGGGCTTTCTGTACCACGACGGCCGCTGCAGCCGGGTCGACCAGGTTGATGGCTAACGCTTTCACGCCTTTTGCCATCAGCACGTCAATTTGATCGTTTTGTTTTGACTGATCGTTCTGCGAGTCATTCATCAGCAGTTGGATGCCGCCCAACGTTTTGGCTTCTTTCTCGATGTCTTTACGTACCATCGACATAAAGTTGTCGTCGTACTTATAAATAGTCACGCCGATACGGGTGTCAGCGGCGTGGGCTACTGCACCAAACATCATGCTGGCAACCAGTGCTGTGAGCGTGAAAACCTTCTTATTCATGGTATCTCCGGTTTTTCTGTAGGGTCTTTTTATGTTCTGCTGCGTCAAGCCGCGGAAGAACATCGGGTAAGAATTATCCGGCGAGGCAAGATGCGCTCTAAATCAGACTGAGCCACTGCTGTGCCGTGCCAAACTCGACTTCCATGTAGGTCAATGCGTCCGTAAAGCGTGTGTTATAAGCCTGAACCAACGATGCTGTCGGTGCCCTCAACGGGAGAGTGGCGTTACATAATGTTTCAGTACTGTAAGACGTTGCCATCATAGTGATAGCAATGTTAATTAACTGTGAATACAATCACAGATTGAAAACGGTTACATCGCGGAATCGCCTGAATTAGTGACGGACTCCACACTTTGCTTTTGCGCGACGGAATGGCGGCGAACGAGGGTGGGCATAAAGATATGTTTCGCCGTAGTGTCAAGACAGCCTGCCGCGCCCTGCAGGGCCAGTTCAGTGGCAAGTTTTGCCATAGAAACAATAGGATAACGGACTGTGGTAAGTTGAGGATCGGTGTACCGCGAAACCGGAATATCATCGAAGCCGACGACAGAAAAATGGTGCGGCACCTGAATGCCATTGTCTTTCAGAGCGGTAAGGGCACCGGCCGCCATACCATCGTTATAGGCGAAAATGGCGCTGAGATTCAGATTGCGTCCCAGCAGTTCCACCATTGCGGCTTCGCCCCCTTGCATATGCGGCTCTGCGCTGGCTATCCAGCTTTCCTGTGGGCGGATTCCCTGCTCTGCCATCGCCTGTAACCAGCCTTCACGCCGTTGATCCACATCTTCAATGGGATGACTGGAACAGAGATAGCCGATGCGGGAATGCCCCTGTTGTAGCAGCATGCGTGAGGCCATTAAGGCCCCGGTCACATTATCCAGACTGACGCAACGGGCCTCATAACCCGGTATGCTGCGGTTGATAACCACCATACCTGGCACCTGACTCATAAAGCCCGCCAGCTCTGCGTCTGAAAGCGTTTTCGCATGGACCACCAGCGCATTGCACCGTTGCCGTATCAACACTTCGATAGCGTGACGCTCTTTTTCTTCCTGATGCCAGGAGTTGCTGATCAGTACATGTTTCTGGACGCGCTGTGCCACGGTATCCACCGCTTTGACCAGCGCGCCAAAAAAGGGATCGGAGACATCCATGACGACGACGCCGATCGTATCGCTCACCTGGGTTGCCAGCGCCTGAGCATTGGCATTTGGGCGATAGCCCAGAGCGTCAACCGCCTGTAACACGACGTCACGTGTTTCAGCGGTGACCGCGCTGCTGTTATTTAGTACGCGCGAGACAGTCGCTACGGACACGCCCGCCTGACGCGCAACATCTCGAATGGTTATCATGCAGCACTTCCAGAGAGAAAAGGCATTACGCCGGTTATGGCACCGGCGCTATTCTGTCAGGGAAGTGCACGGGACAGCGTGAATTGCGTCACATCAATGAAAACGGTTACATACAATTCTGCAACCTTTGTGATGACCGTCATTATCTTTCTGAGGATGACGTGGGGTGCGGCGTGGCAAGAAAGCGTGTCAGACGACGCCAGATCCATTCCACCGGCCCCTGCGGGAAATAGCGTAGCCACAGCACGGAAAACAGCAGGTTAATACACCATATGCCTGGCACCATCATGACCAGCTGCCCGCGCATAAAGTGCATAAAAAGCCCGAAGCGGTAGAACAGCGTAGTGCCGATCAGGGACTGCAGCAGATAGTTACTGAGCGCCATACGGCCCACGCACTGGATAGCATAACTCATCCGCCAGCGCTGAATGGCTGGCCAAAATCCAAAGCAGAGTGCGGCATAGCCGATACTGATTAACGGGCTGGCAAAATCACGCGGCAGTTGTAAATAGAACGCACTCCAGCGTGCATCCCAGTCCACAAACCATTGCGCGGCCACACCTGCCGTCGCTATCCCCAGCCCAATCGGCAGTAACATCCGCGCAACGCGCCGGTAATGGGAAACGGGAAACGTTCCTTTCAGCCAGCCGCTACGTAACAAGGCGGCGCCCAGCAGCATCAGTCCGGCCAGTTGCCAGCCATACTGCGCCACCAGCGCCATTAAACTGGAGGAGAGGTTATCCAGGCGGATGCGTACCGCCGCCAGCCCGCCGTTGACCTTCCAGAACTGTTCATACTGAATGTCTGCGGCGCCGGGCAACCACGAGCGTGACGGCTCGGCGCTGCTAATCAGGGCAAAGATCAGCAACAGCGCACAGCCCACCAGATAAAGTAAAATCCCGGTATTGATTAGCCCACGCGTGGACGGCGCATCGCGCAGCATCCGCCAGACGATCAGGCCGATAATGCCGTAATCCAGCAGGATATCGCCTTCCCAGATAAAAATGCTGTGAAGAAACCCCAGCAGCACCAGTAATGACAGACGGGCGGACAGCCAGCGACTTCCGCGCGGCAGCTGCAGTTGCAACCCCGCGCCAAACAGCAGCGCAAAGAGCGTCAGAAATTTAAGCTGCGCGAAGATATCGGACAGCGCCCATGTCCAGGCATCAGACAAGGTGACGCTGCCCTGCCAGGCAGGATTGAGATAGGCCGCAGAAGGTAAGCCAAAACCAATAATATTCAGCAACAGGATGCCGAGAATGGCACAGCCGCGAATAAAATCCAGCGCAAGGTAGCGTTGCATAGCGGCTCCTGACGGACCCGGCAGGCGCATCTGCGCCCACCTGTCGATATTAACTGTGGCGCACCGCGCGCAGAAATTCCTGACGGGTATTCTGGCTGGATTTAAACAGACCGCCCAAGGAAGTGGTCGTGGTGGCACTGGTGGCATCTTTCACACCGCGTGCTTTTACACAGTAGTGGACGGCATCAATGGAAACAGCAACGTTATTGGTGCCTAACAATGTTTGCAGCGCCAGCAGCACCTGCTGAGTCAGACGCTCCTGCACCTGAGGTCGCTGGGCAAAAAACTGCACGATGCGGTTAATTTTGGACAAACCAATCACTTTGTCTTTGGGAATATAGGCGACGGTGGCTTTGCCATCGATAATCACAAAGTGATGTTCACAGGTGCTGGTCAGCGTAATGTCGCGTACCGTGACCATCTCGTCCACCTTCATCTTGTTTTCGATAAGGGTGATTTTGGGGAAATTGGCGTAATCGAGACCGGAAAAGACCTCATCGACATACATTTTGGCAATGCGGTGCGGGGTTTCCATCAGGCTGTCATCTTCAAGATCCAGATTCAGCAGCTGCATGATTTCCGTCATATGGCCTGCAATCAGGCTTTTGCGCGTTTCATCGTCCATTTCACGCGTAGGTGCACGCAGCGGCGTTTCCAGCCCACGCGCCAGCAGCGCTTCGTGAACCAGTGCAGCTTCTTGACTTAAGGTACTCATCTTACTCTTCTCCGGCAGGTGTTGCGCCCGCAGTCTGTTACCTGCGGGTCATATTACTGAGCGCGTATTGTGAGACTTTCTGTGCAGGGAATCCAGCAATCAATCTGATTGGAGATGAAAGCTTTTCACGCGACCCGCCGCCACACTAACAGGCCCGCCCAGACCAGACTGGCGCCTGCTACCCATAACGCAGGCTCAAGGTGGTGCAGAAACAGGGTTGAAAGTGAGGAAAGTAAGGGGCCAGCCAGTTGCCCAATCGCATAGCCGGTGGTCAGTAAGCCCGCCATATAGCGCGTATGCTGCGGAGCCAGTTCACGCGCGCAAAGCAGCGACAACTGCACGACACTCAAAAAGCCCCCGCCCACCAGCAGCGCACCAAGTAACAAACCACCGAACCCCGGCAACAAGGCGGCCGCCAGCACGCCCAGCGCCTGGGCCCAGAGCGTGATGGCCAGGCGGACATGCGCCTGCCCCATTCGACGCGTCACAATACCGATGACGATGCCCAGCATCGCCGCCCCGCCAAATACCGGCCAGACCAGCTGCGCCAGCGCACTGCCCGGAAAACGGGCTGCCGCCATTTGCGACAAAAAGGTGGCAGGCAAAATATAGCCAAACCCCGCCAGGCTGTAGCTCAGGACCAGCCGCCGCAGGTTGGGCGTCAGCGTCAGCGGCGCTGGTACCTGCCCTGCCCGGTGCAGCGCCCCCGTACGCGGCAGGTTGCGGCAGATGGCCGCCACCAGCACGGCGGCCAGCGCAGCGTAAATGCCCCACGCCAGCGTCACAGAGACCTGTAAACAGTGTAAGATGACCGCCAGCAGGCCGCTGATGAAAATGCCAGCGCCGGGACCGGCAAAGACCGCCGCCGACAGACCAGGACGACCGTGATGATGCAGTTGCTCGTTGCTCCACGCGGCCACCAGCACCATGGCCCAGCCGCTGGCCCAGCCAATCACAAAACGAATGATCCCGTGCAGCCAGGGGCCCCCGGCACAGGCTGACAACGCGGTTAACACCACCGCGCCCCAAACCCCCAGATGCAGCCGCCACTCCACACGCTGCTGCGCGCGCATCGCGTCAAAGGAGCCGCACAGGTAACCCAGGTAGTTTAATGCTGCGACCACACTGGCACTGGTCAGGGTTAACTGATCAGCCTGAATCAGTAAAGGCACCTGGGGCGTAAACGCAAAACGGCCGATGCCCATGACGACAAACAAAGTCAAAAACGCACTTATCGCGACGCGAAATGCCATTGGGCACCTCAGTTTTTTAAATTGAAACTTGCGTACAGCATGAACGATGCTTAGAATCACGAAAAGTGAATAATCTTAACTAACTTGTTTACAGGAAGAGAACACATGGATTTAGTCCAGCTACGTATGTTCTGTTCCGTGGCAGAGAGCGGTTCTCTTGCCCGTGCTGCGGAACAACTGCATCGGGTGCCTTCTAACCTCACCACGCGCCTGCGCCAGTTGGAAGAGGAACTGGGTGCCGATCTGTTCATTCGGGAAAAACAGCGCATTCGCTTATCCCCGATGGGCCATAACTTTCTTAACTATGCGCAGCGCATTCTGGCCCTGAGCGATGAAGCCTTAAGTATGGCGCGCACCGGTAAGCCTGGCGGGAATTTTGCGCTGGGCTCGATGGAAAGTACGGCGGCAACGCGCCTGCCTGGCCTGCTGGCTGCCTATCATCAGCGTTTTCCGGCGGTCGCCTTATCGCTGATCACCGGCACCTCCGGTGAAATTATCGATCGGGTTCGCGAAGGAACACTGGCCGCGGCGTTGGTCGACGGGCCGGTTCAGCACGACGATCTGAATGGCTGTATTGCGTTCAGT
Source organism: Pantoea stewartii subsp. stewartii (assembly GCF_008801695.1). GTDB lineage: Bacteria > Pseudomonadota > Gammaproteobacteria > Enterobacterales > Enterobacteriaceae > Pantoea > Pantoea stewartii. The sequence goes on from NZ_VZPF01000088.1 coordinate 14,252, forward strand.
GAAGAGATGGTGCTCATCACTGACCTTGACCACATCCCGGTGACGAGCGCACGCGATACTCAGGAAGATACGTTGTTTGCGTTCCGCAACAGCTGCTCTTACCGGGTGAAACTGGAAGCCTGGTATCGCGACAGCCAGGCCGCGCCAAACAGCGTCATGGAGATTCAGTCTTATCATGCCATGCTGGCCTGTGTCGCAGGCGGTGCAGGCGTGGCGATGATTCCGGCGTCGGTCCTGAAACAGATGCCAGAGCGCGCACGGGTTCAGGTACACAGCCTGCCAGCGAAGTATCGTGATACTGCGACCTGGCTGATGTGGCGACGGGACGCCTTCACGCCCAATGTTGAGGCACTCAAGTACCTCATTATCGAACAGTTTCACGATCGTCCGCTCAACGATGAGCTGATGCATCCTTTACAGGCGGCGGAATAAGATTTCCGCGCTATTTTTAATGAATCACGACCATCCAGACGCCATAACGCGTCACAATCTGACTGGAAGAGGGATTGCATGAACATGATCAAAACCCGTGCCGCTGTCGCCTGGGCCGCTGGCGAACCACTGAAAATTGAAGAAGTGGATTTAATGCCGCCGCAAAAAGGGGAAGTGCTGGTCCGTATCGTTGCCACTGGCGTTTGTCATACGGATGCTTATACGCTGTCAGGTAGCGATCCGGAAGGCGTGTTCCCGGCGATTCTGGGTCACGAAGGCGGCGGTATCGTTGAAGCGGTCGGCGAAGGCGTCACCAGCGTGGAAGTGGGCGATCATGTTATCCCGCTTTACACGCCGGAATGTGGTAAATGTAAGTTCTGTCTGTCAGGCAAAACCAATCTGTGCCAGGCCATCCGCACTACGCAAGGTAAAGGCCTGATGCCTGACGGCACGACGCGTTTCTTTAAAGACGGTAAACCCATTTTTCACTATATGGGCACGTCAACCTTCTCCGAATATACCGTCGTCCCGGAAATCTCTCTGGCTAAAATCAGTAAAGAAGCGCCACTGGAAGAAGTGTGCCTGCTGGGCTGCGGCGTAACCACCGGTATGGGCGCAGTGATGAACACCGCTAAAGTTAAAGAAGGCGATACCGTTGCCATCTTTGGTCTGGGCGGCATTGGTTTGTCAGCGATTATCGGCGCGAAAATGGCGAAGGCCGGCCGCATCATTGGTATTGATATCAATACCAGCAAATTCGACCTGGCCCGTAAGCTTGGTGCGACCGATCTGATCAACCCTAAGGATTACGATAAACCTATCCAGGACGTGATTGTTGAACTCACCGACGGCGGCGTGGATTTCTCCTTTGAATGTATCGGTAACGTCAACGTGATGCGTTCTGCCCTGGAGTGCTGCCATAAAGGCTGGGGCGAGTCGGTGATCATTGGCGTCGCCGGTGCAGGCCAGGAAATCTCTACGCGTCCGTTCCAGTTAGTCACAGGGCGCGTCTGGCGTGGCTCTGCGTTTGGTGGCGTAAAAGGTCGCTCGCAGCTGCCTGGGATTGTGCAGGATTACCTCGATGGTAAATTTGCGTTGAACGACTTCATTACGCATACCATGCCGCTGGCAGAGATAAATGACGCCTTTGATTTGATGCACGAAGGGAAGTCGATCCGCTCCGTCGTTCACTTCAATAAGTAATCGGGGGCGCTATGACATCTTCTCTTGAGTTACTGGAAGAACACCGTATTTTTGGCGGCTGGCAGCAGCGCTGGCGTCATCCCTCTCAGGTGCTGAACTGCCCCATGACGTTCAGCATCTATTTGCCCCGTCCGCGCGGGGATTCGCCCCCACCGGTGGTGTGGTTTCTGGCAGGCCTGACCTGCAATGATGAAAACTTTACCACCAAAGCGGGTGCGCAGCGCGTCGCCGCTGAACTGGGGCTGGTGCTGATCATGCCCGATACCAGCCCGCGCGGTGAGGCGGTGGCCAATGACGAGGGCTATGATCTGGGCCAGGGCGCGGGCTTTTATCTCAATGCGACGCAGCAGCCCTGGGCGAGCCACTATCGGATGTTCGACTACCTTAGTGAGGAGCTGCCTGCGCTGATTGCCGATAACTTTAAGGTCAGTGAACGTCAGTCGATCATGGGGCACTCTATGGGCGGACACGGCGCGCTGATGCTGGCGTTACGCCTGGCAAACCGCTTTGCCTCCGCCTCCGCCTTTGCGCCGATTGTGAATCCCGCCGATGTGCCCTGGGGACAAAAGGCGTTCACCGCTTATCTGGGAGAGGATCGCCAGGCCTGGCGGGCATATGACAGCTGTCAGCTGATGCGCGAGGTTCAGCATCGCCTGCCGTTATTGATCGATCAGGGCGACAGCGATCAGTTTTTGGCGGATCAGCTTCAGCCGGAGCGATTAGAGGCAGTGGCGCAGGAGATGGATTTCCCGTTAACTCTGCGTATTCAGCCAGGCTACGATCACAGTTACTTCTTTATCGCCAGCTTCGTGGAAGATCATCTGCGCTTTCATGCGCAGCACTTGTTGGTGGGATAACACAACCGGGGATGGCGTGCGCCATCCCCGTTTTTTTACATCAGCCCTTCCCGGACTAATCCGTCAATCATGACCTGCGGCATTCCGCGGGAACAGTGCTCAATGCGGCCCTGCACGCCATAAACCTGCGCCAGCGTAGTGGGTGTGATCACGCTATCCGGTGCGCCTTCTGCGATTAACCGTCCCGCTTTGAGCATCAGCGCATGCTGCGCGTGACGTAAAGCGATATTGATATCGTGGACCACGACCACCGTCACCATATTGCGCAGCGCCGTCTCACGCCGCACTAAATCCATAACGTGGAACTGGTAGTTTAAATCCAGCGCACTCAGCGGTTCATCCAGCAGTAACAGCGCAGGCCGGCGAATCAACGACTGGGCCAGGCCAACAAGCTGCTTTTGTCCACCCGAGAGCTGATCCAGATACCGCATCGCCAGATGGGCAATGCCCAGTTGATCCAGCAGTCTCATGACATCGGCTTCACTGGCGGGACTGTGCAGGCCCGATGACGCACGCTGCGCGACGATAATGGACTCCAGCACATGCAGATGCACCCCCGCGGGCAACGATTGCGGCAGGTACACAACCTGTCTGGCCCGGCGGGCAAAGGGCTGAGTCATCAGATCTTCGCCGTTTAACCACAGTTCGCCCTGCCCTTTATTCAGCCCGGCCAGCGCACGCAGTAAGGTGGATTTACCGCAGCCGTTCGGTCCCAGCAGGACCGTGATTTCGCCACGCGGTAACGGCTCGACGTGAAGGTTATCAATGACCTGACGTTTAGGATAACCGGTGGTGAAGCCGCGCAGGCGTAATCCCTGTTCCATTACACATGCCCTCGGTGACGCAAAATGATACTCAGGAAAAACGGCACCCCAATGAGCGAGGTCACAATCCCGACCGGGATAATGGCTCCGGGAATCAGGTTTTTGGAAGCCACTGAAGCCAGCGACAGCACAAGGGCACCGGTCAGCGCACTGGCCGGTAGGTAGAAGCGATGATCTTCGCCGAACATCATACGGGCGATGTGCGGTGCGACCAGGCCAATAAAACCAATTGGGCCGACAAAGGCGACCGCTAAGGCGGATAGCACACTAATACGCAGCAAAGTCGCCAGGCGCAGACGGCGCACGTCGATACCAAAACTCACGGCCCGGTCTTCCCCCAAGCGCAGTGCGGTCAGTTTCCAGCTACTGAGCAGGGAAAACGGCACCAACAGCACAAAAGCCGCGCTCAGTACGCCCAGTTTTTCCCAGGACGCACGCGCCAGGCTACCCATGGTCCAGAACACCAGCCCCTGTAACGTATCTTCACTGGCGATAAACTGCATCATCGACACCAGCGCATTAAAGGTAAACACCAGGGCAATACCAAATAACACCACGCCAGATGATGAGACCTGCGTCCAGCGCGTAATGCCGTCCAGCATTAAGGCGGCCAGCAGAGCAAAGATAAACGCATTGGCTGAGATAAACCACTGACCGGAGATCCCCGGAATCCCCACGCCTAAAATAATGGCCAGTGCGGCACCGAACGCCGCCGCCGAGGAAACGCCCAGCGTAAACGGACTGGCAAGCGGGTTATTAAGGATGGTTTGCATTTCTGCGCCAGCAAGGCCCAGTGCAAGACCGACCACGATGGCCATGAGCGCATAAGGCAGGCGGATATCCCAGACAATGACGCGCGTGCCTGCATCAACGCTCTCGGGTGAGAGCAGCGTGTGCCACAACGTCGATAGCGAAAGTCCGGCCGGGCCGAGCGTAAAGTCCAGAACCAGTGACGCAAGGATCGCCACCAGCAACGCCCCTATCCATAACAGGCGACGGCGCAAAACCTGATGATAATTTTTCAGTATGGGCTGATGGCCTGCTTCAGCACCAATCAACGAGGATTCCGTTGTCATGGTTCAATCCAGTAATGGCTCCAAAATTAAAAACGCAGCCACAATAGTGCAGGTGATAATAATTATCAATTCATGGAATGTTAATAGTGATGACGTAATCGGCATAGGAGGCAGGCATCTCAGCCTGCTCCCCTGCCACACCACCCGGCATGCGGGCCCGCACCGGGCGGTTCGAAAGTTTGAGGTTACACGAGTCGGGGTAAACCTTGTCTGTCGAACCACGC
>NZ_VZPF01000089.1 GCF_008801695.1 Pantoea stewartii subsp. stewartii
ATGTCGAACGGTTGTGGCAGGCGCTTCATGAGACAATAACCCGAAATCACCAGTGCAGTTCAATGTGGCAACTGTTGAAAAAGGTCCATCACTTTATGAATACCGTCAGCCCATTCCCCGGGGGAAACATGGGCTGGCTAAAGTGTAGCGGTATTAGGATCAGTTATTTAGACGAAGAGGGAAATAATTCTTTTCATACCGGAGGCCTGAGGGGATTAAACCCGGCATTCTGACACGGGGTGAATGCCGAAAATATGATTTACAGCAATACGCTGGTTTTATTTTAAAAATGAGGAAAGTGTATGAATAAGTCTTTTCTGACAAAACTTGCTGTCGTCTTTTTTCTGCTGGCGCTCGCCTGCGGCCTTGCCGGCTGGGGCGCATGGAAATACTGGAACGCCATGTTCAGTGCGCTCGGTTATGGCACTGCGGATTTTGTGACGCTGAATGCGGAAAATCAGGCGATGAAAACCCCGCTCAATCTGACCATGTATGCCATGCCGGTTGGCTTCTGGTGTGCGGCCGCAGGCTTTCTTGCCGCATCCGGAGTGGCCTTCATCCTTGATGTCGCTGGCGATGTTAAACGTCTGTTGCTGAACTTTTTTCCCTGATGCGCAGTAAGGATGATAACCATGCGTAAAACGCTTCTGGCCGGGATACTGGCGCTGGTCTGCAGCTCATCGGCCTGTGCCGGCGTCGACAGCGACCTTAACAACTATTTTAACAAGCTGGGGTTTGAAGGTAATGCCACGGGGGCGGCGGCATGGCAGGGTCAGGCTGCCGGATATGTCACTGGCGGGAATCTGTTTCTTCGCAACCAGGTCAAACAGATTCAGGTGATGTCATTTACCCCGCCGTCACTGACGGCCGGGTGCGGTGGTATTGATGCCTATCTTGGGGCCTTCTCCTTTATCAACAGCGACCAGCTGCAGCAGTTCGTCAAGAATCTGATGGCCAACGCACAGGGATATTTCTTCGACCTCGCCCTGCAGACAGTGGCGCCGGAGCTGAAGGATGCGAAAGACTATCTGCAGAAGCTGGCCACCGACCTCAACAGCACCAACATCTCCAGCTGCCAGGCTGCGCAGGGCATCATTGGCGGGCTGTGGCCCAAAACGCAGGTGTCGCAGCAGAAGGTCTGTCAGGATATCGCCGGAGAAAGCAACCTGTTCGCCGACTGGGCGGCTTCGCGTCAGGGGTGTACCGTGGGCGGGCAGATGAGCAACGTGATGGATAAAGCGAGTGCAGGCGAAAAAGACCAGGTTCTGCGTAATAAAAACCTGATGTGGGAAATTCTTAACAACAACGCCATGTTTGGTAGTGATACCGAGCTGAAGGAGCTGGTGATGAACCTGACGGGGACAATGATGTATGACGGCAACGGTATACCAAAAGCACTGGTTCCCCAGGCTGATCACCCGGCTCTCATTCGGGCGTTGATGCACGGTGGCTCACTGGATATACAGACCTGCGTTTCCACCGGCGACTGTCTGAAAATGACGACTGGTCACGTACAGATCAGTGCCAGCAACGCCCTGGTTGAGAAAGTGAAAAATATGATTAACAGCATCCGGGATAAGCTGCGTACGGATGAGGCGCTGTCGGCGACAGAGAAGGGCTTTATTCAGAGCACGTCCGTTCCCGTTTTGCGCTATCTGATTGATCCGATGCAGCTCAACCTGAACGTTAACATGCTTTCGCACCTGTCGGACTACATCGCCTATGACATTCTGCTTCAGTATCTGAAGGAGCTGATTGACCAGGCCCGGATGCAGATGGCCAGCCGGAACTATCCAGAGCCGCAGATGGACACCCTGCGTAAAAATGTGAGTGAAGCGTCCAGACAGCTTGAGGCTCTCCAGCAGCAGGTGCAGACCAAAGCCGATGCGCTGACGGAGCTGGACCGCCAGATGAGCTACCTGCGCCAGCAGACCTCAAGCCAGCTGCTCGATCGTTATCAGCAGAACTATCGTTTCGCCGGCAGTGAAGGAGGCATGTGATGGATACCGTTTACGTCCTGACCGGCGGAGAATTTCTGTCGAACATCTTCAACGGCGTGGCCACCATGCTGGGCACCACGGAGTGGTCGTCCATGTTCCGTATCGCCGCGCTGGTTTCTGTCATGGTCCTGTTTGCCACGTACCTGAAGGGCCATGACCCGCTGGAGTTCATCAAGTTTATTGCCTTCTTCATCCTGCTGACCAGCATTCTGGTGATACCCAAACGTACAGTGCAGATAATCGACCGCACGGATGCAACCAGCATTCATACGGTGGCAAATGTGCCGCTGGGGCTGGCCGCGCCGGCGAAGTTTATTACCGGCATCGGTACGGCGCTGACGGAAGGGTTTGAGACGGTCTACCACACGCCTGACTCCGTGACCTACAGCAAAACCGGGATGCTGTTCGGGGCTAACCTGGTGGGGAGTGCTACCGACTTTATGTTCCGCAACGGCGACCTGGCGGAACTCTTCACGGCGTACGTCCGCAACTGTGTGGTGGGGGATATTCTGCTGAACAATAAGTATTCCTTCCAGGAGCTGATGAACAGCACGGACCCGTACGCGCTGATATTCCAGAATCCCAGCCCGCTGCGCGGCGTGATGGTTCCGTATGGCAATACCGCTGCCACCCGGGAGGGCTTCTGGACCTGTCAGGAACTGGCCAATAACGTCCTGAAGTCGCAGCTGAACGCCGATACGGCGGAAGGTGGCAGCACCTGGAACTATTACGTTGCGCGTATTACCGGAGCGAAGCCAAATGGCAGTGCGCTGTTCGGGACGCTGATGGCGGACAGCTACAACTACTATTACGGCGGCGGTGCTACCGCGAGCCAGGTGATGCGCGCGGCGGTGGTGATGAACGGCCTGAAGCAGGGGATTTCGTCCTACAGCGCACAGAATGGCGATGCGGCGGGGCTGGTAAACCTGGCCTCCCAGTCTTCCTACGCCAAAATGCGCCTGAGCCAGGCGACGTCAGCCAGTATTGCCACCACCTATCTGCCGCTGATGAATACGGTGCTGCTGGCGATGGTCATCGGCCTGTTTCCGGTGATTATTCTGCTGGCCACCGTGCACTCCCTGACCCTGCAGGTGCTGAAGGGGTATATCCACACGCTGATTTACCTGCAGGCGTGGGGGCCAATGTTCGCCATCCTCAATTATGCCGTCAGCGCATACCTGACCAATAAAACCGGCTCACTGAGTTTTTCACTGTCGAACCTGTCCGTTATTCAGCAGACGCATGCTGATATTGGCTCCATTGCCGGCTGGCTGTCGCTGTCCATCCCGTTCCTGGCGATGGGGCTGGTCAAAGGACTCGGCAGCGTGGTGTCCCAGGCGGGCAACTACCTCGGAACGGCAATGAACAGCACCGCTTCGTCGGAGGCCTCCCGCGCCGGCGACGGCAGCTGGGCCTTTAATAATCTGCAGACCGACAACGTTGCCGGCAATAAGTGGGACACCAACTACGCCAGCCGTAGCGGAATGGCCATGACCCAGATGGGCAACGGTGCCACGGCGACCCGGACACAAAGCGGGGCATCGGTCTACGATACCACCGGGGCGATTTCCCGGCTGCCGACCGATATTCAGCTGGACCGTTCGGCTGTCAGTGGATTCCAGCGTCAGCAGCGTGAAGCAGAGAGTCAGCTGCAGAGCCTGAGCAACTCGCTGAGTCACTCGGCCAGTACCGGGACCTCTCAGCTGTCGCAGTGGGCCAGCCAGCGAGGGAGCAGTGATACTGTCAGTCGTGGTGCTGATAACAGCATCAGCGCGAACGATGCTGCTGCTATCAGTAAACTACAGAGTGCCGTGGCGCGTTATGCGCGTGACAATAATGTCAGCCAGGCTGATGCACTCAGAACGGCAATGGAACAAAGCCAGAATATGTCTTTGAATGCCGGGGTTGGGGCTTATGCGAAATTTGACTCGAACAGACAGTTTGCAGGGAAAATAGTGGGATTTGCTACCGGCGCTTCTGTTGGTGGTGACCTGCATGGCAAGGTCGATTATAACGGCCAGGATGGTTCTTCTCATGGCACCAGTTCCGACATGAGCAACCGGACCAGCAGCACGAAGGACTTCAGCGCTCAGGATCTGAAAGATATCCGCCATGGCGTTGATGTGGTCGCCAGTCACCGCACCACCGACAACAGCAGCCACACGGACAACGCGTCCGGCTCGTTGCTTAACCAGATGGCGGCGACCTTCAGTGATATGCGTACTCAGGCCAGCCAGTACAGCGACACACAAAATCGCAGCCATGAATATGCGCAGATGGCAAGTTTTGTGGAGAACAACAGTGCGGCCATCCGCAGTAATGCCACTCAGGAGTTTGTGGAATATGCGAAGCAGAATCATCCAGATGCAGAACGCGTGCTGACCGATGTCTCCAGCCCGGAAGCGCGCGCCGAGCGAGAGGCACTGGCTGGTCGTTTTGTGGAGGAACGCATGATGCCGCAGCTGGAAGCGCAGTTCCGTGCCAATCAGGGACGAGCCACAGAAGGAATGGGCGATACGGTTTCTGCCAGTGGATTGCAGGGCGTCAGTCACAGTGACTTTGCCGACCAGCAAAAGCATATGGCGCAGACGGCTGCCGGGCATGGTGTGAAAGCCGATGGTGAGGTGGCTGGTGAAGTCACACAATCGAGAGCAAATGCACAGCGAAGTGTTGATTCTGCTCAAGAAAAGGTCAATCATCAGCAGTCAGAGGTGAACAAACAGTATACTAATCTGGAGCAGGAACATCAGGTTCAGGGGCGACGGTTTGATGAGGCGAATAAAGCTGAACATGTGCGCCAAGAGGCCCGTCCCGTTATAGATATAACCGACAGTAATAAGGCCAAAGAAATGTTGGATGAGTCTATGAATAAATTTAAGGGGAAGTAAATGGTGTTAAAAAGTGACATTGAAAATGATGCAAAAAAATAATGGATTCACTAAAAAAAGATTACCGCATACCAAGCTCAGGAGAAATTGTTCTCCCGGTAATTAAAGTTATGACAATTGTCTACGTAATGCATGTTATAGCAATTCTTGGCAACGAATTCGTATATAAGAAAGATATATGGCTTCCAGGTGTAATTATGTGGTTGATTTTATCTTGTGGGATACTCACTGTTGTTGCTCTAATGATGACATATGGTAACCTCTCCATACTGATGCACATCCCAAAAGATGTGCGGGATAATTCAATATTGCTTAATATTGCCAAGCAAAAGTTGAAAGCATATGGCTATGTTATTGTCGCTATAAATATCGTTGTTGCTATCGTATTAATCAGCGAACGCTCTGATTTTATCATCGGTTACGGATTCTCTTGGTTCGCCTGTATGCTTATCGGTGGTATTACCTTTAGTATGTCTATGAGCCGCTATATGACACCGGCTGTCGTGGCTACACTTGACAAAATTCGGCAGGTAGTATCCTCGGAAGAAATTGAGTCATCAAAGCCAAATAGTTAGCAACAGCGCTAACGCACTTCGTTTGTTCTCCGGTGTGTTGAGTCAGAAATAAATTCTGACTCAACACACCGGATTGATTTAACTCCAGATCTCAGTTGTTCCCCTGCTTGGGGGATCTTCATTATCATATTATTCAGCATCGCGCTGTCATACTCTGGCAGTGCTCGTTGCTGTATCTGTAAAAGGTATTCTGTATGAATTGTTCTGATAATGTCAGTTCTGATGCTGTATTGCCTGAAGAAAATATTTTGTGTTCGTATCAGACAGGAATGGGATACGCCCATATAAAACATCTTCTGCCTATGATGAAATGGAATAAAGATGACCTCATTATTATTTATGATCCGGCTGCTGCATTTCGGAATGCAACTTTTGAGGAGATGATTATCTCTCTTTCATGTGAATATGCCGGGGGGCAGAAATGAGTTCCACCAAGCATATTACCCAGGGCGGACAGGTATTCAGCTATATGCTGAATATGTTTATGCAGGTCAACCGCCGCATTGCCTTCTGGTTATTGAATCTTTTTTTTGTGCTGACACCGTTATTTTTCTGGATGCGGGTACCGTGGCAGGATATGCGCAACGGCGGTCTGTACTGGTGGTTATACCTTTCAGCTGGCGGTGAAAAAGCATTGTTCAACGTACCGCCCGTATACGATGTTCCTTATGACGGACAAACTCTGCATTTTACCTCCGCCGCCATTCTGAAAGACCCCTATATGACCTATGCCGGTCAGCTGACGCTACAGGAGCTGTTTATTGCGGTATTTCTGGCGAGTTGTGTGGTGCTGGCGGTGGCGTATGGCGTCTATTATCTCCTGCGCCGGCTGGGTGAGAAGCAGGCCCAGGACGATCTGGTCGGTGGCCGGACACTGACAGAAGATGTGAAAGCAGTGGCCAGAACCCTGCACCGCAATAATGAAGCATCGCCACTGCATTTTGACCAGTTGCCTCTGCTGCTCGACAGTGAGGTCAAAAATCTGTTGCTGCATGGTACACCAGGCTCCGGTAAATCTAATGCCCTCAACAAGCTGCTGCAGCAGTTGCGCGCACGCGGCGACATGGTGATTGTCTACGACAAGGGCTGTTCGCTGGTTAAGCGCCACTTTAATGAAAACATCGATAAGCTGCTGAACCCACGTGATAAGCGGTGTGAAAACTGGGATTTGTGGCTGGAGTGTCAGACCACATCGGACTTTGACTCTATTGGCAATACGCTTATCCCCCAGAGTACCAAAGAAGATCCCTTCTGGACGGGGTCTGCCCGGACCATTTTTACCTCGGTATCTAAACGTTTCCAGAAAGACCCGCATCGCAGCTATAACGCGCTGTTGCGTACCCTGCTGGCCATCAATCTGAAGGCACTGCGGGAATACGTGCAGGGCACGGAAGCGTCCAACCTGATGGAAGAGAAGGTGGAGAAGACTGCTATCTCCATTCGTGGTGTGCTGACCAACTACGTGAAAGCCCTGCGCTACATGCAGGGAATTGAGCGCACCGGTAAACCCCGCTTTGCCATCCGCGAGTGGATGAAGCAGGTCAATGAACCTGGCCAGCGTCACGGCTGGCTGTGGATCACCTCTAACGCCCGGGAGCACGAGTCCCTGAAGCCACTGATTTCCATGTGGCTGGCGCAGGCAGCGAACTGCCTGCTGGAGATGGGAGAGAACCCGACCCGTCGGGTGTGGTTTATCTACGATGAGCTGACGTCCCTGCATAAGCTGCCGGAACTTCCAGGCGTACTGTCGGAGGCTCGCAAGTTTGGTGGCTGTTTTGTCCTCGGTTTTCAGAACAAACCGCAGCTGGATTTTACCTACGGCCGTGAATTTGCTGACGCAATGATGGATTTACTCAATACCCGCTTTTTCTTCCGTTCCCCGGATGAAGGCGTGGCGAACTATGTGATGCGTCAGCTGGGCCAGCGCCGGGCAAAGGTGTTTAACGAGCAGTACAGCTATGGTGCGGATACCGTGCGTGACGGGGTGTCGTTCAGCAAGCAGGAAGATGACCAGTATCTGGTCAACTACTCTGACGTGCAATCCCTGCCGGACCTGACCTGTTATGTGACCCTGCCGGGGGCGTATCCGGTGGTGCGCATGAACATGACGTACGAGAAGTTACCCTTCATTGCGGCGGAATATCTGCCTCGCGAACTGAACGACAGTCTGGACCCGGAAATCGAGGAGGAAATTACCCGCCGCGAGCTGGATGAAGACAGCATCGACAGGCTGCTTGCGGTACAGAGCAACGAGCCTGCTGTACAGGCAACAACAGCACCAGTTGCCACCGTACCTTCGGTCACTGCTGCAACAGAAACCATCAATTCATCACCCCTGCCACCGGCTGCAGCATCGACCTCCGCGCCTGATACCCGGAGTAGCCAGGTAACGGCCAGTCCGGCCCAGAACGGTGGCCGGGTAAAGGAATATGACGGACTGCAGGTGGATACACAGACCGGCGAAATCCTGACTGAGCCAGATCGTTACGAAGACTATGCGGCGTACGAGCAGGAGGCCCTGCAGGCGATGCGGGAAGAAGAGAAAAATATCCTCGTTCACCGTGAACATGACGAGCCGGACAGGGAGTATGAGCCGGGGGACCGCTGGTAATGCTGACCGTATCATCGACGGCTGGCGGCGGAGCCAGCTACTACATGGCGAAAGACAATTATTACTTTCTCGGCAATATGGAAGCGTCCTGGATGGGGAAAGCCGCAGAGCTGTTAGGGCTGGAAGGCCCCGTGGATGCGAAGACATTCGATGATGCCCTGGCCGGTTTCTTCCCGCAGGGCGTCGATCTCTCCCGGATGTCGGGCGGTCAGAATGTTCACCGGCCGGGTTACGATCTGACGCTGTCGGCCCCCAAAAGTATTTCCGTACTGGGTGTGGTACTGGGCGACAGCCGTATTCTGGAGGCCCATCAGCGTGCTGTCGGTGTGGCCATGGGGGAAATTGAGCGCCTGGCCAGTACGCGAGTCATGGTGGATGGGGTCAGCCAGACGGAGATGACCGGTAAATTGCTGGCCGCCGCTTTTCACCATGACACCTCGCGTGAGCTTGATCCGCAGCTGCATACGCACCTGATAGTGATGAACCTGACGGAGTACCTGGGGGAGTGGAAGACACTTTCCAGCGATAAAATCGGCAACAGCGGGTTTATCGAGAACGTCTATGCCCTGCAGGTTGCGCTGGGCAAAATCTACCGTAACGAACTGCGTCAGGCCGTGGAGGAGATGGGATTCCGGACCGTGGTGACCGGCAAAAACGATCTGTGGGAAATCGAGGGTGTCCCGGTGGAGATATTTTCACAGCGTACGCAACAAATTCGGGAGGCCGTTGGTGATGGCGCTTCCCTGAAATCCCGTGACGTGGCGGCGCTGGATACGCGTAAGGCCAAACAGAAAGATCCCGACCGGGTCGAACTGCTGACCGACTGGATGAACCGTCTGGAGCAGGAAGGATTCGATATCGGCGCGTTTCGCCAGGAGGCTGAAGCCCGTCTGAAGGCTATGGAGAGTGACAGAGCAATACGCCCGGAGACGACCCCGGACGATGTTCGTCAGGCGGTGAGCCTGGCGATTTCTCAGCTCAGTGAAAAACGTACCCGCTTTACCTATTCCGATGTGCTGAACCGGACGCTGAACAGTCTCGATGCGCGGGAACAGATTGCGGTGATGGCGCGTTCTGCCATTGAACTGGCGATTGAGGACCAGCAGCTGATACCGCTGGATCGGGAGAAAGGTCTGTTTACCTCCTCCATTCATCTGCTGGATGAGCTGAGCCTGCAGCAGCTGGCCGGGGAGATGAAATCCACCGTGGTGGTCTCTGGCGGTGTTCCCGCCCGGTCTTCTCCGTCTGCACCGGTGATGCAGCAGATTGAAGCGGACCGTCCTTCACTGGCGATTGTCAGCCAGCCCGGAGGCGCGGGCGGTATGCGCGAATCGGTGCTGGCAGGCGTGCAGCTGGCGCAGTCACAGGGGCGTGACGTGGTGGTGCTGGCTACCGACCGCACCAGTGAGCGCTGGCTGGCTGAGCAATCCGGGCTGACGGATAAAGTGATAACGCTGAAAGGGCTGTCAGAGGCCCCGTTGCCGGCGAACAGTACGCTGATTGTGGCCGGGGCGGAAAAGCTCTCCGTCCGTGATGCGCTGACGGTCACCGACCAGGCGCTTCGGGCGCAGTCGCAGCTTCTGCTGATGGACAGTGGCGGGCGCAGCGGGACCGGCAATGCCCTGCAGACGCTGGAGGCGGCGGGGGTGACCCGCTACCGGGCGGAAACGGAACGTACCGTGGCCGTCAGCGTGGTCAGTGCGCCGGACAAGCGCCAGCGTTATACGGCGCTGGCGCAGGATTACGCTGCGATGGTGGGCCAGGGAGAGAATGTGGTTGTCCAGGCCAGCGGTGAGCGCGAGCAGCAGTCGCTGACGGCAGCGTTGCGGCAGACGCTGCAGGAGAAAGGGATGCTCGGGAGTAAAACAGCGACCATCGACACGCTGGTTCCGCAGTGGCTGGACAGCAAAAACCGGCGCCAGCTGGATACGTACCGGGAGGGCATGGTGCTTGAGCAACGTGCCCCGGACAGCCGGGTATCTCAGCGCTATACCGTTGACCGCGTCAGTGCGGAGACTCGCTCACTGATACTGGTCGGGGAGGATGGTCAGCGACAGGGCTTGAAGCTCGGTCAGGTGGACAGCAGCTGGAGCCTGTACCGGCCACAGACCGTTGATATTGCCGAAGGGGAGAAACTGACCTGGCTGGCGCGACAGGGAAAACAGCGTGCCGGTGACAGTGTCACAGTCACTGCCGTGCGGAAGAACAGTCTGGTGGTGGAGCAGGACGGGCAGAAGCGCGTGATTCGTACCGACGAACCGCTGAAGGCCTGATATGGTTACGTTACCTCGCCGGGAAAGCGCGTCAGCGAGCAGGGCATGGTGCTGGCGGCTGTGTCCGGCCGGGATACCGGGGCGACGATGCTCAATACCCTGGCCCGCAGCGGCGAACACATACAGCTTTACACCCCGCTGGCGAACGATGAGGCCGAACGACGCCTGTCCCGCTCGCCGCTGTACCGGACCGCGCTGGCGCAGGCTAACCCGCAGAACGGTGAGCTGGCTGCCGCGCTGTCGGCGGCGCAGGAGGCGCTGATGTCGACGGCAGAGAAGGCGGTGCGTCAGGCGGTGTCGCTGACACAGGGGAGTGACGTGGTATTCAGTCGCCCTGATGTACTGGCAAATGCCCTGCCGCTGCACCCCTCCCTGCGTCAGGGGGATGTGGACCGTGAACTGGCCCGTCAGGTGCAGACCGGTGAACTCATCCCGGTACCGGGACCGAAAGGTATCGCGCAGCAGCTGTACGTGACGGCCGCGAGCTATGAGGCAGAGAAGCGCGTTATTCGTCTGGTGGTGGAAGGGCTGGACACGCAGGCGCCACTCCTGAGCCACGCCGACCCGGCGTTGTTCGCCGGGCTGACGACCGGGCAGCAGCAGGCATCCAGCCTGATACTGGAGAGTACCGACCGCTTCACCGGCATACAGGACTACGCCGGGGTGGGGAAAACCACCCAGCTGAAAACCGTCCTGGCGGCCCTTGAGACCCTGCCGGCAGACCAGCGACCGGAGGTTGCTGGTCTGGCTCCGACCCACCGGGCGGTGGGTGAGATGGCCGATGTGGGCGTCAAAGCGCAGACGCTGGCGAGCTTCCTGATGGACATGGAGCGCCGCATTCAGGGCGGAGAGAAGCCCGATTTCAGTAAAACCCTGTTCCTGGTGGACGAGAGCTCGATGGTGGGCAACCGGGATATGGCCGACGCGATGGGGCATATCGCCGCCGGTGGTGGTCGTGCGGTGCTGAGCGGTGACCGGGACCAGCTGCTGCCGGTGGATAACGGTGCGCCGTTCACCCTGCTGCAGGAGCGTAGCCCGTTAGATACCGCCATCATGCAGGAGATTGTGCGTCAGAGTCCGGCACTGAAACCGGCTATCGAATCGGTTATTGCCCGCCAGGTCCCGGCGGCACTGGACACCATACGCAGCGTGACGCCGGATACGGTGCCGAGAACGCCGGGGCGCTGGTCACCGACGCAATCCGTGGTGGCCATCCCCCAGACGAAAGAACAGAAGGAAGAACAGGGGGACCGGGTGATACAGGCCATCGTCGATGACTTTACCGGCCGTACCGCAGAAGCACGTGACAATACGCTGATTGTCACCCAGACCAACGCCGACAAGAACGCCATCAATACCGCCATCCACGCTCAGCTGCAGGCGCGCGGTGAGCTCGGCCGTGAAGTCACGATTACCGTACTGGACCGGGTGAAAACGCAGACCGACAGGCTGAAGTCGGTAGCAGGGATGGCTGCGCAGCACGGTAATATTGCGCTGATTAACGACCGTTACTACACCATTCGTGCCGGGCAGGACAGCCGCCAGAACGGCTATGTCGAACTGATTGATGAGACCGGTCAGACGCAGGCGCTGTCGGCCTTTGAGAGCAGCCTGCGGGATATCGCGGTGTTTAAATCCCGTGAGATTGAGATTTCAGTCGGGGAGAAGGTCAGCTTCTCCCGCTCTGACCGTGAGCGCGGACGCGAGGCGAACAGCAACTGGACCGTCACCGGCGTGACAAAAGACGGCGAGCTGCAGCTGACTCAGGGGGAGGAGACCCGCATCCTGAACCCGAACGTCGACCTGGCCGACCGTCATCTGGACTACGGCTATGCCGGAACGGCGCACAAGGCTCAGGGGGCCAGCGCACTGTATGTCATCGTGCTTGCCGGCGTGGACGGCGGACGCCAGGCGCTGGCCTCCCTGCGGGATGCGTACGTCGGCCTGTCGCGTGTAAAGGCGCATGTACAGGTCTATACCGACAACCTGGGCAAGTGGCTGACAAAGGTCTCTCAGCCAGCAGAGCGGCAGACGGCCCACGATGTGTTGCTGGCAGACAGCGACCGTCAGGCAGCGACCGCACAGCAGCTATGGGAAAAGGCCACGCCGTTGTCTGACAGCGCCCTGGGGCGGGCACTGGCAACGCAGCTGCCGGAGGCGGGCGAAGCCCGCTTTATCCACGGCAGCCGGAAATATCCGGCGCCGCATGTGGCGCTGCCGGTGCACGATGCCAGCGGCGTACAGCGGGCTGTATTGTTGCGGGAGGTGCAGCTTGATGGTGATGGCCGGTTACGGGGCTTAAGTGATAACGCCCGCCTGCTGGGGAGTGAAGATGCCACACTGGTGATATTCCGGCAAAGCGAAACCGGCCTGACCCGTCAGGCCACGGACCTGGCAGAGGCCCGACAGCTGGGGCTGCAGCATCCCGGCGACGGTATTGTGGTCGTCAGCGGTGAATCCCCCGCCGATGCCATCATGAAGCGCCTGAGTGGTGGTCTGGTCCTGTCGGACAGTGCCGACATTTTCCGTCACCCGGAAAGCAACCCGGCCGACACGCCGGACCCGGTCAGCCTCAAAACGCCCGAAGAACAGCGGATGGAGAAGGCGCTGGCTGAAGAGGCCCGACGCCAGCAGCATCAGGAGGCCGCCCCGCATTTGCCTGGTGACCCGGAACGCCCTGATGCCCTGCAACAGGCGGAGCGCGCTGAATCCCGCGCGCTGCAGCGTGAGGCCGAACAGTCCCGGCAGCAGGAGCAGGCAGAGGTGAGTCAGGTCATACAGCAGGAGCGTCAACAGGCGCGAATGCGAGAAAGCGTGGCCGACCAGCTTCACCGGGTTGAGCGCGAGATAGTGAAAGAGAAAGAAATCGGTGAGTAACCGGCATTTGCCGCGCAATATCAATGCCGCCGCGCCGGGCTTGTGGAATACTTCACATATCAGTCACCCCGAGCTATCAACACACTACAGGAGTCTGCCTGTGAATGATGACAAAACCCGTCCGCGCCTGAGCCTGAAGCGTAAGGCCCCGTCAGCAGACACGTCCGTACCTGCCAGCGAGGCGGGGGCGGACATCACGGTCTCCCGGCGGAAAACGGTGGTGGTGAACACCGGGCCAAAACGCAATAAAAAGCCGCTGGCGGATGACCGACCGCCCGCCTCCCGGATGCCCCAGCCGGGCAAAGGGCAACCCAAAAAGACAAAGGAAAAAAACAACCAGCACTCCCACCCAACAAAGCGGTGGAGGTAATACCTCCTCCACCGAAGAAAAAGCCACGCCCTGGCCGTTCGGCGCGGCTGATGCGCCCGGCGGACGCCGTGCAGACGCTGGGTACATACTGGCCGGGTCTGTTCACTGGCGGCCAGCTGCGTCCGCTGGCCATCGGGGTAAGGGAGCAGCTCTTTGCCGATGCAGAACGCCGGGCACTGCCGTTGTCGAAGAAGGTAATACGCCGCTGTCTGAAAACGCTGACGCGGACGGAAACGTATCTGAGCGGCCTGACGGCCGGAGTCGCATGCTACAACGCGGATGGCTCTGTTGAATCGCTCATTCCGCCTGAGCGTGAACGTGCAGCCACGGCAAAGCTTGCGAGGGTACAGGCAGATAAACCGAAGAAACAGGCGGCAAACGCACCCGCCATAGATGAAAAAAAGGAACATTAAAATGTTAACAGTAAAGCGCACCGCACTGGCGGTGCTGATGACCAGCGCTCTGTTGTCCGGTATGGCAAATGCGGCGGAGAAAGCCACACCTGTCTTTACTCCGGAGCAGGAGGCCCGCATTGGTGAAATCGCGAAAGACTACCTGCTGGCTCATCCTGAAGTGCTGGTTGAGGTCAGTCAGAAACTGCAGGCACAGCAGCAGGAAAAGCAGCAGCAGGCGATGACGGCGGCCGTGATTCAGCATCAGGCCGCGCTGCTGAACGATAAAGGCACGCCGTCATATGGGCCGGCCGATGCAAAAGTAACGGTCGTCGAGTTTTTCGATTACCAGTGCATCTACTGCGCCCGCCTCGCGCCGGAGCTGGAGAAGGTGATAAAGGCTAACCCGGACGTGCGCTTTGTGTTCAAGGAGTTCCCGATATTTGGCCAGCGCTGGCCGGCATCGCTGAGTGCGGCGAAAACCGGGCTGCAGGTCTGGAAGCAGAAGGGGGCCGACGCTTACCTTAACTATCACAATGCGATTTACGCCACCGGCCACAACGAGGGCAAACTGACCGATGCTGATATCAGCGCGGCCGCAAAAGCCGTGAAGTTCGATGCGAAGACAGCCCCTGACGTTCAGGGAACCCTGGATGGCATAAACACGCTCGCGCAGCAGCTGGGCTTCAGCGGTACGCCAGCCCTGGTGGTTCTCCCGTCAACCGGCGCCAGCGCTGATAACGTGACGGTTATTCCGGGATACACCAGCGCGGAGGCCCTGCAGCAGGCCATCAGCCATGCTGCCGGCGATACCCAAAAATAATCAGGCGTCCGCCACCTGATTCCGCTAAAAGATACTGACGCCTTCGCCCTGCTCAGTTGTCCAACCCCGGAGAAGGGTAAAAGCAAGTTTTCCCCGTCTCCGGCGTTTCTGGTTAACACATCCGAACAGTATTTCTGAGGTTATTTAATGCGTAAGTTCACCTTTCGCCAGCTGGCCGTGTCCGGTCTGGTTTGCCTTTCGCTGAGCTGTATTCAGCCCGCAGTTGCTGCTCCCTCCGTTCAGGTCGGTTTTTCACCTGAAGGCAGCGCGTTGCAGCTGGTCCTTAAGACTATTGAGTCAGCACAGCACGACATTCGGCTGATGGGCTACTCATTTACGTCTCCGGAGGTGGTTAGCGCAATTGTCAGAGCAAAACACCGGGGTGTGGATGTGAAAATCGTGCTTGATGAGAAGGGAAACAAAAGCAAAGCCAGCCAGGCGGCGATGAACGTTGTGGTGAATGCCGGTATTCCGCTGCGTACCAACGGCCACTACGCCATCATGCACGATAAGGTCATTATTGTTGATAATCATACGGTTGAGTCAGGCAGCTTTAATATGACCCGCTCTGCGGCCTCGAGAAATAGTGAGAACGTGCTGGTGATTAATGACGTGCCGGAAGTGGCACAAGCCTACCTTCAGCACTGGCAGTCGCGCTGGGACGGGGGAACTGACTGGCATTCTTCATACTAATCAGCATCGTAATGTGATCTGCAATCTACATCCATCTAGGTGAGCCATGCGCCAACATGGCTCACACTTTCGCGTAAAGTTAAGTCGCTGATTTCACGAATCTGTAGTATCCTCTGCGAAACGATCCTTGTTTGATCCTTGAGGAGGCAGAGATGTCGCAGGTCGAAAATGCAGTAACTTCCTCATCGAAAGAAAAGCGTTCTTACCGAAAAGGTAAGCCGATGTCGGCAAGTGAAAGACAGCTTGCCGCGATTGCGCGTAAACGTGAAACACATAAAGAAGTGAAGGTTTTTGTTAAAAATCCTCTTAAAGATTGGATGATTACGATCTGTGAAGAGGAAGGACTCACTCAGGCGCAGTTTATTGAGACCTTACTCGAACGTGAACTTTCTGAACGTGGTGTTCTGGATGTAAAGACTTCACATTCTTGATCGTTTTCTCGTTGGGTGCTAGATTGTTGATCGTTTTGACGAACTCTTGGCTGGCCACGCCGTAAGGTGGCAGGGAACTGGTTCTGATGAGGTGTCTACCCGGGACCAGAAAAGCAAAAACCCCGATAATCTTCAGCAGGTTTGGCGACTAGAAGAAAATTAACGGGGCCTACTTAAACTGTATAGAAGCTGTTGCTCTATGCAGGGAGTATAGTTTTATGCTCAGAAAACTGCAATACCTGTTTCTGTGCCATTTGCTCCTTCCGTGCAACATAAGTGCGGGAAGGTGTGACTGACGCTCAGACCCTGTTCTCCCATTATCGTCAGGTCAAAAACCCGAACCCGGCATTCACGCCGCGCGAGGGGAAAAAGACCCTGCCGTTCTGTCGTAAGCTGATGGCGAAAGCCGAAGGCTTCACGTCCCGTTTTGACTTTTCCGTCCATGTAGCGTTCGTACGCTCGCTGGGTAAGCGTCATCGGATGCCGCCATTGTTGCGCCGTCGTGCCATCGATGCGCTGCTTCAGGGGCTGTGCTTCCACTACGATCCGCTGGCTAATCGTGTACAGCGTTCCATTACCAATCTGGCCATCGAATGTGGTCTGGCCACGGAATCGAAAACCGGCAATCTGTCCATCACCCGCGCTACGCGGGCGCTGAAGTTTATGGCGGAGCTGGGGCTGATTACCTACCAGACCGAGTACGATCCGCAGATTGGCTGCAACATTCCGACCGATATCACCTTCACGCCGGCACTGTTCTCCGCGCTGGACATCTCTGACGTGGCAGTTGTGGCCGCCCGCCGCAGCCGTGTCGAATGGGAAAATCAGCAGCGTCAGAAGCAGAGGCTGAAGCCGCTGGAGATGGACGAGCTGATAGCGAAAGCCTGGCGGTTTGTGCGCGAACGGTTCCGCAGCTATCAGTCCGAACGTAAACAACATGGCCTGAAACGTGCCCGTGCACGTCGTGACGCCGACAGAACCCGCAAGGATATTGTGACGCTGGTGAAACAGCAGCTGACGCGGGAATATGCCACCGGGCGCTTTACCGGAGGGCTCGATGCCATGAAGCGCGAGCTGGAACGTCGCGTGAAAGAGCGCATGCTGATGTCGCGTGGCAACAACTACGCGCGGCTGGCCACCGTCCCCATATAACCCTTACTGAGAGAAAAATCCGGCTGGCGCCGGAGGGTTTCGCACGCCTGCTGCTCCCGGCTGACGGTTTTCTGCTCGAAATGACGATCGTCCTTCCTGACCTTCATCCCCTTCCGCCATCAGAACGGCCAAAAATTGCATCAAAGTGGCCACCTCAGGTCGCCAGATTCAGTTACCCACAAATAACTGCAAGGGACCTTTTCATAAGGTTACAACCGTTATGCTGACAAAGCGCCATACGACCTGATTTCAAAGTGCGTGGTTTCCTTTAAAAACCTGCTCTGTTCTTCTTTTAAATATCTTTTATTTCATTCATATAAATATATAACCTGTTCATCGCCTGAACTGTGGACAGGCTCATGAGAATGCGCGCCCTTACAGCGGACTACGTCCGCGCCGGTTCGGTAACTACCTAAAGTAGCTCCCATCGCTACGCGACGGGCCCCAGTGTACTTGTAGTTACAACATACGAAATAATTCCCTAAGAACACGAACAGTGCCCGTCTGAACCCCCAAGCTCCTCCCCACCACTGAAAAGCGGCCCCGCCCCCGGCCGAAGGCCGGGAGTGACGTCGCTTTTAATGATGGATGTTGTAACTAGCGTTTTGAGTCGCTGTGAGTCGTTTCGCTGGAAGTATTAAGTAACACGCCCGTAAGCGGCCCTCACGGCCCGCTAACGCGGAGATACGCCCCGACTGCGGCTACGCCTTGCCGTGACCACTCCGACAGCGCACAAAAGCTTCTGTATCGCTTTTAGCGGGTTTGTGTCTGGCTACCGTGTTCCGTCAAGAAAAATAGCTTCAGATTTAGACATACAGCCCCCTAAGCGCTGTCAGCAAGCTGCCAGCACTAAGTCCCCGATACATCGCGGCTACGCCGCGCTAACGGGGTTAAAAGGGCTTAAATCAGCATAATCATCGCTGTAAGCCTGCATGGCTGTTCAGGGCGGGAGGGGGATACCACTCTCCTGATAGTCCTCCACCGGCTTACGCCGGGCTTCGGCGGTTTGACTACAGAGCTATATAAAACAATGTCATGCCGCCTTACATGCGCTACGCGCATCTGAAGACAGGTATTCAGCATCGAACGGCTTTTGTGTTTTCAGAACGCCATAGCACCAGTGGACGTGCTTTCGCATCAGTGCACCTATGGCGCACATTTTTGCCTTGCCACTCAGACATAACCTCTCATATATCGCTTTCATCGCCGGGTTAAATCTCAGACCGCACATCGAAGACAAATACAGCTTCGCCCGTATTTCCGGCGGGCCGTTTTTGGATAATTTAGGTTTATTTCTGACCGAGGTGCCGGAGGATCTTTCAACGGGTACCACGCCCAGAAACGCCGCAACCTGTTCTGCTGTATCGAAATGATGACTCCGCAGGATAACCAGCATGTTCAGACCTAACTGAAAACCC
>NZ_VZPF01000090.1 GCF_008801695.1 Pantoea stewartii subsp. stewartii
GCCATGATCAAACTCTTCAATTTAAAGTTTGATTTGCTGCAACCAGTGCAGCGATGCTCAAGGAAAACGTCGTAATGAATTTCAATACGTGTTCACTCTTAAGACTTGATATTTTTTTGCGTCCGGAGACGCGGATATCAATCCTGCGAGTGCCCACACAGATTGTCTGATAAATTGTTAAAGAGCAGTGCCACACTTCTCTGTGGCGCGGGCTGCATATATTACGCTTTCCGCTTTATGAGTCAAGCACTTATTTTTGCTAAACTTATCGGTTCGAATGATTCTGAACCTTACTCAACCCGGCGCTTCGTATTGCGTTGTGCCGTGTCAGTGGAGGCGCATTATAGGGAGTTCTTCGAAGCTGACAAGGGCTAATTTCAATTAATTTTTCGAGTGCTGTTTTTTTCAGCAAAAACCCGCTAAAGCGCCAGTTTTTCAAGCAACGGGAAGCCATAACGCTGTAAAACCGACGATAATTGCGCCGCCTCTTCATCCAGCTCAGTGCAAAACGCCATGTTTTGATCCGGCGAGCGGACTTCGGGTGCTTCATTGTCCAGTAGCCAGGCAGTACGTCTGGCTATTGCGGCACCGGAGTCAATCAAACGCGTACCTTCAGGCAGGACATGCTGAAGCTCATCGCGAAGTAAAGGAAAGTGCGTGCAGCCTAATACGACAGTATCCGGTGGCTCCGTCATACGTAACCAGGGTTGCACAATGCGCCTGACATCATCCAGTGAAACCTTATCGCCATGAAGCTTGGCTTCGGCTAACTCCACCAGCTCGGCTGAGCCCAGCATTTCAATCTTGCAGGTTTTAGCAAACTGCGACACCAGATCATGCGTGTACGAACGCCGGACCGTTGCGCGCGTCGCCAGCAGCCCGACCACACCGTTACGTGTAAGGCGTGCAGCCGGTTTGATTGCCGGTACAACGCCGACAACCGGAAAGGCAAATCGCTCACGTAATGCAGGCAAAGTGACGGTGCTGGCGGTATTACAGGCAATAATGACGAGAGAAATGGGATGACGGCGAGTAATGGCATCAACCATCGCAACAACACGCTCGACAATAAAGGTCTCGGTTTTCTCACCATAAGGAAAACCAGCGTTATCGAACGCATAAAGATAATGCAGGTCCGGCAGGAGTTGCCGAACCTCATCATAGACAGAAAGCCCGCCTACGCCGGAATCAAACACCAGCACAGTCGGGCGCAGGTCAGAAGCTGTAGCTTCCGTTGAGGTAATACTCTCTTCCTGGAGTCTGGTAGCCATACGCTGTCTCGTAATCTTTATCGAACAGGTTGGCAATTCTACCACGAACGGTCAGATGTGATGTGACAGGATACGATACGGCGAGATCAACGGTGCTGTAGGCCGGCAAACGGCGCTGCTCACTCGTGTACTGGCTCGTGTTATTGTCATAACGCTTGCCAAAATACTGGTAAATAACATCTATATCAGCCTTATAAACCGTTACACCCAACTGATATTTCATCTGTTGACGAGACCGGCGAGCCAGGACTTCATCATCCGAATCGCGTCGGGCATCAAGATAGCCTAAGGTGATTTGATGATGCAGGAAGGACGTATCAAAGTCCGCGGTGGCTTCAATACCTTTAATTGTCACCGCTTTCTGATTGAAATAGCCGCCCTGGAATGTCACCGGATCGGACGCATAGTCAATCAGGTTCGTGACGTGATTACGGTAGGCCGCCAGCCGCCAGTTAACGGGGCCACTTAACCCTTCGAGCGCAGCTTCCCATTGTTTTGATTTCTCAGGCTGCAAATCGGGATTGGCGCTAATGCCAAAATGCTTTTGGCCATAAAGCTGCCCCAGCGTCGGTGCCTGGAAACCGGTGCCATAGGAGAGCGATGCCTTATAACCCGGCACAAACTCCCATCCAGCCGCCGTTTGCCAGGTACCATGACGACCATAATCCTGGTTATCGTCCCCCCGGACAGCACCTTCAAGCGTAACAGTGCCCAATTGCTGCTGCGTCGTCAGATATGCCCCGGTATTATCCTGCTTATAGCGGTCCGTTTCTCTGGGCTGGCCAGAAAAGAGTTGGCCTACTGAGCTCAACGCTTGCCGCTGCCAGTCAATCCCGGTACTCACCGTGCCATAACCGACTGCGAAGGCGTTCCCCCATTGAAGGTTGCGCTGATCCATATCATCCAGCGTATTGGAGTCTGCGTAACGTCCCTCAGCGCCAACATAATTATATATTTTGTACTTTTGGTAGCTGGCGACCAGTTGAGAAGAATAATCACCTTTAGTAAAGCGCAGGCCGGTATCAAAGGCGTGGTTATAAATCTGCTGCTCATCCGATCCGCCCAGGAAGCCAGCATCGTAGTCAGTATTCGCCGCATAACCATAACCACGAAAGAAACCAGAAAACATGTCATTGAACTTATGCTCAACCCCTGCCCAGAACGCTTTGTTGCGCCAGCCATCACGATCGCGATCGGCTGGAGACGTCGAATCAGGCTGGATGTTATAGCCATTGGTTGCCTGATAAGAACCGGCGACGGTAAGGCGGGTTTGGTCGGTCACATTCTGGTTTACGCCCCCGCTGTATTCCTGATATCCCTTTGACCCCATGCCTGCAGAAAGTACATTGTGATTTTGTGGATTTTGAGTAATCACGTTTACCACTCCGCCAATGGCATCAGCGCCATAGACGGAGGAGCGCGGCCCGCGAATGAATTCAACGCGTTGTATAAGGGAGATCGGAATCAGATTGAAGTCCGCTGCACCGGTGATGCCCGGTCTGGCAAAGGGCACGCCATCCACAAGAATCAACGTCTGGCGCGCTTCAGCGCCTCGCACAAACATTGACGCGCTTTGCCCAATCCCACCGTTCTGCGCAATATCCACGCCGGGCAGGCGACGAAGCACGTCTACCAGATTTTTTGCCTGCCACAGGTCAATCTCATCCCGTGTCACCACCGAGGTTGAAGCCAGTACTGACGAAACCGGCTGTTGAAAACGATTAGCCGTCACGATGAGCGCATCATCACTTCTCTGTGCAAAGCCATTTTGCGCCCAGAGGAAAATCGCCGTTGCACTGAAGGCAAACAGCGGGGTTGTTGTTTTACTCATTTTTATCGCATCCAAAAGAAAAAGGATGCCGCAGGCATACAGTCGATAGCACGCGATGACTGTACGCGTGGCGACGTCACACCGGCAGGTCTTCGGGCTGGGAATCATAGCAGGTGATGACTTCCCATCCCGCAGGACAGTGTCTGCAATTGCAATCACCCTGACATTCCTTACCGCTGCGCGTCAGCTCCAGATTCACACTGGATTCCCTGTTAACTCAAGGTTGAGGCCGATGCCCGCAGTCTACGAAGCGCGCACGGGCAAGTCCAGATCTGCACACCCCGACGCTCTGCTCGCGCGCGCAGGACTGGACATCAGCAGGTGAATCCCTACAATCGCCCGGCAAGCAGGCTATTAACCAGGATTAAACATGACACCCGAACATCTCCCTGTTGAACAGTATGACGCGCAGCTGGCGGAAAAAGTCAGTCGGTTAGAAACGATGATGACGCCTTTCGCTGCACCCGCCGTGGAGGTGTTCCGTTCACCGGTCAGCCACTATCGCATGCGTGCAGAATTCCGCATCTGGCATGATGGCGACGACATTTATCACATCATTTTCGATCAGGAGACGAAACAGCGCATTCGCGTTGACCAGTTCCCGGCGGCCAGTGCCCTGATTAACCAGATGATGCCGAAAATGACGGCGGCCATTCGCGATAATCGCATCCTGCGCCATAAGCTGTTTCAGCTTGATTATCTGTCGACGCTAAGCAACCAAATCGTCATCTCCCTGCTCTATCACCGCAAGCTGGATGAGGAATGGCAGCAGGCAGCCACAACGTTACGCGATCAGTTGCGGGCGGAAGGCGTCGATGTGCAGCTGATTGGTCGCGCCACTAAGACCAAAATTTGCCTTGATCGGGATTACGTGGAAGAGCGTTTGCCGGTCGCCGGTAAAGAGATGATTTATCGACAGGTGGAGAACAGCTTCACGCAACCCAATGCGGCGATGAACATTCATATGCTGGAATGGGCGCTGGATGTGACAACGGGTTCCCGTGGCGATTTACTGGAACTCTACTGTGGTAATGGCAACTTCTCGCTGGCGCTGGCCAGAAATTTCCGCCGCGTGCTGGCCACGGAAATTGCCAAGCCATCCGTCGCGTCGGCCCAGTACAATATTGCCGTCAACCAGATTGATAATGTCCAGATTATTCGCATGGCGGCCGAAGAGTTTACCCAGGCAATGAACGGCGTGCGCAGCTTTAACCGGCTGGAGGGGATCGACCTGAAGAGTTATGACTGCGAGACGATCTTTGTGGATCCGCCGCGCAGTGGGCTGGATGAGGAAACCGTCAGGATGGTGCAGGCTTATCGCACGATCCTGTATATTTCCTGCAACCCGCAAACCCTGTGTGACAATCTGCTGGAGCTGGCGCAAACCCATGATGTCACGCGACTGGCCCTGTTTGACCAGTTCCCGTATACCCATCATATGGAATGCGGTGTGCTACTGACGCGCAAAGCGTAAAAAAACGGGAACCCAAGGGTTCCCGTTTTTGTGATTACCGGTTGCGATTGCGCTTGTAACGCAGGGCAATCCAGAACACCAGCCCGACCATAAGAATCGTGGGGATAAAGTTAGATCCGATATCCGGATATTCGGCACGCACTAATGCGCTGTACACCAGGATTCCCAGCAGGAAGAAGGCCGCAGCCAGCCCCGGAACCCCATCGGGCATACTTTTATTCAGGTAACGTTGATGCAGGCACCATGCCGCCAGCCCCAACGCAATCAACGGGAAAATAGAAAAAGGAACGAAAGCACTAAACAGCACAGAGAACGAGCCGTTCATAGCAAGGCCGGTAATAAAAGCCAGTAACATCGTGCCTTTATCACGGGAGCTTGGGTGGGTCATGGCAGGGTCCTTATTCATAGCTCTTCAGGTTTATCCAGGGTTACCGCCAGGCGTTCTTGTTCCCGGCGATACCAGTAATACGCGCCCTTCGCGATCATACGTAACTGCAATACCAGGCGATCTTCCAGCTTACGACGCTGCGCTATATCAATATCCAGCGCCTCGGCACCGGCACTGAAGACAATGGTCACCATCGCTTCAGCCTGCGCTTCGGTGAAGCTGCGCGGCATGCGGTTTTCGACCTCAAGATAATCAGCCAGTTCAGCAATAAAATGTTGGATTTCACGCGCAACCGCCGCACGGAAAGCCGCAGACGTCCCCGAACGTTCGCGTAACAGCAACCGAAACGCATTAGGGTTATTTTCGATGAACTCCATAAAGGTGGCGATAGAGGTTTTAATGATGCTGCCGCCTTTCGCAATACGTTGACGTGCCTGTCGCATCAACTGCCGCAGCATCAGCCCGCTTTCATCCACCATGGTTAAACCCAGCTCATCGACATCTTTAAAGTGCCGATAAAAAGAGGTTGGCGCGATGCCCGCCTCGCGGGCAACCTCACGTAAACTCAGACTGGCAAAACTGCGTTCGGCGCTGAGCTGACTGAAGGCAGCTTCAATCAGTGTACGTCGTGTACGTTCTTTTTGTTGCGCTCTGACGCCCATTCTCTCTGCCTTGTGAGGTTCTGAAACAGCACTATAACAAAATATTCAGCGTACAGTCCGGCAAACTTTGTGACGACGTGTTAAACCTCACTGAAAGCCAAAACGTGATGAAAATCGCTGTTAGAATTCAGAAGTGCGCGGCGAGATGTTAGAATCTCGTTGTAAAAATGTATAAATAATAGGACGTACCGGTATGCAAAAGTCTTACGATTACGATGTCATTGTGATTGGATCAGGACCAGGCGGTGAAGGTGCGGCGATGGGGCTGGTGAAGCAAGGCGCCCGAATTGCGGTTATCGAACGCTATCACAACATAGGCGGCGGCTGTACACACTGGGGTACGATCCCCTCGAAAGCCCTTCGTCATGCTGTGAGCCGCATCATCGAGTTCAACCAGAATCCCCTCTACAGTGACCATACCCGCCTTCTCCGCTCATCGTTTGCCGATATTCTCAATCACACGGAAAGCGTGATCAGCCAACAAACCGCAATGCGTCAGGGTTTTTACGAGCGCAATCGCTGTGAGCTGTTTCAGGGCAATGCGCATTTCGTGGATGCCAACACGGTTGAAGTGGAACATCATGATGGCACGCGCGAACAGCTGACCGCCGGGAAATTTATTATTGCCTGTGGTTCGCGCCCTTATCATCCGCATGATGTCGACTTTACCCATCCACGTATTTACGATTCCGATTCTATTCTCAACCTGCATCATGAACCCGGCCACGTCATCATTTATGGCGCGGGTGTGATTGGCTGTGAATATGCTTCCATTTTCCGTGGGCTTAACGTCAAGGTTGACCTGATCAACACCCGTGACCGCCTGCTGGCGTTCCTTGATCAGGAGATGTCTGACTCGCTGTCTTATCACTTCTGGAACAGCGGCGTGGTGATTCGTCACAACGAAGAGTTTGAGAAGATTGAAGGCGTGGATGACGGCGTTATCATGCACCTGAAATCCGGCAAGAAAGTCAAAGCGGACTGCCTGCTGTATGCGAACGGCCGTACAGGTAACACCGATTCACTGTCGCTGGAAAATGTTGGTCTGGAAGCGGATGGCCGTGGGCTGTTGAAAGTGAACAGCATGTATCAGACAGCGCAGCCGCACATTTATGCAGTGGGCGACGTCATTGGTTACCCCAGCCTGGCCTCCGCTGCTTACGATCAGGGCCGTATTGCCGCACAGGCCATCATTAAAGGCGAAGCCTCAGCGCACCTGATCGAAGACATTCCGACCGGGATTTATACCATTCCGGAAATCAGCTCTGTAGGCAAAACCGAACAGCAGCTCACGGCGATGAAAGTGCCTTACGAAGTGGGACGTGCGCAGTTTAAACATCTGGCGCGTGCGCAGATTGTGGGGATGAACGTCGGTAGTCTGAAGATCCTGTTCCACCGTGAAACCAAAGAGATTCTGGGCATTCACTGCTTTGGGGAACGTGCTGCGGAGATTATCCATATCGGTCAGGCGATCATGGAGCAAAAAAATGGTGGCAACACAATTGAGTACTTTGTGAATACCACCTTTAACTACCCGACCATGGCAGAAGCGTATCGCGTCGCCGCGCTAAACGGTTTAAACCGCCTGTTTTAGCGTGGTATCGAAATAGCCTTGCATATGTGTGCGGATTGCCTCTGCCAGTTGTTCATAACGGCTGCGCAGAGGTGAGCCGGGACGGTAAACCAGCGCAATCGTACGCTGTGGTACCGGCTTATAACAGGGCAGATAACAAACCCCATCCCGCACACGCTGTGGCGGGACAGCCAGAGCAGGCAGTAACGTAATACCGCTTCCTGCCGCGACCATATTGCGCAACGTTTCCAGGCTTGTCGCACGGAAATGGGTATCTTCGTCTGCACCCGCTTCAAAACAAAAACCCATGGCCTGATCGCGCAGGCAGTGGCCGTCTTCCAGCATCAGCAGTTTTTCACCGGCCAGATCGGACATTGGCACACGATCGCGTTCGCGCCACGGATGATCCTCATAAACCGCCAGCTTCATCGGTTCATCGAACAGCGGGACCTCAATAAAGGCTTCGCTTTCTTTGACCAGCGCCAGAATCGCGCAGTCCAGTTTGCCGCTGTCGAGCTGAGCCAGCAATTGCTGGGTCTGTGCTTCATGCAGGTACATTTCCAGCTTTGGAAAAGTCTGATGCAGCATAGGAATAATTTGCGGCAGTAAATACGGACCGGTGGTGGGAATCAGCCCAATATGCAGTGGTCCTGACATCGCTTCGCCCTGCTGACTGGCCATCTCTTTCAGCACTTTGACTTCACGAAGGACAGTACGCGCCTGGTCGACCAGCAGCAAACCGGCCTGCGTAAACAGTACTTTGCGGCTGGTACGTTCCAGCAGCATGACACCTAACTCATCTTCTAATTTGCGAATCTGCCCGCTTAAGGTCGGCTGACTGACATGACAGGCATCCGCCGCACGTCGGAAGTGACGATGTTCAGCAAGCGAAACCAGATATTCAAGATCACGGATATTCATTATTACCCTCCATTCCACGATAGCTCGTGGCGATAGATAGAATAGCAACCAACGATTGGCCCTATCAAGAGCGGATGGGAATAATGCCCACATCAAATTCAGACTCATCGCCACCCAGGGAAATGTTTTCTGAATCATAAAGACAGCGTTATCCGCTGTTTTTAGCTGACGCAAATCTTCTGGCAACGCTGATAAAACAAAAAACTGAACAGGCGCAGGCCAGACGACAAGCGTAACGAATCTGAACATCGGTCGGGAGCACCGATGGTCTGATGATGTGCCTAAAATAAAAGTAGTTTCTGAAGCTAGAGGTTGGCGGGCATGGTATGCCCGCTCTTTTTTTATCTGCGACTCAGGCTAAGCGCGCTTTGGCATCCGCAATGGCACGGGCAACCTGAGACGGTGAAACGCCTCCCTGCGCATTGCGCTTATCCAGGCAGGATGACAGGGCCAGCACCGGATAGACATCGTCTTCGATAACAGCACTGAACTGCTTAAGCTGAGATAACGACAAGGCTTCCAGTGCCACACCTTGCGCGATCGCTGCAACGACCGTTTCTCCCACGATATGGTGCGCTTCACGGAAGGGAACGCCTTTTGCCACGAGATAATCGGCCAGTTCCGTTGAGTTTGCGTAACCCTGTTCGGCCGCTTCCTGGCAGCGAGGACGTTTTACCTGCAAACCTTCCAGCACCAGCACGGACATATGCAGGCAGTCCAGCCAGGTATACAGCGCATCAAACAGCCCTTCTTTGTCTTCCTGCATGTCTTTGTTATAGGCAAGCGGCAGGCCTTTCAGCGTCATCATCATGCCGGTTAACGCGCCCTGAACCCGCCCGCATTTTCCACGGATCAGCTCCAGTGCATCCGGATTTTTCTTCTGTGGCATCAGGGACGAACCTGAGGTGACTTTATCCGAGAGTTCGATAAAGCCGGCTTCGCCGGTATTGAAGAAAATCATGTCTTCCGCAAAACGTGAAAGGTGCACCATGCCGATTGACGCATCGGAAAGCAGCTCCAGCACATGATCACGGTCGGATACGGTATCCAGGCTGTTACGCGTTGCAGACGCGAAGCCTAACCAGCCTGCCAGTTGCTCACGGTCAATAGCGTAAGCCGTTCCGGCCAGTGCACCACAACCTAACGGGCTGACATCAAGACGCTTTAACGTATCCTGCAAACGGCTTTCATCGCGCGCCAGCATTTCAACGTAAGCGAGGCACCAGTGTGCAAACGTCACCGGCTGTGCACGCTGTAAATGTGTATAGCCCGGCATCACCGCGTCCTGATTGACTTCGGCAGTCGCCACCAGCGCCTGCTGCAGCTCACGTGTGGCATCCAGCAGTGCGGCAACCTGCTCTTTACACCAGAGTTTCAGGTCGGTCGCCACCTGATCATTGCGGCTACGGCCGGTGTGCAGTTTTTTGCCCAGCGCACCGACTTTCTCAATCAACTGGCCTTCAACCCAGCTGTGAATATCTTCGGCATCGCTTTGCAGGATTTGCTCAGGATTGGCACGAACCTCCTCCAGCAGTGCGTTCAGTGCGGCTTCAAGCTGCTGCTGCTCATCACTGCTCAGGACATTTACCGTCACCAGCGCTTTGGACCAGGCCACTGAGCCAATGATGTCCTGCTCTGCCAGGCGGTAATCAAAACGCAGCGAGTCGTTGAACTGTTTGAAACGTTGATCTGCTGCCTGGGTAAAGCGTCCACCCCAAAGTGCCATGTGAATCTCCTTCAAGTCGTTAAACCAGGGGCGGCCTGAAAGCCGCCCCTGATGTCATACTGAGAGGCGAGGCGATCCCCGCCTGCGATTACTTTTTCTGCTCGTTCAGCGCACGGATACGTGAAGAGAGTGAGAACAGACGGATAAAGCCGCCTGCATGACGATGATCGTAAACTTCGTCTTCGCCGAAGGTCGCGAACTCTTCGGAATACAGGCTGTTAGCTGAACGCTTCTGCGTCGCCGTGGCCTGACCTTTGTAGAGTTGCAGAACCACTTCGCCGTTAACCTCTTCCGCCAGCGACTCTGCCGCCGCCTGGATAGACTTACGCAGCGGTGCAAACCAGCGACCATCGTAAACCACATAAGACATTTCATGGCCCAACTGCTCACGCCATTTGAAGCTGTCGCGATCCAGAACCAGTTGCTCTACCGCACGCAGCGCGTTAACCATAATGGTGCCGCCAGGGGTTTCGTAACAGCCGCGTGATTTAATGCCTACCAGACGGTTTTCAACGATATCAATACGGCCCACGCCGTGTTTTGCGCCCAGCACGTTCAGTTTTTCCAGACACTGGAACGGGCTCAGTCTTTCACCGTTCACCGCCACCACGCGGCCTTTTTCAACGGTTACTGTCACGTCTTCTGGCTGATCGGGCGCTTCCAGCGGATCGACAGTCCAGACCCAGCAATCTTTGTTAGGTGCGTTAGACGGGCTTTCCAGCACACCGCCTTCGGTAGAAATGTGCCAGGCGTTTTCATCACGGCTGTAGATTTTTTCCAGCGACGCGGTGGTAGGGATGTTACGCGCTTTCAGATAATCCAGCAGCGCTTCACGCGAACGCAGATCCCACTCGCGCCATGGCGCCACCACTTTCAGCTGCGGCGCCAGTGCGGTGTAAGTGGTTTCGAAACGCACCTGGTCATTACCTTTACCCGTGGCACCGTGGCACAGCGCATCAGCACCCACTTTCAGCGCCAGCTCAACCTGGGCTTTCGCGATGATAGGACGCGCCATTGAGGTACCCAGCAGATACGTCCCTTCATACAGGGCCCCGGTCTGCAGCACCGGATAAACGTAGTCACTGATAAACTCTTCACGCAGATCGACAACGTGACATTCTGATGCACCTGACTGCAGCGCTTTCTTATCAACGCCTTCCAGATCGCTACGTTCCTGACCGATATCCGCCACGAACGCGACCACTTCACAGCCGCCATAGTTTTCTTTCAGCCAGGGAATAATGGCCGAAGTATCCAGACCACCGGAGTAAGCCAGTACGATTTTTTTGATGTTTTGCGTTTGCATTTCGTAATCCTTGAATCTGAGTCGTTAAGCGAGAATCCGGGTGCCAATGGACACGCCGTTAAAAAGGGTAGGTAACTGCTCGGCATGACGCCAGCTGGCAATATCGACCGGACGGCCCAGCGTGCGTGCCGCATCCAGCGCAGCGTTCACTTTGACAATCATGCCATCGGTGATGATGCCCTGAGCGATCAGCTGTTCTGCTTTATCTGCCGTCATTTCTTCGATGCGCTGACCTTTGCCATCAAGAATGCCGCTGACGTCCGATAACAAGACTAAGTCAGCACCCAGCGTTGAGGCCAGCGCTGTGGCAGCCTGATCGGCATTGACGTTCATAAGCTCACCGCTGTCGGTGATGCCGATTGAACTGACAACGGGCATGTAACCTGCACCCAGCAGCGTGTTAATTAATGCAGGATTGCCCGGCGTTGCGTTGCCCACATGGCCCAGCGCTTCATCTAACTGGGTGACATTGACCAGGCCCGCATCGCCCAGACACAGACCGACGGCCTGAATGCCGTATTTTTTCGCCCAGGCCAACAGCGTTTTATTGGCGGTACCAGCCAGTGCGCCGGTGATGATGTCAATCTGATCGGCAGGCGTAACACGCAAACCGTTCTTCTTTTGCACCGGCAGCGCCAGTTTTTTCATCAGTTCATCGACCAGGCAACCGCCACCGTGAACGATAATCAGGGGGCGCTGATGAGCAGAACGGTAGGCCAGCAACGCGTCAAATAAACGGGCCAGTGCTTCTTCGCTGTCTAACAGCACACCGCCCAGCTTGATAATTAATGGATTAGTCATGGTTTAGTCGTCCGTTAAATCAGTGACTGCGTTTCAGGGAAACCGAAACGAATATTAAGGCACTGTACTGCCTGAGAGGCTGCCCCTTTAAGCAGGTTATCTTCAGCAGCCACCACAATCAGGTGTTCGCCCTGTACGGCAAAGCCAATATCACAATAAGGCAGACCGACCACGGCTTTCAGTGCCGGTACGCCTTGCTCGTAAACGCGTACCAGCGGCTTATCGTGGTAGGCATTGTGAAAGACCTCAGCGACATCATCACGGCTGACGCCGGCATTAAGACGGCAGGTGATCGTGGCCAGGATGCCACGCGGGAAACTGCCCAGGTGCGGCGTAAAAATTACCGGTGTACCCAGGTGCGCCACAATTTCAGGATGATGACGATGATTAAAAATACCGTAAGGCTGCAGACTGACTTCACAGAAGCTGGTACCAACATTCGCTTTGCGCCCTGCTCCACTGACGCCACTGGTGGCATTGATGACCGGCCACTGCGCCTCATTCAGTAAACCGGCATCCACCAACGGCTTGAGTGCCAACTGAGAGGCGGTGGGATAGCAGCCAGGGACGGCAATCAGCTGTGCTTCTTTGATTTTTTCCTGCTGGAACTCCGCCAGACCGTAAACGGCTTTATCCAGCCAGTCCCCATGCTGGTGCGTGAAGCCATAAAACTGCGTGTAAAACTCGCCGTCGTTGACGCGGAAAGCGCCGGACAGATCGAACACGACGCAGCCAGCTTTCAGAAATTCAGGCGCCAGGTCGTGGCTGACTTCGTGGGCCGTCGCCAGAAACACCACATCAACTTTATCTGCCCATTCGTCGGCGCGGCTCAGTGGCTGCAGCGGCAGATCCACCACGCCTTTCAGCTGTGGATGAAGATCGGACAAGCGCTTACCCGCATCGGGACTTTGCGCAGACACCGCCAAAGCGGTTATGTTGATATGTGGATGGCGATTAAGGAAGGTGGCAAGCTCTACGCCAGCGTAACCACTGGCACCAACGATCAGCGTATTCAACATCAGGCTGTATACCTTTATTACAGTCACACGTTCCGGGTCGCGGCCTTGCCCCGTTGCCCACGATGTCGTTTGCAGCGATTTAAGGTTCACATGCACACGACGTTAATGTATTTTTATTCACTATAAATGCATGAATATTGATACATCCTAACTCAAGGACCGTCAACAGTGAAGACAAAATTACCGCCTTTTATCGAACTCTACCGCCAGTTGATCGCAACACCGTCTATCAGCGCAACCGATGCCGCTCTCGATCAGAGCAATGAAACTTTAATCAATTTACTGGCTGGCTGGTTCCGTGACCTGGGTTTTACCGTGGAAGTCCAACCCGTGCCGGGCACGCGGCATAAATTTAATATGCTGGCGCGCACCGGAAGCGGTGCGGGCGGTCTGCTGCTTGCCGGGCACACCGATACCGTTCCGTTTGATGATGGTCGCTGGACTCGCGATCCCTTTACCCTGACCGAGCACGACAATAAGTTGTACGGTCTGGGTACCGCCGATATGAAAGGCTTCTTCGCGTTTATTCTGGACACGCTCCGTGATGTGGATGTGACAGCCCTGAGTAAGCCGCTTTATATTCTGGCCACCGCTGATGAAGAAACCACCATGGCGGGCGCGTCATATTTTGCCGCATCCACACAGCTTCGCCCTGACTGCGCCATTATTGGCGAACCGACGTCGCTGAAACCTGTTCGTGCGCACAAAGGACATATCTCGAATGCGATTCGTATTCAGGGTCAATCCGGCCATTCCAGCGATCCGGCTCGCGGCGTCAACGCCATTGAGCTGATGCATGAGTCGATTACCGAACTCATGCAACTGCGCAATACGCTGAAATCCCGTTACAACCATGATGGTTTTGCGATTCCTTATCCCACAATGAACTTTGGTCATATTCATGGCGGTGATGCAGCAAACCGTATCTGCGCCTGCTGCGAATTGCACATGGACATCCGCCCTTTGCCGGGGCTGACGCTGAGCGATCTTGACGCGCTGCTGAATGAGGCACTGGCGCCGGTGAGCGAACGCTGGCCGGGACGGATTACCATCGAAGAATTGCATCCACCGATTCCGGGCTATGAATGTCCGGTTGACCACGAGCTGGTCAAGGTGGTGGAAAAACTGCTGGGTACACCGACAGAAGTGGTGAATTATTGCACTGAAGCCCCGTTTATCCAGCAACTTTGTCCAACGCTGGTGCTGGGCCCGGGTTCTATCAACCAGGCGCATCAGCCGGACGAATTTATCGATACCGCATTTATTCAGCCTACGCGCGCCTTAATCGCTCAGGTTGTGCAGCATTTCTGTCACTAATTATCATCAAACGGGGCATTTCACTGTATTAACAGCAAAATGCCCTGCCAATCTGTGGGATTTGATAATAAGAATAACTTATCCCGCTTCGCCGCTATCAAATTCCATGAATTTCCGTCAGTTAGCTGCACGTTTCCCTCACTTTAAGTCATTTGACGAACGCCTGATTACGTGGCTAGATAAAAGACGATGTTATACCCACTGGGCAATCATCCCACTTTATTCAGCTTGCGACGGGCAGCAACTGAAGAACCCCGGTCAGAGCCGGGAGGACGACGTTGCTGGCTTTTCTGCTGCCTGAAAAGGCCGGGTATAGCGGTTTATCAAGACGATAAGGGTGTCAGGGTCACATGAACGAACAATATTCCGCAATGCGAAGTAATGTCAGTATGCTCGGCAAACTGCTCGGGGATACGATTAAGGATGCGCTGGGAGAGAATATCCTGGGCCAGGTGGAAACCATCCGTAAACTCTCTAAGTCATCCCGTGCAGGAAATGACACTCATCGTAAGGAATTGCTGAATACGCTGCAAAACCTGTCAAATGACGAGTTATTGCCCGTGGCGCGTGCCTTTAGTCAGTTCCTCAACCTCACTAACGTGGCTGAGCAGTATCAAACGATTTCCCGCAGCGGCGATGGCGCAAACCACCCTGAACTGTTGAAAAAAACATTTGAAACCCTCAAGCAAAATAATCTCAGTGAAAGTGCGATTCATAAAGCCATTGAATCACTTTCCCTGGAACTGGTTTTAACCGCGCACCCTACTGAAATTACACGCCGCACGCTGATTCACAAACTGGGCGAGGTCAACAGCTGTCTTGAACAGCTCGACCACAGCGATATCTCTGAATACGAACGCAACCAGATTATGCGCCGCCTGCGCCAACTGGTCGCGCAGGCCTGGCATACGGATGAGATCCGTAAATACCGTCCCACGCCGGTTGATGAAGCCAAGTGGGGATTTGCCGTCGTTGAAAACAGCCTGTGGGAAGGTGTACCTGCATTTTTGCGTGAGCTGAATGAGCAGGTAGAAGAGACGTTTGGCATTAAGTTACCGGTTGATTTTGTGCCGGTGCAGTTCACCTCCTGGATGGGCGGAGACCGTGACGGTAACCCGAACGTCACCGCCGCCATTACCCGCCATGTTATGCAGCTCAGCCGCTGGAAAGCCACCGATCTGTTTCTGCGCGATATTGGCGTGTTGATTTCGGAACTGTCGATGTCCGAATGCAGTCAGGAAGTTGCCGAGCTGAGTGGCGATCCTGAAGCGCTGGAGCCGTATCGCGTGATCTTAAAGCGTCTGCGCAGTCAGCTAATGTCTACCCAGGCTTACCTGGAGCGCCGCCTGAAAGGCGAGCGCTTGCCCCGCCCGGCAGACCTGCTGGTCTCCAACGCGCAGTTGTGGGATCCGCTTTTCGCTATCTATCAGTCCCTGCAGCAGTGCGGCATGGGCATTATTGCCAACGGTCAGTTACTGGATACGCTGCGCCGTGTGAAATGCTTTGGCGTGCCGCTGGTTCGCATCGACGTCCGTCAGGAAAGCACCCGTCACACTGAAGCTATCGCTGAAATTACCCGCTATCTGGGCCTGGGCGATTATGAAAGCTGGTCGGAAGCCGACAAGCAGGCTTTTCTTATCCGTGAGCTGAACTCCAAGCGCCCTTTACTTCCTCGCAGTTGGGAACCGAGTGACGAAACCCGCGAAGTGCTGGAAACCTGCAAAGTAGTGGCAGAAGCGCCCCAGGGCTCTATCGCAGCCTATGTCATTTCGATGGCGAAAACGCCGTCTGATGTCCTTGCCGTCCATCTGTTACTGAAAGAGGCTGGCATTCCGTTCGCTATGCCGGTTGCTCCCCTGTTTGAAACCCTG
This sequence comes from Pantoea stewartii subsp. stewartii, assembly GCF_008801695.1. GTDB lineage: Bacteria > Pseudomonadota > Gammaproteobacteria > Enterobacterales > Enterobacteriaceae > Pantoea > Pantoea stewartii. The sequence continues at coordinate 16,161 of NZ_VZPF01000090.1, forward strand.
GATGACCTGAACAATGCCAATGATGTGATGAGCAAACTGCTTAACATCGACTGGTACCGTGGTTTTATTCAGGGCAAACAAATGGTCATGATTGGCTATTCCGACTCGGCGAAAGATGCCGGCGTGATGGCCGCCAGCTGGGCACAATACCAGGCACAGGATGCACTGATTAAAACCTGCGAAAAGGCGGGCGTTTCCCTCACGCTATTCCACGGACGCGGCGGCACCATCGGCCGCGGTGGTGCACCCGCGCATGCCGCACTGCTGTCCCAGCCGCCAGGCAGCCTCAAAGGCGGCCTGCGCGTGACGGAACAGGGCGAAATGATTCGCTTCAAGTACGGCTTGCCGGAAGTCACTATCGCCAGCCTGTCGCTTTATACCGGCGCGATTCTGGAAGCCAACCTGATGCCGCCGCCGGAACCCAAACCGGAATGGCGTAATATCATGAACCAGCTTTCTGCCGACTCCTGCGCCATGTACCGGGGTTATGTGCGTGAGAATAAGGATTTTGTGCCTTACTTCCGTTCCGCAACCCCTGAGCAGGAACTGGGCAAGCTGCCCCTGGGCTCTCGTCCGGCGAAGCGTCGTCCGACGGGCGGTGTGGAATCCCTGCGCGCCATTCCCTGGATTTTTGCCTGGACGCAAAACCGCCTGATGTTACCCGCCTGGCTGGGCGCGGGCGCCGCCCTGCAGCAGGCGATGCTGGCAGGCCATCAGGATCAGCTTGAGGCCATGTGCCGCGACTGGCCTTTTTTCTCAACCCGCCTTGGTATGCTGGAAATGGTGTTTTCGAAAGCAGACCTGTGGCTGGCGGAGTATTACGATCAGCGACTGGTTGATAAATCGTTATGGCCATTAGGTAAACAGCTGCGTGACCAGCTGGATGCCGATATTAAAGCGGTGCTGACCATCGCCAACGATTCCCATCTGATGGCGGACCAGCCGTGGATTGCCGAATCGATTGCCCTGCGTAACGTTTATACCGATCCCCTGAACGTACTCCAGGCAGAGCTGCTTCACCGTTCACGTGCACAGGAAGCCCGTGGTGAAGAACCGGATGCGCGCGTCGAACAGGCGCTGATGGTAACGATTGCCGGTGTCGCTGCAGGGATGCGTAATACAGGTTAACTCACAGAAACAGGGCGGTTGATACCGCCCTGTTTCGTATCAGTTAACGTCATCCTCATATCGCCATTACAGGTCGCCCAACTGACGCGGGGGCAAAAGGTATCGCACCTTTCAGATTGTAGAAATGCCGGTCTTTTACCCTTTCGCGTGACAGAATATTCACCCTGCTCGTAGCAGGCTCAGGTGACCAATGGCATGCCATAGCTTCTCTGCCATTTCGCTGATCCGGGGCGGGAAGAATGAAGAGTAATCTGTCCGTTTAGCGCTGACCGGCAAAAAAACGCATCCTGCCACCACCACCCAACGCTTCCCCCTCAACATAGTGAGACGTTCAGACATTCAACGTGACCGATGCTCCCCTCAGCGCCAGTCAAAATGGCGCCACAGGCAGGCAAACGTTACCGCACGTTATGAGTAAGCGTCACATTTAAACCGTCTGTGCAGCGGGCTCCGGTTCCGGGAAAATAGTGTCCATCATTTTTTAATGGACACTATCGCGTGAAACACCGGACATGGCTCCTTGAGGCGCTTCGCCTCCATT
>NZ_VZPF01000091.1 GCF_008801695.1 Pantoea stewartii subsp. stewartii
GAATATTTTACGGCATTCTCCGCTAATGCTCAGGCGAATATCCCTGAAGGACGTTCTTAACAATTTAACAAGGGTTTACCACAAAATGGTGCTGGTTTATTAGCGTCAATTTGTGGGGATCCCTCAGGGCGCAAGCCCCCATTACAGAAAATAATACGAAAGGTTCATATGAATATAATATCTGCATTATTGCTTTTAATCTTAGCTATAGTAAATCTTATTTTTGCTTATAAATGGAAGGGTTTTCCTCAACCAGTTATTTTATTGGTAATGGCCAATATGGCTTTGTTGAATAATAGGTAATCATTCTGTTTTGTCTGCACTGTTTTGGTAGAAAACGCTGATGCCAGACAGAACACCGTCATACGCAAGCATGTAACGCATTGATTTTATGTTATCTGAAACAACCGTTTTCATAGTACCACAGCATAAAATCCATTTATTCAACAAAGCCGGCCAATATTATTATTAGCGCTGTAATTTTTGGCCTGGAATTTATTAAAGTATAATGAATTTAATTTGGTAATAATGGGTTTTATCTGTAATCAGAAAGGAAAATTAGGTGATAAAATGAAATCGTTCTTTGAACGCTATCAACCCGTTTTTGAAATCGTCGCCCGTCTGCTGGGGAACGGCTGGCGCGTCAATTTGTTGGATGATTGCCAGTACCGGATAAAACTGACCACGCCAGAACTGAAACGCTACGCCATCACGGTGAGAGAAGAAAAAAGCCGCCTGGTCATTCACGGCTTTGTGGAATCCCGCCAGTGGCGTGGGGATGGTGCGCGGTGTGCCGTGTCGCCCTCACGGGGTGCAACGGGTATAGCCGACGATATACGCCGCAAAATACTTAGCGTAGCCTGGGAGGACGTGAAAAAGGCGCAGGAAGCGGAACGGGCGCAGCGTGACACGCTGGAGCAGGATAAAATCATTAAAGGCATGTTAGCGCAGCTTGTGAAGCTGGATAACTGGTACGATGCGTTGACGGGTTTTAAATCGGACAACGGCCTCAGCGGAAAAATCACCGACCACTATAACGGATACGGTTTATTTGTGCAGGGATTGAGCGTGGATCAACTGATAAAACTTACAGGGGCGATCAAACATCTATGAGAACAACACGAAAATCCAAAGGGGATGTGAATTTCTACCTTGAAAAAGAAGGTGATGTCTATCACTTTTTAAAGACAGTTAAAATTCAGGTGGCGAATAAAGAGACCAAAACTAAAAGAATGACGGTAAGTAATTTTAAATTTAATAAAACTGATTCTGATAATATCAATTTTAGTGAGAATGGCTTGAGGTCAACTGATAAAAAATATCTTTTGCAAATGATATCAGATCTTGAGGTGGGTAATGAATAATACACCGGAAAACATAAAAAAATTACGTGAGAAATTGGGGTTAACACAGACAGAGTGCGGGAAGATTTTTGGTGTTGGTCTTAGGACGTGGCAGAAAAAAGAGGAAGCAAAAACACATAACCGGCTAAATCTCTCTAAAGTGGAATTTGAATATCTTCTTCTAATGGCGGGCGAGCATCCCGACTATGTTTTGCGTAAGCGCTAAGCCCTGATATTTTTTATGTGCTATACTTATGCGCATAATCTGTATGCATGAGGTTGTTATGAGAACGAATGTAGCCGAGAAAAAACGCAGTACAAACGTGTACTTAAATGCTGGTTTGCTTGAAGAGGCCAAAGCGCTGGATCTGAACGTTTCCGCGATATCTAACCAGGCTCTGGAAGTGGCCGTTAAGGAAAGCAAGCGTGAACGCTGGATTGCAGAAAACCGGGCTGGTATCGAGGCGTTAAACAGCTTTGTAGCAGAGGCCGGGCTTTTTTCAGATGACGAAAATTTCGGGGTGATTTAGTGAAGCAGTTTATGATTTATAAAAATAAATCCCGGAACAAACAGATATATCCGTATTTTATTGATGTGCAGTCAGAGATGCTTTCGCATCTCAGCACTCGTCTGGTTATGCCTTTAACTCAGAAAGCTAACTCTAATTCACAGGTAAAAGCGTTAACGCCGGTTATCACAATCGGGCAGGTGGATTATGTGGTGCTGGCTTCCATGATAACGACAACGGATATAAAAAACCTGAAAGCTGAGGATGCGGTTATGGATGCTTCGCATTTACGTGGGCTTTGTTGAATAATAGGTAATCATTCTGTTTTGTCTGCACTGTTTTGGTAGAAAACGCTGATGCCAGACAGAACACCGTCATACGCAAGCATGTAATGCATTGATTTTATGTTATCTGAAACAACCGTTTTCATAGTACCACAGCATAAAATCCATTTATTCAACAAAGCCCATCGCCAGTTCTTCGGTTTTACCGTGAAACGCTTTTATCGTTTCACCGATACCCTGCACATACTCCCCGTTATAAATGTCCCGGATTGTGGAGCTGGGGTTCTGGCTGACAAACTGCGCCGCCGTTCTCGCCGCTTTGCGGTCATCGATGCGGTAAAAGTCTGCCGCTTCGCCTTTTTCAGCCAGGCTGAACCCGGCAACGAATAACTCCTCCAGATAGTCGGCGGTGATCCCGTCGATAAGGTTCATCTGGTATTCGGGCTTATTCAGGTCAATTAGTACGAAAGGTTTACCGGCATCCTCACAGGCCTTTTTATACAAATGGGGTGCCCATTCGTCGTTTTTCGGATCGAGAACAAAAACACCTTCACCGGCTAAAATGCTCTGGTAGAGCAGAATACCTGACGCGACGCCTTTACCTGCACCGGTGGTGCCGATAATGTCGGCGTGTTGCGTCTGCCATTCTTTTACGGGGATGTACTGCGGTTCGCCGTCCTTAGTCAGTCCAATGAAAATGCCTTTTCTCAGATCGATATATTCAAACGGATCATATTCGGCTGTTTGTGGCAAAAGCTCTTTCACCTTACGAACATCCGTTCGACCGTCTCTTTCCATGCCGGTTTTTTTAACCAGGCTGCGTTTTGCCTTATCCAGTTCCGGGGAGATTACGCGCCGTAAAAGGATATGCAGGATAAGCCCCGCAGCAGTGAACGCCAGAGATATGCTCCAGCCTAAAAGTGGAATAGCGATTTCTTCCCGCCCCGCATACATGCGTTGCAGGAACCAGACAGGAACCGGCGCAATCGTACCGAAAAGAAAGCACAGCATTGAAAGGCCGATAATAAGTTTCTTCCAGAATGGGGCATTCTGGTGCTCATCTTTTCTGAGCAGGAATATAAACGGCAGCATCACACCAGACAGCAACGCTAAAATCATCTGATGCGTCTGCAAAAACTCAAAAAAATACAATGCACCATTCACTATCGGTGATAGCGAACGGCTTATACGGTCAAATAACATGAGTGAGATCCTTTTGCATTCTCGCCGCATAGCTTCGCCGCACCATCCCGCCGCACAGTGTGCGTCGAGACGATGAGGCGAGAGCGTGAAGCGAAAGAAGGTGGCCGCAGCGCGACCATGCTCGCGGGGGTATACTCCCGCGATCTAACGGCGTGCGGCATTCCGCGCGGGCTGGACGCCCTTACTGCATGTCGCATGGGGGTAATGTCATGGCTGGACGCCACGCCAAAACCCCCGAAGGTCAAAGGCGGCACACCGTCTTGCGCTACGCGCGACCGGCTTTTGGCCGGAGACTTAGGCTCGACGGTGTGCGGGGCAAGCCCCCCACAAAAACCGGCATCTGGGGATGCCTATTTGCTCGCTGGGGCGGCAAATTTTTTGCGGCTCCCCCCGGCTTTTTTCGGCTCACTTGGGGTGAACGCTCAAAAAGTGGGTTCGGCGACGCAAATTAACAATTTCGTTGAAATTGAATTTACTCGCCTCTCACCACTGCGCTGATTTTACGGTCTGGTGATTAGCAATTTTTTCAAAATTGAATCCCCATCCTCGTAAATCTTCGCAGCCTAACGGCAAGGTCAAAGGCAAGGTCAAAGGCAAGGTCAAAGGCAAGGTCAACGAACGAGTTTGTGTTACGCCCTTAAATCAAGGCTTAATGAGAAACGATTCGAGCGATTTACCCGCATCAAGTTCCTGCTGAATAACCACCGGCACGCGGCCAACACCAGACCAGTATTTAGTAATTCCTCCCTCAATATACTGGTATTTAGGTTTACGTTTCGCCGCTTTAGGGGCCGTGTGGATGCTGGCAAATTCATCCTGTGAAAAACCTTCGGCTTTAATCAGTTCAAGCAATTCGAGGCGTTTTGCTTCGCGCTCTTTTTGCTGCTGTTCCAGCGCTTCATGTTCGGCTTTTCTTTCCGTTAAGCTGGCTGTGATCTGCTCGTTGAGCGTGGTAAGGAAAACAAAATCGCACTCCGACAGGAATTTTTTAAGGGTGCGTTTTGAGGACAGTGCTTGCTGAATGGTATTCATAATTTTAACTCTCGTGGCATGTCTTTTGGTGACGGCTTGCTACCATCACGAGGAGGATATTCAAAACCGAGTTCGCCCGTTTCTTTGTTTGCCAGGGTGACAAACATCGAATAAGTGGCGTCGTTTTTCTTGCTCTTGAAACCTTTTATCTCGCCGCTTTTGCCCTTACCGATAATCGTCTTAATCTGCTTTTGTGTGAACTTTTTACCGCGAAACTCAAGCCAGATTTTGAATTTACAGCCGGTACAGGCGCAGGTTTTAGCCGTCATCACGAGCTGAGAATTGCAGGACGGACAATTTACAGAAAGCCGCTCCAGCGCTGAGGAATCCCCAGCAATAGGCGGGTAATAAAAGACAGGCATAGAGTTTTGTGATCTACTGGGCTTTGTTGAATAAATGGATTTTATGCTGTGGTACTATGAAAACGGTTGTTTCAGATAACATAAAATCAATGCGTTACATGCTTGCGTATGACGGTGTTCTGTCTGGCATCAGCGTTTTCTACCAAAACAGTGCAGACAAAACAGAATGATTACCTATTATTCAACAAAGCCGATCTACTGATTGTGTAATCAATTCAATGAGAGCGCCTCTATGCCTGCCCGTCGAGTATGTCAGAATTTCTTTCGTAATGCCTTAGCACCCTTTCACAAATACCGACAAAATGCCCTGCTGGACGCCACCGTTGCGTTAATCAATGGAGCGTCACTGACGCTGACCAGCATCGGTCGCTATTTACCGGGAAGTGCTCAGGTCAAAAACAAAATCAAACGTGTTGATCGTCTGCTGGGTAATGACGCTCTCCATCAGGACATTCCTCTGATTTTTAAGCGCATTACTTCGATGCTGACAAATCAGTTATCTCTGTGCGTTATTGCCGTTGACTGGAGCGGCTATCCCTCGCAGGAATTTCACGTTCTCCGCGCCAGCCTTCTGTGTGACGGGCGTTCAATACCTTTATTAAGCTGGATAGTGCCGTCAGAAAAACAGCAGAACTCACAGATACAAAAAGATTTTCTTGATGCTCTTTTCTGCGCAGTTAACCGACAGGCCCGGGTCATCATCGTCACGGATGCAGGCTTCCAGAACGCCTGGTTCCGGCATATCAAATCGCTGGGCTGGGATTTTATCGGTCGCATCAGGGGGAATATTCACTTGCGCCTGCGCAGCAGAGGCGAATACTGGTTCAGACGTCAGGAATTAAAGGCCAGCCGTAAACCTGCATACCTTGGGCAGGGAACGCTTGCCCGGGCAGAATATGCCCGATGCGATGGGCACTTTTATCTGCATAAAAAAGAATCTAAAGGGCGTAAACACCGGCACTCACGGTGTCGCATAGATCGTAAATCTCAGGCGCATGATGGCCGTTCTGCGGCAAAAGAACCCTGGCTAATTTTCAGCAGCACAGATCACTTCAGACCGCGTGAAATCATGAAGTTATACAGTCGCCGGATGCAAATTGAGCAGAATTTTCGGGATGAGAAAAGCGAACGTTTTGGCTTCGGTTTACGGGCCAGTTACAGCCGCTCTGCCGGACGCATGCTGGTACTCAGCCTGCTGGCAACACTCTGCACAATAGTGCTGTGGCTTATTGGCTGTAACGCTGAGAACAAAGGATTACATCTGAGATATCAGGCCAACAGCATTAAATCGCGGCGTGTTATCTCGTATCTGACGTTAGCGGAGAATATCCTGAGACACTCTCCGCTAATTTTAAAGCGAACGGTGCTGAGCACCATTCTTAATCACCTCGCCAAAACCTACCGAACTATGGTGCTGGTTTATTAGCGCTGATTTATGGGGATCCCTCAGCGCCGTTACTGGTTGCGAAAAAATCAGGGGGTCATGCGTACAACCCCTGATTCCGACTGCCGGAGTGGATCAGGATTTCGGTTCCTGCGTGGATCCCAAAAAGCTGTAGCGCTCTCAAAAAATTTTGGGGGGGCCCGCTTACAACCCCTGATACGGCTGCGTACCCGCGAAGGAATGGCTATTGCCCGGACAAAAGGGAAATTGAGGGGGAAACAACCAAAGCTGTCTGACAAACAGCAGAAGGAGTTATGCCGGATGCATGAGACTGGGCAGTACTCAATCAGTGATCTGGCTGATTTATTTTCAGTCTCACGCCCAACTGTGTACCGGACACTTGTACGTAAAAAGGAATGAAAGAATTCCTACTCGGGTGGATCACTTATACCATTAAACTCTATACCTATATATAGGTAATCATTTCAATGCTGATGAATCTCTGAAAAATGGTTATGATGTAGCCCCCTGAAACACCAGACAGTAGCTGTATCTCCAGATAAGAGATAGGCTTGAATATATGTCTAACACTAACGCCAATTTTGAGATGACCGGGATCCTTTTAGGGCAAGAAGTCCGTAAGCGTAAGACTCCTCAGGAGAAAATCGCCATTATCCAGCAGACGATGGAGCCCGGCATGAATGTCTCCCACGTTGCACGCCTGCACGGTATTCAGCCCAGCCTGCTGTTCAAGTGGAAGAAGCAATATCAGGAAGGCAGTCTCACCACCGTAGCGGCCGGAGAGGAAGTCGTTCCTGCTTCAGAGCTCACTGCTGCGCTGAAGCAGGTCCGGGAGCTCCATCGCCTTCCGGGCAAGAAGACGATGGAAGTTGAGCTCCTGAAAGAAGCCGTGGAGTACGGTCAGTCGCGAAAATGGATAGCGCACGCGCCCTTGTTGCCAAAGGATGGGGAATAGCTCTGGTCAGCCGCGCCATGAGCGTGTCGCGTGCGCAACTATCACTGCGGGTAAAACGTTCTGCCGACTGGCAGGACAGGCGTTGTAACCGGCGTAATGACGAAGCAGACGCTGAAATACTGTCGGGTATCCTCGATATCATCAGCGATATGCCGGGTTATGGCTATCGCCGCGTGTGGGGCATCCTGCGTAAGCAACGTCGTACTGAGGGGCTGCCGCCGGTCAATGCCAAACGGCTTTACAGGATCATGAGCGAGCATAACCTGCTGTTACTGCATAACAAACCAGAGCGGCCGACGCGTGAACATAAAGGTAAAATCGCAGTTGCGGAAAGTGATATGCGCTGGTGTTCAGATGGCTTTGAGTTCGGCTGCGATAATGGTGAAAAACTGCGTGTAACGTTCGCGCTGGACTGCTGCGACCGCGAGGCCATAGACTGGGCAGCAAGCACGGGAGGCTACGACAGCTCGACCGTGCAGCATGTCATGCTGAGGTCGGTAGAAAAGCGCTTCGGCGATAAGTTGCCGGACACAGCGGTGCAGTTGCTGACGGACAACGGTTCCGCATATACCGCGTATGAAACGCGGAGGTTCGCCAGAGAGCTGAATCTGGAGCCCTGTACAACAGCGGTGAGCAGCCCGCAGAGTAATGGCATGGCGGAACGGTTCGTGAAGACGATGAAGGAAGACTATATCGCGTTCATGCCAAAACCGGATGTGAGAACAGCCCTGCAAAACCTTGCAGCAGCGTTCACGCATTACAATGAAAATCACCCGCACAGTGCGCTGGGATACCTCTCTCCGAGGGAATACCGGCAACAGCGGGCATCGTTAACTTAAGATACAAAAGCTGTCCGGAGATGGAGGGTCAAGATCATCTGAAAAATGGTTATAAATTTTTGCATCACAGGTGTAATGAGGAATTTATCACATCGATAAAATTAAAGATTTCACGACATTGAAAATAGAATTGAAACATTACAGCTAGGACAATAGAATGCATATTCTTAACACAAGAACATCCAGTGACATATCTCTTCAGCCTAATGTGGATGTGAAAACAACACACCAAAACAATGAGCAAGGAAATATATTAAATAATATACATGACGTAAAAAACTCACTTGCATGCTTTGGCACGGAAAAACATACAGACAGTGCAAACATAATAAAGAAAACACTCCGAGAGAGGATGGCATCTAAATGCTATTTAACTATGTTCTCAGAAGGTTCTCATTTCAAGAAGGATAAATATAAATTTTCTCCGAATACAGGAAAGGAAGCTTTAGCATGTTTAGATCGGATTTCAAGGGGAAATATTCATGAAATTATAAAACAGACTCAGCCTTTGTCTAAGAAAGAAACATTCCTATTAGCTAAAATAATTGATACAGATGTTGTATTGAGGCATCAAACTAACTCTAAACTCTCAAATAAAGGCACGCTTAATATATTTTCAAACAAAAAACTTCAATCATTAGACACGCCCCCAACGACGCGCGCTTTAGATGAAGAAATTGCTGATTTATCGAATCATGATTTCGTATTCTTTGGCGTTGAATTCTCAGATAAAAACACCATCCACCCTATAAACACAAAATATAAAGGATGGAATTTTGGGTCTAATGCCTATATAGTTAAGGATGAGTTCAAACATGCTTATGTTACATTAGATCATCACTATAGTGGATATGTTACCTCCGATTTTGAACATGAACACAAAGAATTTACATCACAATTTGAAATAGCAGAAAAAGAAATTTCGAACATTTACACAAGCAATAAGGAAGATAATGATATTGCTATGTATTCTACGAAAAGCATGAAGCTCGCCATTGGATTAAATCTGATTAAATTCATACGAAACACTTCAGATATGAAACTAAAAGAGTTCGCTCTGAGTGGCCAGCTAAGTACTCTAGATATTGACAGGTTAATCAATTTCATATTTCAGCCAGAGTATCATTTACCAAGAATGATAAGTACAAAAAAATTTCAGGAGGTTCGCTTAGCAGATATTTCATTGAAAGATGCAATAATGGCTGCGAACTTAACAAGAATTGATGAACTGGTAAAGGATAAAAAGGATGCATATTATGCTATAAAATTAGTTTTATTTCTACACAAAGAAAGGGAAAGCATGACTAATTTAATGGCTAAAAGAATCATTAGCTATATACTGGATAAATGTTCTTTTACGAAAGAACTAAGAGAATCACTAGAGAGTGATGTGATTAAAATAATGAAAGGAAATGTTAAAAACAATGTTTTATCGAAAGTGAAATTTTTCCATTTTTAGAGTGATTGAGGTTAAAAATAGGATAACGGAAATTTCGGCGGTTCCGGCGTAGTACCCCGTTATGGTCACAGAGTGCCAGTCGTAGTGATTTCAAACTGCATGGTTTCTTTTAAACCCCTGCTCAGTACTTCTTTTAAATAACTGTTTTATTACTCATATAAATAAATAACCTGTTCGTCGCCTGTCCTGTGGACAGGCTCCTGAAAACGCCCGCCCTTGCAGCGGACTCACGTCCGCGCCGGTTCGGAAACATCAAAGTAGCGCCCCACGCTAAAGCGCGGGGCGTTCAGAACAGAATCGTGAGAGGGCTAACAGCTTGCCTGTTAGCCGTCGAGGGATTGGACAAATTCAGCAGCGCTGAATGCGTCAGGCTCTTAAACGTGAGTTTACGTTCCACTGAGCACCAACTTACTTAAACCACGCCTGTAACACCGCATCGAAAAGGCTCTTTTCGAACCACATAACAGCGTTCGCTGATAGCCCGTAAAAAAACCGGCTTAGCCGTGAGGGGGATTATCACGGCTAAAGCCGCGATGCTTTCTATGTCCTCGCTGCGCTGCGGTGGTCCCCGGCGCATAGCGCCTCCATGTGCTACGCACATACAAATCATCGCTGTATGCGGCTTTAACGGGTTTAAATGGGGGCAGTTTGGAGTTCGGAAAATTTTGTACGTTAAGAGCATAATTTACACCACCTGGGGAGTGACCGGATAGCTGCGATAACTGCCAACAACCGGCGTTACAAAATCATGTGCATCATGAACGCCTCAGAAGCGTTTTAACAGGTCTTTGAAAGTAAGTAAGGGTATAATCAGTGATTGAGGTGGATAAAGCCGCTTGTAGCGCGTCTGGTGCCTTCTATTTTTTTCAGTTAACCTGACACTATACTGGGGCGGGGCTTTGTTGAATAAATGGATTTTATCCTGTGGTACTATGAAAACGGTTGTTTCAGATAACATAAAATCAATGCATTACATGCTTGCGTATGACGGTGTTCTGTCTGGCATCAGCGTTTTCTACCAAAACAGTGCAGACAAAACAGAATGATTACCTATTAATCAACAAAGCCGATCTTCACCGTAGTTGTAACGTGCTTTTTCATCAGTGCTTTGAAACTGATTAATTTTATCAATGTTAGCCATGATAAAATCAAAAGCTGCATTTACAGCCTTCATCAGTTCAGCACCTAATGGATTACGATCTGGATGATATTTCAAAGCCGCTTTTTTATATGCAGCCTTGATATCCATCTCAGTTAATTCACCTGATAAGCCAAAAACGTTTAATGCTTCCTGAATATTCATGTCTTTCTCCCGCCCGTTTGGGCTACTGGAAAAGATAGGGAACTATTCCCGACCAACAAACCCATTATACCATCAAGTGATGGTATATCAACTAATATTTATTCCTGTATTTAGCGTTAATACTTAGTGACTACATTATGAAAATACAGCGTGCCCGTTACTGGCAAGCCCGCTTTAAACCTTTTCTTAACGCTCTGCCAAGCTGCATTATCATTACATGGGGGGGGGATATATGATGTTAATTCAGAAAGAGCAGTCGCCGCTCGCCGCAGCCGAACGACCGAGCGTAGCGAGTTAGTGAGCGAGGAAGCGGAAGTGAACTGATGTTAAATTGTGCACTGGACGCTCTCAGGTTAAAGCCTTCACTCATTAAAAAGCCACGCTAAGCGTGGCTTCCTTTATAGTCATGGTCAATTCCGTCTAAAAACAGGATCATCCCATGACAATTTTAATGGATGCTCCGCACGCAGCCGCGTATCGTTCCAGTGTTGATACGCTGGCTTTACTGGCGTTTCTCTCTAACTTACTTACTGCTGGCTGAGTGATACCCATGCGCTCCGCAACCTGTGTACTGTTAATGCCAGCATTGCGACGAAGATCGAACAAAAGCGCCTGAAGCTCTTCTTCTTTTTTTTCAGCAAGATAAGCAGCCATCACATCCGGGTTCTGTAAGGCTTTTGCTTTTACTTCTGAGTAAGGAATGCCTTTAACTTTCATTTGTCATTTCCTCAAGTCTGCTAAGTGCTAATTTAATTTCTGAAGGTGGTGTCTTCGGGCTTTTCTTTACGAATGTACGGAGAATGAATATTCTTTTACCTTTAGCGAAAGCAAAAAAAGTACGGGTAATGTCTTTTTTGCCCGCCCTTAATTCAAAAAGGCCATCCTGTATAATATCAGTATGCGGGAAGCGTAATTGATTACCTTGAGTCTCCAGTTTATCAAGCGCCGCAAATGCCTTACCCTGCATAGCACTATCAAGCTCAAGTAATTCCTGCTCTGCTTCAGGATGAAAAATCAGTTCAAACACGAAACAGCCCCTTTCCTTTTATGGTTTAGCTCCGTAGACAAACAATTTTCTATAGCCATATAGTTCATTACATTTTCTCCCTGATACCGAAGCCACATAAGAAGTATAACCAACGGAAAAAATAACTCAAGGGTTATGTATAACTTTTAGGTTATTTTTATCTCTACTTCCTGATGGTAGTTGAATTTTTACAGAATGATTTCTGCGGTGGCACGGATTCCCGGAAAGATTTTAGTTCGATATAAGTATACTTATACAGTACTTGTTTCCGATGGTTCGGGGAAGGCACACAACCACAATATAAATTGTCACTTATAAGAGACAGTTTATATTGACTGTTTGTCACTTATAAGAGACAATGTACACAGATTAAGGGAACGAGGGCGGCAAGATGCCTTACACGGCGAAACGATACCAGACAGAAAACGGTGAGGTTCCATACACCGACTGGATGAAAAAATTAAGACGTAAAGATCAGACCGCTGCGTTAAAAGTGGATTCCAGAATTGCCCGCGCTATGGGCGGTAATTTTGGAGATCATAAATTCGAAAGGGATGGTGTCTGGGAATTACGAGTTGATTATGGTCCCGGCTACAGGGTTTATTATTCAATCGAAGATGGTGAAATAATTCTCCTGCTAATTGGCGGGAACAAAAAAACGCAAACAGCCGATTTAGATAAAGCCGTTAGTTATCTGCAAGATTTTAAAAAGAGGTCAAAAAAATGACAGCCACCAAAAATGTGAAGTCGCTGATTAGCAAAAATGATTATCCGGCAGCAGTTGATCACAACGCCGCCATGATTGAAGAACTACGCGCTGATCCTGATTATGCAAACGCTTATCTTGCTAATGCCCTGGAAGAAATTAACGAGTCTGGTGGCTTAGGTGGTTTTCTTGTTGCGTTACGTCAGGTAATAGAGGCTCGAGGGGGGATTTCCGAAGCCGCTAAAAAATCTGGCCTTGCCCGTCAGAGTATCTACCGTGCATTATCCCCGAACGGGAACCCAACCATCACAACACTGGCACAACTTGCAGCAGTGGCCGGGTTACAGTTCACTCTCAGCAAATCCAGCCACTAATTTCTCAAGTTCCCCCCATAAGCGGGGGCATTTTTGTCACTGACCGTTTCAGTTACCCGCCCCGTAATTCGCGGCTTCAGCCGCTCAAACGCGCAGATACAGCGCCCCGCGCCTATGCTACGCACCGTCACGGCGTACCGTTCGCAAGCTCACGCGCTAACTGCGAAAGGCTAATTGTGCGTTGTAAGTGCTGTAATGGGCTTTGCAGGGCGTGGAAGGGGGAGTGCTTAAATCTGCCTGGTTAGTTCGCCATAACTGGCGAACGTCCCCGGCGCGATGCAGCTTCCAGGTAGAACGTAACCACTGTTCGCGCCTCTTTTCAAAAGCAATGATGTAAATACATTTATATCTTTATATTTTAGGGCAATAAAAATTCTTGCCATACCTGCAAATGCAGGTATAATTTAATCATCGAAAGGGAAATGGTTTCTCTTTCTTCCAAAGCCCAAATTGGGCGGGAGTTCCAGATGAGCAAAGAAATCGCTGTAGAAATTTTGAATCAATTAGGTGGAAATAAATTTATTGCAATGACTGGAGCCAAAAATTTTGTTTGGCTTGAAAATGGTGGACTCATTTTTAAACTTCCATCGAATTTCGCTTGTAATGGTATTAACCTTGTTAAAATTGAACTAGATCCATCAGATACCTACAATGTGGAATTTTTTAAATCCAGAGGTACATCATTAAAAAGCATTGCATCATATACGATGATTTATTGTGACCAACTTCAGGATATCTTCACCGAAACAACCGGACTATATACATACCTTTGATAAGTGAAGGAGTCGCCCCGAAAGGGGCGATAACAAAATAAATTATAGAGTGTAAGGGGAAAAATGGCGAACAACATCATTAATGCAGAGCTGGTATTAGATGTTTTTAAGAAACATGGTGCATATATAACTCTTTGTGAAGTTAACGAAACGGTTAAATATTGCAATGTAAATGGCGGAAACATGCAATGTGGTTTAGATCCTGAAGGATGGGCGCATCGCTTAGCGAAGGAAGAAGCTTATCAACAGGAATGTGAGGCTCAGGAAGGTACTTGTGAAGATGTGCCTTTTGACCAAGGGGAACCAGGAACGTACAGCAGAGATTTACCAGGTTCCGGGGTTGGGAGGGAATAAATGTATGACATATTAAAATTGTTAAATTTATTAATAGCGCCTTGTGCGCTATTGTCATTTTTAAATTTAGGAAATTACTGTCATGACTGACAATGTTGTGAAAGTGAACAAGGGTAACTATTCATATACTATAACGGTAATTAACAATGAACTGTTACAGGTGGTTAAGTACGTAAAGACAAGGAATAAACATACAACAGGTAAAACGAAACGAGAAATTGTATTTGATGAAAACCTAACCAGAGACCAGGCTTTTGCTCTCGATGGCGAGGTTTTGAAAGCGCGTTTACTGGATTTTCTGAAAGGTATAAATAATGAAGAGTAAACCAACGCCAGAACAGGTTAAAGCCGCTCGCATTGCTGCTGGCCTTTCTTTAAAAGAAGCCGCTGATACTTTTGGTTATCAGTTAAATTCATGGCAAATGAAAGAAAGTGCAGGTAAAGCAAGTCGTTCTTTATCTATTGGAGAATACGAGTATTTACTTCTGTTAGCGAATCAACATCCAGAATATAAGATAGTGAGAAAATAGTTGTCACACCTGCAAATGCAGGTATAATATGATTATTGAAAGGGAAATGGGTTCTCTTTCTTCCAAAGCCCAAATTGGGCGGGAGCTTTTAATGAACGTATTAACTTTTAAAAATGATACTGTATCTGTCGGTGATGTATTTGCGTCATCCTGGGGCTATGAGCAAACCAATGTTACCTTCTACCAGGTTCTTTCTGTACATGGAAAGAAAACTGTCACTGTTCGTGAAATCCGCGCTAATTCAGAATATACAGATTCAATGGTCGGCTTTAAGACACTTGTTTTAAATGATTTTACAGGTGAGTGTTTTAAGCGCCAGATTAAAGATTGTGGCGATGAATTAGCGATTAAAATCGAAGATTTTGAAACTGCTTATAAAACAGCACCAGGAAAAAAACACCGCTTTACTTCTTATTATTGAAACTAAAGGGAGGGGGATGCTCCTCCATCTATCGGAGAGAACGGAAGAACAATGGAAAGAGAATTTAGCGCAGTGGCTTCCCTGAAACGCAATGTGAAATTCTGGTTTGAAAGCTGTGGGTGCAATAACGAGCAGGTTATCAGTAATGTGAAAAATTGGTTTGATTTTGCATATTGTCCGGCAGAGCAGGAGCAGGCCAAAAATGAAATAATATCAGCATTAACCAGAGAGGAAAAAAAGATTTGATTGGAGAGGTATCAGGTTGCTGGAACAGCCTGATACCTATGACACTAAACATATAGAGGACGTTCAAATGTCAATGCAGCAGATAATAGCTATTGCTGATTCCCTTGTAAAGGGATGGGAAGTAAAGATACCGGCATTAAAGGCCACAGAATGGGATGAGCTACGTTGGTGGCTGGATTACTTAAAGGGTTATGATATCTAAATAAAGCGGGGAATTTCCCCGCTTTTTCTTTGTCCTGTCCCCCTCGAATTTAATTGCCCCCGTCAAATGTCAGAAACGCAATTTCCAGGCAGGTAATGAACCAGATTGTGCCCGATGATAGATCTAGCCGGCTTTGTTGAATAATAGGTAATCATTCTGTTTTGTCTGCACTGTTTTGGTAGAAAACGCTGATGCCAGACAGAACACTGTCATGCGCAAGCATGTAACGCATTGATTTTATGTTATCTGAAACAACCGTTTTCATAGTACCACAGCATAAAATCCATTTATTCAACAAAGCCGATCTAGCCTGCTTCTTTACCCAGAGTCACCACACCTGCCGCAGGATTTAAAAATCCTTAAAGTTTCTTTATAAACAATGAGTTAGTGTGTTGATTTTCTGTTGCGCTTACAAATAACCCATGAAATGGGACTCCCAATAGAGTCCATACAGAGTCCTTTGGGAGTCTAATTTAGAGTCTTATAAAACTATTACATATAAATCATATGTTTATTTGCTAATTTCATTCTTGTGACTCTATCGGGACTCTGATTTTATATTGTTATAGTCCTATTGAACTCTAATAAAGTTCTAGGTAGACTCCTTTCAGAGTCTGATTTAAGTTGCCCGCGTGTTGTTTAAAATAAAACCAGACTCTAACTCAACTATGGATAAGGTGGTCGAAATGCCAAGAGCGCAGGTTTACATAACTCAGAATAATTATAAAAGAATACAGTCTATCGTTGATGCAAAAAAGGAAGATGGTGCTGACAGAACCGAAGCTAACGTTTCCTCAGTTGCTGCAATGTTACTGGATATTGGGTTGAGAGTTTATGAATTTCAGCAGAAAAAGGAGCAAGAAGAAGAAATTGAAAGTGCGGGTGATGGTAATATTTTAACAGGTTCTGCCGTACTCAATAAAGTATTGCTGGAGAATATATTAAAAACGTCTTATGCTTCAACTATACTTCTTCAAATGGTTGGTAACATTAATGAAGTTAAGGGGATAGAATCCTTTAATTATGATAATGTTAAATTACAAATTAGAGAGAGGCTTGATAATGACTTGGCTTCACTATTTAATGAGGAAGCCAAGTGAAATGTTGGATTTTCTGCTTAAGATATGAAAGTGATGTTATAATTATGGACTTTGAACAAGCTTTCCAATTATCATGTTTATGATTTCATGAGTCATATCTTTAGATATACATTGTGAAAATTTAGAAATGTTAAATGAAATGTAATCTTTGTTGGAATAGAAAAGAGTAATATTACCACCAGAAATTATTTTCTCTCTCTTGATTAATCTTCTTTTCCATAAGAAATGAATGACATAGATCAAGTCTTGTTGTGATTTTTGAAGGTTATCATATATCTGATCTATCGTTGAGATATGTATTCTTTGGGGTTCAAAGCAAGATGTATTGTGTACTCTAAAAAAAGGATTTGTTGTTACATGAATAAATATGCTTTCATCGTTACATTCTAACCTAACTATTGTCTGTCTAGAAAATAAGGATTTAATGTGAAAAATAAAATTATTGTTACAGGACATGCGAGCGGGATAGGATACCATCTGGCTAACAGGTTTCATGATTTAGGGTTCTCCGTAACCGGGATTGATAAAAATATATCAGATGAATTGAATTGTGAAATAGAACAAGTGATTTGTGATTTATCAGATGAAGATTCTGTAACTAGAGTATTTAGCGGTTTGAGTGGATACACATTTGCTGTAAATTGTGCTTGTGTTTCAGGGGTAAGAGAAAAAAATAGTTAATCTTGGGAAAGATGATTTAATTAATTCATGGGAAGAAATATTTATTCCAACATTTTTATCTTTAAGAGAAGAGATAAAAATGATGAATGAAATGAAAAGTGATACACCGTGTAAAATTGTTAACATCGCTAGTTTTACAGCAATGTTTGGTTGTAAA
The DNA here is from genome assembly GCF_008801695.1 of Pantoea stewartii subsp. stewartii. Classification (GTDB taxonomy): domain Bacteria; phylum Pseudomonadota; class Gammaproteobacteria; order Enterobacterales; family Enterobacteriaceae; genus Pantoea; species Pantoea stewartii. The sequence goes on from NZ_VZPF01000091.1 coordinate 17,266, forward strand.
AATATGTTAGCATACAGTGCCGCAAAAGCTTCCATTGTTAACCTTACAAAGGTAGCTGCTGTTGAATGCTCTCCTGGGGTTTTAATCAACTCAGTTTCTCCAGCCACAATCGATACCCCTTTAATTAGAAAAAAATATGATGGAGATCTTCCTGATTATAGTAGGGGTCTGACGCTCAGTGGAACGAAAACTCACGCTAAGCAATGTTTTCTTCCTCCGACGCCTCTTTTAATGGCCGCAGATGCCCTTTCGTCACCAGTTCTGCCAGCGTAAAGGAATAATGGCCGAGCATAT
>NZ_VZPF01000092.1 GCF_008801695.1 Pantoea stewartii subsp. stewartii
GCTCTGGCCATGGTTCGGGCGCTGAACAGAATGACAAAGGCAGGAATGGCAGAAAGCATACGTATTGCCTGAAAAACCTGTCAGCTACAGAGACTTTCGCCCTGAGTATGATTTATTCAACAAAGCCACTTTAAATACGAAATAATGTTACTCAGGAATTCAAAATTCTTTATTTTGTTTGTGTATGTTACGTACGTTATTTGGAGGGCGCGGTATTTCGCAAAGCATTATTTTTTGTAATCAAAAAGGCGGGAAAATAACAGGCGCAGAAAACAGGACGTGAGGAGCGGCAGGGTGTCCCCTCACCGCCCCGGCGTGCAGGCAAAAACCTCAAAGGGCGCTTTGTTCGCCCAGCATACCTTTCACCAGTTCAATACAGCGCAGGAAGCGCGCGTCATAATCTTCTTCCTGCACATGAACAAAGTCGATGTTGTTTTCACCTAACATCGCTATCAACATGCTCTGGAACTCGCGGCGATCGACAGAGCTGCCCAGGCTGCGTAACCCGTCCGCTACCCAGGGTACGTTGTTTTCCAGCAGGATCACCAGATCGAAGCGATACTCGTCAATCATGGCCTGAACAAACGGATGCTCACGGCCTTCATACTTTTTACAAAATGCCTGGGTCGTGACGAAATCGGTATCAATAAATGCCACTTTATTGGCATATTTCACCGCAAAATCGATGTACTGTGCATGGCCCAGCGCGATCTTGTCGTAGTCTGAATACTGAAGCGCCATCTCATCGCCGCCCAGATGTGAAAAGACATAGTCGCGGCCATATTCCCAGGCGCTGGACGTGTTAAAGATGTTCGCCAGCTTATTCACCAGCATCGATTTCCCACTCGACTCACCGCCCAGAATGGCCACGGTGCGCACAAAGAAGGGCTTCACTTCGGTGGGGATGTAATCCCAGAAGCGGAAAGGATCCTGACGAATCTGCGCGCCGCTGATATTCATAAACGATCGGTTCGGATCGATCAGTATGGTTTGAATGCCCAGATGCTGTTGATACATCTCAGCATCAGGTGCCTCACTGGTATAGACGCAGTCTGCCGCAATCCCCTGCTCTTCCAGAAAGATCTTTACCCCTGCGCTCCACACATCCCAGCCATGAGGATAGGGCTCAATCCCCTCTTCATCGAAGGCGTGAATGCGAATATTTTTCTGGTACTTAAAGGTTTGCAGTAACCAGCGCAGACGATCACTGACGGTGGGCTGCTGCGACATGGCGCTGTTTTCAAACAGGCTGAGATCGCGCGGCTCGTCGTAGCCCATGATGATATGCAGCTCATCGACCTGACTACAGGCGCGCTGAATCAGATAGATATGGCCAGTATGGAGCGGATAAAACTTGCCAAAAATCACCCCTATTTTTTTATCGCGACGGGGGAATTCCAGGCCGAGAAAACGGTGCAGTGCCTCCAGCTTTTGCGCGCTGGGGCTTTTAATTTTCGCGTTAAGCAGTTGGCTTAAATACCCTTTGGTCATGCCACTGGCATCGGCCACCTGTTGAAGCGTGTGGCCCTGCTGGCGAATCGCCGTTTTTAAATAATCAAACGCCGACATGTGGTGCCTCCTGCAAGCAATGTTCAACGAGGGGAAGAGCGTAGCCTGTCGTCTGCCCGGTGACCATACGGCCACCGGACAAACGGACTCGCTTAGAGATCATCAAGGATAGCCAACGCATCCGCCAGCTTCTTCGCGCTGTATACGCGCATGCCCTCAATCGGCTTTTTCGGTGCGTTACCCGCCGGCACGATCGCCCGCTTAAAGCCATGTTTAGCCGCTTCAGCAATGCGCTCCTGTCCGCTGGGCACCGGACGAATCTCTCCGGCCAGTCCGACCTCGCCAAAGATAACCAGATCCTGCGGCAAAGGGCGATCGCGCAGGCTGGACACCATCGACAGCATCAGGGCCAGGTCAGCACTGGTTTCCGTGACTTTCACGCCGCCGACCACGTTGACGAACACATCCTGATCCGCCATTTGCAAACCGCCATGACGATGCAGCACTGCCAGCAGAATGGCCAGGCGGTTCTGTTCCAGACCGACCGCAACCCGACGCGGATTGCCCATCATCGAATGATCCACCAGCGCCTGAATCTCCACCAGTAAAGGACGGGTGCCTTCCCATAACACCATGACCGAACTGCCGGACGTGATCTCTTCACCACGCGACAGGAAAATGGCGGACGGGTTGCTCACCTCACGCATGCCCTGCTCGGTCATGGCAAATACGCCAAGTTCATTGACGGCACCAAAGCGGTTTTTATGGCTACGTAACGTCCGGAAGCGGGAATCGGCATCGCCGTCCAGCAGAACGGAGCAGTCAATGCAGTGCTCCAGAACTTTTGGCCCGGCCAGCGATCCGTCTTTGGTCACATGGCCCACCATGATAATTGCCACGCCACGGGTTTTAGCGAAACGCGTCAGATAGGCGGCCGTTTCACGCACCTGCGCCACGCTGCCCGGCGACGACTGGATATCCGCCATGTGCATCACCTGAATCGAGTCGATCACCATGATTTGCGGCTGCTCCTGCTCCGCAATCAGGCAGATCTGCTCAATGCTGGTTTCCGACAGCATGTTCAGATTGTCACTCGGCAATCCCAGACGATGGGCGCGCATAGCGACCTGCTGTAATGACTCCTCACCGGTGACGTAGAGGGTTTTCATGCTCTCGGCTAAACGGCACATCACCTGCAACAGCAGCGTCGATTTCCCGGCGCCGGGGTTACCGCCAATCAGAATGGCACTGCCCGGCACCACACCGCCACCCAGCACGCGGTCAAACTCTTTAAAACTGGTCGAAAAACGGGGCAAGGCTTCCAGACTGATTTCGGACAGCTTTTGCACCCGACTGGTTCCGGCATTGCCTGCATAACCGCTGAGGCGCTCATTGCGCGCCGCCGCCGGTGAGGCCGCAATACGCACCTCGGTAATCGTGTTCCAGGCGTGACAGGCGCTGCACTGCCCCTGCCAGCGTGGATAATCTGCGCCGCACTCGTTACAGACAAATGCGCGTTTTGCCGCTTTGGCCAAAACAACTCCTCAGTTAACGCTCTTCGTGAATCAGGCTACCGGTCAGGATGCAAAACACGCCCATCAAATCGGCATGGCGAATCGTGACGGTGGTTTGCTCATTGACTTTCGGTTTGGCATGGTAAGCAATGCCCAGCGCCGACGCTTTTATCATCAGCAAATCATTGGCACCATCGCCGATCGCCACGGTCTGCTCTGGCGCAATCTCAAAACGCTTCGCCAGCTTTTTCAACGTCTCTGCTTTGTACTGTGCGTCAACGACAGGACCCAGCACCTCGCCGGTGAGTTTTCCGTCCCGGATTTCCAGTTCATTAGCGGCTATTGCCGCCAGATGCAGCTTATCGCGCAGGAACTCGGCAAAATAGGTGAAGCCACCTGAGGCAATCGCGACCTGCCAGCCCAGCACCTGTAATTTTTTGGTCAGCGTGGTCAGACCCGACATTAAGGGCAGTTCGTCGCGCACCTGCTTAAGAATATTGGCATCCGCCCCTTTCAGCGTCGCCACGCGCTGGCGCAGGCTGGCGGTAAAATCCAGCTCGCCGCGCATCGCCCGCTCGGTGACTTCTGCCACCTGCTCGCCGCAGCCCGCCAGTTTGGCTATCTCATCAATACATTCGATTTGGATGGCGGTGGAATCCATGTCCATAACCAGCAGGCCCGGCGTTTTCAGGTGGGGGATTTTCCCCAGCGGCGCTACGTCCAGCGCCAGCTCGTGCGCCAGTTTGCTGGCAAACGGCGTCAGGGACCCCGCCAGGCGGATGACCTGATAGTCGTCGACGTTCCAGGCGCTGACGATCACCATGGCGGCCCCAAGCTGATGCTGGTAATCGGTCAGACGCTGTTTATCCAGACCGCGGCCATAGAGTAACCAGCCGGTTCGGCCAGCACGGTAATCCAGCGGCATGACTTCATCACCGCTCAGTGAAAGGGGCAACCCCGGCCAGAGAGAGACATCAGCAGGCAGATCGCACCAGGTAAGATGATTTGACATCAGGGCTCCTGTAGGAACAACAAAACCAGGCAAGAGGCTACCTTGTCTGCGCTGCTTCTGGCAACATAATATCCAGGCTTTCTGTCGTCACGTGATTCGGATAATTAATGGCTAAAACCGCACTGAAATTTCGCTTACATCGCACGGTGATTGTTTTGATTTCACTGGCGCTGTTAGTGGTGCTTATGCAAGGCGCATCCTGGTTTAGCCTTGGCCATCAAATGGCCCGTTCTGAACAGGCAGAAGAGCTGGCCCAGACGCTGACCCGGCAAGTGGCTTTCAGTCTGAAACCCTTGATGGATAACAGCGAAGACAATCGTAGCCAGATTGAGGCCATCATCAGTCAGATGACCGACAACAGCCGTATTCTGGATGCGTCCGTCTATGCAGGCGATGGCAGCCTGGTGGCGCACAGCGGCGAAAATATCAACGTGCGCGATCGGCTGGCGCTGGATGGCAAGCGCGCGGGCAGTTACTTTAATCATCAAATTGTCCAGCCGCTCAGCGGCAGCAATGGCCCTGCTGGCTTTCTGCGCATTACGCTGGATACGCACGTGCTGGTCACCGAATCACGCCAGGTAGATAACACCACCAATATTCTGCGCCTGATGATGCTGCTGGCGCTGGCCATTGGCATCATCCTGAGTCGCACGTTACTGCGCGACCGTCGCACGCGCTGGCAGCAGTCTCCGTTTCTGCTCACGGCCAGTACGCCTGTGAAAGAGGATGACGAAGAGGACGAGAAAAAAGACGACGCCGCGAAACCTTCCGCGTGACGGAAGGATTTACAGGTCAACGTCTGACAGCCCTCTCCTGCTTTCCTTAACGCTTAGCCCAATGTAAAAGGCCCGTTTCACGGGCCTTACTGACGTTGCACTTCGGGCGATAGTCAGCCTCTGAGCAGCGCTTCCAGCTCTGATAACGTGTTCACCCGCCAGTCGGGTTTAATTGCGTCAGGCAAGGGGCGCGTCCCATGGTCAACCCAACAGGTTTTAATACCGGCATTCATGCCGCCAAGGATATCGGATTCCGGCGTATCGCCGACCATCAGCACCCGATCGCGCGGTGGGTTTCCCAGCTGCGCGAGCGCATAGTCAAAGATTCTGGCGTCAGGCTTAGGCACGCCCACTTCTTCTGACACCACCAGCGCAGAGAAGTAATCAAGAAAGCCGGTACGCTCCAGACGGCGCTGCTGCAGGGCGGTAAAGCCGTTGGTAATGATGCCCATTTTGACGCGGCCGTGCAGCAGCGTCATCAGGCTGTCTGCGCCCTCCAGCGGCAGGCAAATTTCCGCCATCGCTGACAGAAAGCCATCGTTAAGAATGGCCGGCGCCACGCTCAGTTTTTGCCCCCAGCCGGCAAAGCGGCGAGTCTGAAGTTCCAGTGCGGATAACTGGCCATTCTGGTATTCCACCCATAATGGCTTGTTGACCGCCTGGTAATCTGCAAAATCCTGGTCGGTAAACCGGACATCGTACCCGGCAAACAGGCGTTGCAGGCCGGCATACGAATCAAAGTGAAACAGCGTGTCATCTGCATCAAACAGAATGCAATCCCAGTTATCTAACATCGACATTCCTTACAAGCGGCTACAGCGTCAGCGCCATGATCAAGGCATCTTCACGGCCACTGGCGCAAGGGTAATAGTTGGGACGGCGGCTGACCTGGTTGAAATCCAGCTGTTCGTACAGCGCGATGGCCGGTGCATTGGACGCACGCACCTCCAGCCACAGCGTCATCACATCGCGTGCAAGCAGTTGATCGATTAAATGCTGCAGCAGCGCCCGCCCGAAGCCGCGCCGTTGATACGCCGGATCGACAGCGATATTAAACAGCGAAGCTTCATCCAGCACCACCTGGGTAATGGCAAAGGCGGCCATCTGGCCCTCGACATCCAGCCGCAGGTTGAGAAACCGCTCGCCCTGGTTGCTGATAAAGGTCTCTTCGCGCCATGGAAACGCATGGCTACGGCACTCAATCGCGAAAGCCTGGGGAATCGCGTCAGGCGTGAGAAAAGAAATGGCTGTCATGTTCACACATTTGTTGCCAGAGCGCGCGCCGGGCGGCACCGCTACTCAGGAGTTCATTGAAAGAGGCGCTCGATAACGCCACGCCGTTAAAGGATTGCTCGCTCTCAACGCCCAGCAACCACCCTGCACAGTTCAACGTTTCCGGCAGCATTTGCAGCTGATCCGGCGTAACGGTCATGACCTGCGTGGGTTTCAGACCGAGCGTGTGCAGAACATCTCGCAGGAAAGGCTCCTGCAAACCGGGCGGATTTTCCGCCACGATAATCAGTTGGGTATCCGGCAAAAGCCGCACGGCGATTTCGCCCTGGAGCACGCGCGGGCGGCGCAGTTGATATTGCGTTATCCCCATTTGCTGTAAAAGCCAGTCGCGCCTGGACGTCATGGTATACCTGCTTTGCTCGCGGAATGCGACGCTATGCTAGCAAACCCATCGAACATGCGCCAACAAACCACTATAATCTCCGCTCAGATCTTACAGGAGCCCGACATGTCTGCTTTTACCCCGGCCAGTGAAGTCATTCTGCGCCACAGTGATGAATTTTCCACCCGCCACGTTTTATTTGCTGGCGACCTGCAGGATGACCTGCCCGCACAGCTGGAGACCGCCTCTTCCCGTGTGCATACCCAACAATATCATCACTGGCAAAACCTGAGCCGCCGCCTGGGCGACCAGGCGCGTTATGGACTGGTTGCGCAGGCCGACGATGTGCAGGGTTGCGATACGCTGGTTTACTTCTGGACCAAAAACAAACCTGAAGTGCAGTTTCAGTTGCAGAACCTGCTGTCGTTACTGCCCGTCGGCTGTGATGTGTTTGTCGTCGGTGAGAACCGCAGCGGCGTGCGCAGCGCAGAAGGCATGCTGGAGCAGTGGGTGACCCTGGAAAAAATCGACAGTGCGCGTCGCTGCGGTCTTTATCACGGACGTCTGGAGAAGCAGCCCGCCTTTGATGCTTCGCCCTTTGGCAACCGCTATCAGCTGAATGACCTGACCATCCATACCTTACCTGGCGTTTTCAGCCGCGACGGCCTGGATGCCGGCAGCGCGTTACTGCTTTCAACATTCACGCCCCATACCAAAGGCAAAGTGCTGGATATCGGCTGTGGTGCAGGCGTGATTGCGGCGTCGTTACCGGCGCATTCGCCCAAAGTGCGCCTGTGGTTATGCGATGTCCATGCCGCCGCAATCGAGGCCAGCAAAGCCACCCTGGCCGCTAACGGTCTGGAAGGCGAAGTGTTTGCCAGTAACGTCTTTTCCGATGTCACCGGGCGCTTTGACATGATTATCTCCAACCCGCCGTTTCATGAAGGCACCCAGACCAGCCTGGATGCAGCACAAACGCTGATTCGTGGTGCCGTTAAGCACCTTAACAGCGGCGGAGAACTGCGCATTGTGGCGAATGCCTTCCTGCCTTATCCCCAGGTGCTGGACGAAACCTTTGGCAATCATGAAGTGCTGGCGCAGACCGGTCGCTTCAAAGTTTACCGTGCCGTTTACGGTCGCGGTGCGAAAGCCCGTTAATCTTTTTTCTGCCTTTTTCGCCCTTTTTGCGTGTTGCCAGGCTGAAAACGTTGCTTTTTGCAGCGATCGTTTCCGTCTGGCGAAATATGTGTTGACGCATTGAGTAAAATCTCTAAAATGCGCCTCCGTGGTTGTAATACGGTAACGTATTACGGGTATGCGAAGGTGGCGGAATTGGTAGACGCGCTAGCTTCAGGTGTTAGTGTCTTAACGGACGTGAGGGTTCAAGTCCCTCTCTTCGCACCAAAATCACAGATTTCATATCGCGAGCACTGCGCGAAGGTGGCGGAATTGGTAGACGCGCTAGCTTCAGGTGTTAGTGTCTTAACGGACGTGAGGGTTCAAGTCCCTCTCTTCGCACCAATGCGGTGATATGAAAAGACAACAGGATGCGAAGGTGGCGGAATTGGTAGACGCGCTAGCTTCAGGTGTTAGTGTCTTAACGGACGTGAGGGTTCAAGTCCCTCTCTTCGCACCAACGTTGTCCTCCCTCTCTTTTTCTTCTGCTCCCTTTTTACTGTTACTATCCGGTTAATCTCACGCTAATCGCCGCCAGCACGCTCGCCAGCGCCAGACAGGAAGGCAGTAACACATAATGCCGCATCCGCTGATTAAACAGCATCAGCACTGTCAGCAGTAACGCCACCAACATCATCATACGCCACTGCCCGAAGCTGGGTTGCCACAGCGTCATAGCTGGTATTACCGCACAGGCCAGTACGCCCGCCCATGCACTGTCCAGTTTTATCCCGCGCATCATCGTCTCCTCATCTGTCATCGCTATCAGGACAGTACCTGATCACATGGATGATAACCATTCCCATTATCATATGATAACTATTCTCAATGCGCAGCTTGTTTTTTGTGGCCCGGCGGGAAGATGACAGAGAAACAAGAAAATGCTAAATTGCGGCTGATTACACAATTTATAACAGCAATATTAAATCTGTCGATCGGCTGAAATCATTTGCCGGCTTTTGCTTTGTTATTTCAGGGCCGTCACGAGTATCAATAATGAAAATAGAATCTTATGATGAATTGAAACACAGCAAATACCGCCTTTCTTTCATGCTCTTTTTGTTTTTAAACGCTGCAGTTTCACTATTTTGTCTGCTCCCTTTAGCAGAAAACAATGAAACACAAGTTACTGTACCGGTGATTATGGTGGCTTTCTTCAGTATGACGATGCTGGCCACGTGTTTAATAAAGGCAAAACTAAAATTACCCCTGTTAAATCCTGTGGCGTTGATTTTAGGCGGGTTATGGGCGTGGCATATTCAGCACCGCTACCAGTTTGTTTCTTTGACGGATGGTGGATTTCTGATTGTCAGTCTGCTGTGCGTTTTTTTTATCAGTGCGATTGCCTTAAGCGATTATTTAGTGGCGTTTTGTTTGCACATCACGCCCGCAATGCTCACCGTGCTGATGCTGGATCACGGACAGCATTTGCCCTTGATTTTATTGACCATTGCCCTGCCGCTGATCGGGTTTTCTTTACAACATTTAATGCGCCGACGTTCGGAAGATTTTACACTGCGCTTAATGTATCAATTATATGAAGAGAAAGAATCGTTTAGCGATCTCAGTATGCTCGATCCGTTAACCGGTTTATATAACCGCCGCGGACTGAAGAACCGCCTTGATAACATTCTGGATAATCATGCGGGCAGCCATTATGTGTTATTGCTTGATATCGACCATTTTAAGGCCTACAACGATAATTACGGCCACGCGATGGGCGATCAGGCGCTGGCCCGCGTTTCCGTCGCTATTCGTGACGCCGTTCGGTCACGTGATGTGGTAACCCGTTATGGCGGCGAAGAATTTCTTGTGCTGATGACCAATGTGAATGCCTCGATTGCCATGAAACTGGCTGAACGTATTCGGCAATATGTCGTCAACCTGGAAATACCGCATATGTTTAATGAGCGCGTTTCTACGCATGTGACTATCAGCGCAGGCATTGCCCCTATTTACGATGATGAATTTGATCAGGCGGTTGCGAACGCCGACCGTGCGCTTTACGTGGCAAAAAATCAGGGGCGCAATACCATCCTCGCCTGGGAAGATCTCCCCGTACTTCACAATACCGTCAGCGAGATCGGCTAACCGCCGAGCCGGGTCGCAGGACCACCAGCCGTCGGCACGTACATCACCGGGGGCTGTCTGTCCCCGGCCTGACGGCCATAGCTCTCTGTTAACGTACCGTTATGCATTCTGTTACCTATTCTTTCGCTCTGCCGTTTACACCACCGCGGGCTTATGGCAATTTCTACGCCTTCGATTAGTCGGGAGTAAAAAATGAGCCTGGAGTCTGTACGCCAGTTTTTTGCCGAGCGTGCGCCGGAAATAGACATCATTGAGATGCCATACAGTACGGCAACGGTAGAAATGGCGGCACGTGTTCACGGTGTTGAACCGGGACAAATTGCGAAAACGCTGTCACTCAAAGTGAAAAATGAGGTGATCCTGGTGGTCACACGCGGTGATGCACGGTTAGATAATCGTAAGCTGAAAGCGGTGATGGGTGCGAAAGCGCGCATGTTGAGTGTGGACGAAGTGATTAGCTGGACCGGGCATCCTGTGGGCGGCGTCTGCCCTTTTGGCCTGGAAAACCCGGTGACCGTGTATTGCGATATCTCGTTAAAAAGCTTTGATGAAGTGTTGCCTGCCGCAGGATCGATTCACAGCGCTGTCCGCATTTCGCCGCAGCAAATGGCTGAACTCACTGCGGCAAAATGGGTAGATGTCTGTGAAACGCGCTAGTGCGTCTGCTTTGCCACCGTTCCCGAAATTGTCATGCCGCGCGTTTCCCGGCCAAAGGCGACAAACAGGCAAATCAATACTGCCACCGTCCCGGCTACAATGGCCATACCGAGACCGTAATTGCCGCCATGCGCTTCAGCAATGCGCGACTGTAGCGTCGCGTTGACGGACGCAATGAGATTCCCCAACTGATAAACAAAGCCGGGCAACACTGCTCTTGCGTTTCCCGGAACCAGTTCGTTCAGGTAAGTCGGGATCACGCCCCAGGCGCCCTGCACCATAAACTGCATCAGGAAGGCACCAAGACCAATCGTCCAGGAACCGCTGGAAAAGGCCCACAACGGCAACACAGGCAGCGTCAGCAGCGCCGCGATAATAATGGCTCGCTTGCGCCCAATGCGTTCTGACAGCGTACCGAAGAAAATGCCCCCCAGCATCGCAGCGATGTTGTAGGCGATAGCAATAATACTGACCGTGTGCGCATCAAACTGATGCTGCACTTTGAGGAAAGTCGGATACAGATCCTGCGTGCCGTGGCTGAAAAAGTTAAAACAGGCCATCAGCAGCACCATGTAAATACATATTTTCCAGTGCTGGCGCAGGACGGGCATCAGGGCACTGCTTTCTTTACGTTCACGCGCGGCCAGCCAGACCGGGGATTCCGGGACTTTAAAGTAGATGAACGGCAACAACAGAATCGGGACAGCGCCGATAAGAAACATGCCGCGCCAGCCTACCATGTCGAAAACCAGACCGAACACGATGGACGCCAGCAAATAGCCACAGGGATAACCCGCCTGGAACAGTCCCGACATCAGACCGCGTGAACGATCGGGTATCGTCTCCATCGCCAGCGAGGATGCCACGCCCCAGATTCCGCCCATGGCAATACCGTAGAAAACACGAAAGGCCAGAAATGCGGTGAAGGTGGGTGACCAGGCGGACAACAGCTCAAACGCCGAGAAAAAGACGATATTCAGCATCAGGATGGGCTTGCGGCCATATTTTTCCGCCATCCGGCCAAACAGTAAGGCACCCAGCGGGCGCACCGCCAGCGTCAGCATGATAGCGACCGACACGTCGGTGACGGAATTATGGAAGTACTGAGCAAGATTACTCAGGACAAACACCAGAATAAAAAAGTCGAAAGCGTCCAGCGGCCAACTGGCAAAACAGGCGAAAGCCACATTGCGCTGGGTCGATGTCCAGTCAAGCATACAAGTCTCCTCTCTGAGACACTCTGGCGCTCCGCCCAAAAATTTTCTGGTGGCTAACGAAGAGTGATGTGATTGTTAATCAAATGTATACATCATGTTTAGGAGGAGAGCGTATTGCGTAATTGTGAGGCAGTGGATCAGGCTGTAAGAAAGCGTGTCTGACTTCCTGCCAGCAGGTCAGGCGACGAATCGCCTGTACGTTATTCAGGAAGCTGTTGAAATGCCGACTCAATGATGGACAGCAAAAGAGCGTTATCCACACTGTGCAGCACATGTACCAGCGCACCGCTGTCCGGTGGGATACCGACATCCAGCCGCAGGGGTTGACGATAACGCCAGCTTTTCCCGCGTGTGGCTCCCGGACGGAGCTCAATATCGACCCGGTAATCCGTGCCCCAGGCGACACGCTGATTAAGCAACCAGGCGACAACCAGCGCATCATGAATCCAGCAACCTGGCAGATGCCGGGTCTGCATTGAATAATCTATCCAGGGCTGCAACGTCTCCCGCACGAAACGGGTCAGCGGATGAGCATGCCGGGTAAGACGTTTGAGATCGGCCTGGGTCAGCATGGTTTGTGTTGTCACATCCATCGGCACCAGGGTAATGGCGGCACCGCTGTGCAACACCTGATGAGCCGCCTCGGGATCCACACCGAAATTCGTGTCTTTGATGTAGTCTTCCAGCGCAAAGACACCCCCCATAATCACAATCTCGGCTACCGATTCGGCCATTGCGGGAAAACGCTGCATGGCCAGCGCCACATTGGTCAACGGGCCAATCGCAATCAGGGTGATCTCGCCGGGATTATCACAGATGAGCTGCCCCATCGCCTCAGCAGCATCGTTTCCGTCAGCCGGTAATGCCGCAGGCTGAGGAACGCCCTGCCATAACGCCATCAGGTCGAGTTGTTCGACCCGCTTATCCAGCAGCGCGCGCCAGGGCGCAGGGTCTTCGCACAACGCCCGCGTAGCCCCCTGTACGACAGGAACCGCACAGCCCAGCCGCGCCATTAAGTCTTTAGCGACTCGTGCACCGACATCACTCGGGGTATTCCCGGCGACCGTCGTAATTAACTCCAGCGAGAGCCCTGGTGAGGCTAACGCCAGGGAAAGGGCCAGGCCATCATCAGTATTGGCCCCGGCAATCCCGTTCCCCGGATCACAATCAATAATCAGTCTTTTCATTAGGTCGCTTTATTTGTTTTGTTCTGATGGCCGACAGCCACAAGATTCACCAATCTCAAGTTGGTGTGGGAATGCTTCAATCCGTGCCTCGCCATTCCACGCTTTCAGCATATGAATCGCACAGCGAGCCATCTCTTTAACCGGCTGGCGCACGGTGGTTAATGCCGGAACATGGTAGGCGGATTGATCGGTTCCGTTAAAACAGACCAGGGCCACATCGTCCGGCACACGAAGGCCATGCTGGCTGAAGGCGCGAATACAGCCAATCGCCTGACCTTCGTTGCTGGCAAACAGGGCGCGCGGCACCCGTTTACTGGCAATCATACGTAAAGCAGCCTGATAGCCGCCCTCACGTGTATAGGTTGCGGGGAAAATGTTGGCATCATCGGCTGGCAAACCATACGCCCGCAGCGCATCGCGCCAGCCCTGAATACGATCCTGCGCATTCAGCATGTCCCGGGGACCGCTGATCATCCCGACCTGCTGATAGCCATGGCTGAGTAAATGCGACGTCACCTGAAACGCCGCGTCACGCTCATCTACCCGCAGCATGCTGACACCGGGTTGTGGATCGACCCGATCCAGCATGACCAGCGGTGTCCCGCTGGCTTTGATGATATAGATGAAAGGATGGCGATCGACACTGGTGTAAAACAGACCGTCGACCTGACGGTTCAGCAGCCCCTGAATCAGCTCCAGTTCACGCTTGCGATCGTCGCCGGCATCACCCAGCAGCATCACATGGCCGTGGTTGAGCGACTCCTGAAGCAGCATATGCGCCATGGAAGCGACGAAGGGGTTACTGATATTGGGCACCACCAGACCAAACGTTTTGGTATTCCCTGACGCCAGGGCACGCGCGGCGGCATTCGGGCGATAGCCGGTCTGCTCTATTGCCGCCAGTACCCGTTGCCGGGTCGCGTCCGCAACCGGACGCGGGCCATTATTGATGACATAACTCACCACAGCGACGGAGGTCCCGGCAGCTTTAGCAACGTCACTCCGCGTCACGGCGGTTTTCACCTGTTTCGCCACTTCCCCTTCCTCACTTAACGTGCACTGCCTTTAGCATAGCCTGTTTCAGATAGCGTCCTCTGGCAGGTTAAGGTCGCGCCCACGTGTTTCCGGTGCCACAAACGTAGTCAGGAAACCAATCGTGGCCATCACGGAAAAATAGACGGCGATCGACCACCAGTGTCCGGTATAAGAGAGCATGGCCGCCGCAACTAACGGGGCGGTGCCGCCTGAAATAATAGAACCCAGCTCTTTCGCGACCGCCATCTTGGTATAACGGTGATTCACGCCGAACATCTCCACGCCCCAGGCCGCCTGTACGCCAAAGATGCCCAGAGAAGCCAGCGCCATGCCGACCACAATCACCGGAATCACGATGGCCGGTTCACGCGTATCCAGCAGGGTAAAAGCAGGCCAGGCATAGATCATCAGCAGCAGGCAGAACATGCGATAAACCACACGGCGACCAAAACGGTCAGACAGCCAGCCTGCAAACGGAATAATCAGGAACCCCAGCAATGAGGCGATAAACACCGCCGTGGTGGGCACGGATTTATCTACCATCAGCACCTTGGCGACATAGCCCACAATAAAGCCCTGGGCCAGATAAGAGGGGCCGTTTTCACCGATGCGCAGCCCGACCATTGTCCAGAAGGCACGTGTGCGCTGAAAGAACGGGCGTGTATCCGCTTCAGAACGATGCGCGGCAATCACCTGGGCGCGCGTTTCGGCAAGCTCTGCTTTCTTACGCTCGAATACCGGTGTTTCACGCAGATTACGACGGATCCACAAGGCCACCAGAGCGATCACCGCACTGCTCAGGAACGGAATGCGCCATCCCCACTCCAGCAGACTCTGCTTGTCCATTTGCACCACCAGCAGCCAGACCAGCGAGGCCAGCAACGTGCCGCTGTTAGAGCCGAGTGCAATGACCGATGACACCAGGCCACGGCGCCTGACCGGTGCATATTCACCCAGCATAACGGTTCCGCCTGAGAGTTCGGCACCCGCCCCAAAGCCCTGACTGAAGCGTAACAGCACCAGGCAGGCCGGCGCCCAGATGCCAATCGAAGCATAGCTGGGAATCAGCCCAATCAACGTGGTGGAGGCGCCCATCAGGATAATGGTGGTGACCATGACGACCTTGCGGCCTTTACGATCGCCCAGCCAGCCGAAAAACAGGGCACCGATCGGACGGGCAATAAACCCAACGGACCAGGTGGCAAAACTGGCAAGCAGTGCCATCGCGGGCGTTTGTTCGGGGAAAAAGACATCACCAAAAATGATGCCCGCAGCCAGGCCATAGAGCGCAAAATCTGCATACTCCATTGCCGTGCCTAACCAACAGGAAACCGTAGCGCGCCAAAAATCTTTGCGGCCGGCTGAGGTGTTAAACCGCTCATCTGCGGCGGAGGTAGAAGGCAGTGATGCCTGTGTCGTAACGGAGTGCTGTGCCGTCATAAACGCTGTCCCTTGAAAATATGCAGATAGATAAATGCCATTCCGAGAGACAATTCCCTGACTGTAAGCAGAAGAATCGCTCTGGTGGCGACATTCAGTTGGCTAACCATGATGAAAGGAAAGTTAAAAGATTCCCTGGTGTTGGAATCCGCAGTATCGCGAGCTTCGCCGCTGTATTTTTCAGCGGTCGTATAAGTCTGGCGAATGTAACTTGTTCCTCGATCGGCCTACCGTGCATCGGGCACCGAGAGCAATCACTGGAAGCTAGTGTATCTACGCGCGTAGATAAATCAATAGCACTTGAGAAAATTTGTTAGATTTTCTTTAGTATCAAGCTGCATCGGATGCTATTTTTAACGCAAAATCAGAGGGTTAAATGTAACCTGACGCGCAAAAAAACAGCATAACGCTAGACCCGGTTCACTTTTCTTTTATCATTAAGCCAAACTGGCCGTCAGAACCTTTCATCAGATGCTGTTGTCGCATACTGGTGTGACTGCAAAATGACAACGCACCACGTTTGTATCGCGTACAGTCGCGCAGAGCCCTGTCCGCACCTGACCTGGAGGACGCTGTTTACACGTTATGACCATTATCCTGATGCGACACGGCAAACCCGCCCACCCTTTTGCCCGCCGTTTGAGTGCGCAGGGCATGGCGGACTGGTGCGAAGCCTATGATCTTTCGCTGGTCAGCGATGGGCCGCCTGAACGCAGCATCAATATCGCGCGCAACGCCGCGGTTGTCGTCTGCAGTCCGTTACCCCGCGCCCACTCATCGCTGGCGCACCTGGGGCTGCGCCCCCATCATGTCGATGCGCTGTTCAGTGAAGTCGGCATTCCGCTACTGCGGGCCGATCGCCTTCAGTTACCCACATTTGTCTGGCAGGCCATTCTGCGTGCGATGTGGTTGTGTGGTTACGCGGGCGAGACCGAATCACTACAACATGCGCGCGAACGGGCGTCGCGCGCCGCTGACAGGCTGATCGCCTTATCGGAGAAAGGCACGGTTTTATTGCTGGGTCACGGCATTATGAACAAAATGATTGCCCGCGAACTGCGTAAGCGTGGCTGGCAGGCCGAAAAGCATGCCAGCAGCCGTCACTGGAGTTCCGCGATTTATCATCGCCCGTTTATTTAATCGATCTGGAAGTAGCTCAGCGTTTCATAACCCGCGCCCACTTCTGCGGTCATCACCACGGTCTGGCGCATCAAATCAATCACGCTTAACGTCTTATTGTCATCATGCGTGATCAGCAGCTTTTTTTTGTCCGGGCTGAAACAGCCATCGAGCGGGGCTTTGTTGAATAATAGGTAATCATTCTGTTTTGTCTGCACTGTTTTGGTAGAAAACGCTGATGCCAGACAGAACACCGTCATACGCAAGCATGTAACGCATTGATTTTATGTTATCTGAAACAACCGTTTTCATAGTACCACAGCATAAAATCCATTTATTCAACAAAGCCCCCCTGAGGTTTTAGAAAAACTCAGAAAGGCTTTGGGTTTATAAATCGGGAGATTGCAATGATTAAATCCAAGGCAATAATTAAAGAGATTTACGAACTAACTTCGAAGGTGATTGATTCTTCAATCACCGATAAAGAGAAATTCCCCTGCATGAAAAACGTGCAAGGATATAAGGTTATTGGTATTGAAGGCGTTGAAGATCTTTCCATCGCACTAAAAAGCATGAGATACAAGGAGTTATATCAAGCTATTTTTGACGCCGGATTCTACAATTTCAGATTCGTAGATGGTGGTTTAATCCAATTATTTTACGAGTTTACCGGCTTTGTTGAATAAATGGATTTTATGCTGTGGTAGGCTTTGTTGAATAAATGGATTTTATGCTGTGGTACTATGAAAACGGTTGTTTCAGATAACATAAAATCAATGCGTTACATGCTTGCGTATG
>NZ_VZPF01000093.1 GCF_008801695.1 Pantoea stewartii subsp. stewartii
AATGGAGGCGAAGCGCCTCAAGGAGCCATGTCCGGTGTTTCACGCGATAGTGTCCATTAAAAAATGATGGACACTATTTTCCCGGAACCGGAGCCCGCTGCACAGACGGTTTAAATGTGACGCTTACCATTAAGCCCTTAATTGCCAGATTTATGACGTTCTTTATGCCGTAAAAGCCGAACCTCATAGCTTAAACATGCATAAAATATTACGTTCAGGCGTTTTTTACGCTGAGGTATGGTTAACCCCGAACGGGGCGGCTATGCTTGCGGTGCGGCACTAACCGCAGGAATACCGTGCTGGTATAGGTTTTTACTATTAAACGTCCACTGAATAATGATTCATTGTGTCACTGATTTTTAAATCATAAAAACGCAATGTCGGATCACTGATGTGCAGCGTTGTTATAACCCGCTCAGGAGGATTAAAAACATGTTCAACCAACGTAAAAAATGGTTGTCAGGTGTGGTTGCTGGGGTGCTGATGGCTGCTTCAGCCAGTACCATGGCGGAAGATAAAACGCTGCACGTTTATAACTGGTCGGATTATATTTCGCCCGATACCGTGCCGAACTTTGAAAAGCAGACCGGCATTAAAGTGGTTTATGACGTGTTTGATTCCAACGAAGTGCTGGAAGGCAAACTGATGGCCGGCAGCACCGGCTACGATGTGGTGGTGCCTTCGTCCAGCTTCCTGGCGCGTCAGCTGCAGTCTGGCGTGTTCCAGCCCCTGGATAAAAGCAAACTGCCCAACTATAAAAATCTTGATCCGGCGTTGATGGAGAAGGTTGCCCAACACGATCCGGGTAATAAATATGCCATTCCGTATTTGTGGGGCACCACCGGCATTGGCTACAACGTTGAAAAAGTCAAAGCCGCACTGGGTGCGGATGCGCCGGTCAACAGCTGGGATCTGGTGCTGAAACCTGAGAACCTGGAAAAACTGAAAAGCTGTGGCGTCTCGTTCCTGGATGCACCTGAAGAAATTTTCGCGACCGTGCTGAACTACCTCGGCAAAGATCCGAACAGCAGCGATCCTAAGGATTATTCCGGTGCCGCGACCGATCTGCTGCTGAAGCTGCGTCCAAATATTCGTTACTTCCACTCGTCGCAATACATTAACGATCTGGCCAACGGCAACATCTGTGTGGCGATCGGCTGGTCCGGCGATATTCTTCAGGCAAAAAATCGCGCGGAAAAAGCGAAGAACGGCGTCAACATTGGCTACAGCGTACCGAAAGAGGGCGCACTGGCGTTCTTTGATATGATGGCAATTCCTAAAGATGCCAAAGATGTGGACGCGGCTTACACCTGGCTGAACTACATCATGGATCCGAAAGTCATCGCTGACGTGTCCAACAAAATGAATTATGCCAACGGCAATAAAGCGTCTCTGCCGCTGATTAATGCCGATATCCGCAACAATCCGGGCATTTACCCTACGCCCGATGCCATGGCCAAATTGTTTGTACTGAAGGTACAGGATCCGAAACTGGATCGTGTGCGCACGCGTGCATGGACTAAGGTTAAAAGCGGTAAGTAACGAAACGGCATGTCCTGCTACAGCAACAGAGGCGCAGTCCCGGCCTCTGTTGTGCCATTTTTAGCGGCACTGTTTGCCGCGTTGTTCCGCCTGGCTCCGGAGAGATATGAGTGAACGATGCCATCCCACGCCCGCAGACTAAAACGGCAAAAGCGTTAACGCCGTTACTGGAAATTCGTAATCTGACAAAATCCTTTGACGGCCAGCATGCCGTGGACGATGTCAGCCTGACTATTTATAAAGGCGAAATTTTTGCCCTGCTCGGCGCATCCGGCTGTGGTAAATCGACCTTACTCCGCATGCTGGCAGGCTTTGAACAGCCCACCAGCGGGCAGATTGTGCTGGATGGACACGATCTGTCGCATGTCGCGCCCTATCAGCGTCCTATTAATATGATGTTTCAGAGTTACGCGCTGTTTCCCCACATGACGGTGGAGCAGAACATTGCGTTCGGGCTGAAACAGGACAAGCTGGCTAAAGGCGAAATTACCAGCCGTGTCGAAGAAATGTTATCGCTGGTACATATGCAGGAGTTTGCTAAGCGCAAACCCCATCAACTTTCGGGCGGTCAGCGTCAGCGCGTGGCGCTGGCGCGCAGCCTGGCAAAACGGCCAAAACTGCTGCTGCTGGATGAGCCAATGGGCGCGCTCGATAAAAAGCTGCGCGATCGGATGCAGCTGGAAGTGGTGGATATCCTGGAACGGGTGGGGGCAACCTGCGTGATGGTGACGCATGATCAGGAAGAAGCCATGACGATGGCGGGGCGCATCGCTATCATGAACCGGGGCAAATTTGTGCAGATCGGCGAGCCGGAGGAGATTTATGAGCATCCGACCAGCCGCTACAGCGCGGAATTTATCGGTTCGGTCAATGTGTTTGAAGGTCTGCTGCGTGAGCGTCAGGCAGATGGCCTGGTGATTGACAGCCCGGGCCTGAAACATCCGCTTAAAGTCGATTCGGACGTGTCGGTGGTCGATAACGTGCCGGTACATGTTGCGCTGCGCCCGGAAAAAGTGATGCTGTGCGAAACGGTGCCGGCGGATGGCTGTAACTTTGCCGTCGGTGAAGTGGTCCATATTGCCTACCTGGGCGATCTGTCCATTTATCACGTGCGCCTGCACAGCGGTCAGATGCTGAGCGCCCAGTTGCAAAATGAACATCGCTACCGCAAAGGGCTACCGACATGGGGCGATGAAGTCCGCCTGTGCTGGGACAGCGACAGCTGCGTGGTGTTGACGGTTTAAGGAGGCGGGATGAGCCAGATTTTTCAACGCACTAAAGCCCCTGCCAAACTGCTGGGCACGCCGCTGCAGCGCTGGGCAACGCGCGTCAAAATGCAGCACGGGCGCAAGCTGGTCATTGCCTTACCTTACATATGGCTGACGCTGTTCTTTCTGCTGCCTTTCCTGATCGTGCTTAAGATCAGTTTTGCCGACATTGCGCGCGCCATTCCGCCCTATACCGAACTGGTTAACTGGGCTGACGATCAGCTGAGCCTAGTGCTCAATCTGGGCAACTACGTCACGCTCAGCGACGATCCGCTCTACATTGACGCCTATCTGCAGTCATTAAAAGTGGCCGCTATCTCGACGGTGATTTGCCTGCTGATAGGTTATCCGCTGGCGTGGGCGGTCGCGCACAGTAAGCCTTCAATGCGATCCATCCTGCTGCTGCTGGTGATTCTGCCCTCATGGACATCGTTTCTGGTGCGGGTTTATGCGTGGATGGGGCTGCTGAACAATAACGGTATTCTTAATCGTTTCCTGCTGTGGCTGGGGGTGATCGATCATCCGCTGATCATCCTGTATACCAACACGGCGGTGTACATTGGCATCGTCTACTGCTATCTGCCGTTTATGGTGCTGCCGATCTATACCGCGCTGACGCGCATTGATTATTCGCTGGTGGAAGCCTCGCTGGACCTGGGCGCGCGTCCGCTGAAAACCTTCTTTAGCGTGATTGTGCCGCTGACCAAAGGCGGCATCATTGCCGGATCCATGCTGGTGTTTATTCCGGCGGTCGGCGAGTACGTGATCCCTGAGCTGCTGGGCGGCCCGGACAGTATTATGATTGGCCGCATTCTGTGGCAGGAGTTCTTTAACAACCGTGACTGGCCGGTGGCGTCGGCACTGGCGGTGATCATCTTACTGATTTTGATTTTGCCGATTATCTGGTTCCACAAACACCAAAACCGCGAAATGGGAGAGAAGGGATGAACAATCTGCCAACGATCCGCTCTCCCTGGCGCACAGTCATCCTGGCCTGCTGCTTTTTATTTCTCTACGCGCCGATGCTGCTGCTGGTGGTTTACTCCTTCAACAGCTCGCAGCTGGTGACGGTGTGGGAAGGATTTTCCTTCCACTGGTATCAGGTGTTGTTCCAGGACGATGCCATGATCGATGCGGTGGTGCTGAGCCTGACCATCGCCGCGCTTTCTGCCACCATGGCGGTGGTGCTGGGCACGATGGCGGCGGTAATTATCGTGCGCTTTGGGCGTTTTCGTGGGCATAACGGCTTTGCCTTTATGCTGACCGCACCGCTGGTGATGCCGGATGTGATTACCGGTCTGTCGCTGTTACTGCTCTTTGTGGGGCTCGGTAATGCGCTGGGCTGGCCAACCGAACGCGGCACGCTGACCATCTGGCTGGCGCACGTGACCTTCTGTACAGCCTACGTGGCGGTGGTGATTAACTCGCGCCTGCGTGAGCTGGACCGTTCCATTGAAGAGGCGGCGATGGATCTGGGCGCGACGCCGTTGAAGGTGTTTTTCGTGATTACGGTGCCGATGATTGCACCCGCTATCGTCACCGGCTGGCTGCTGGCCTTTACCTTATCGCTGGACGATCTGGTGATTGCCAGCTTTGTCACCGGACCGGGCGCGACAACGTTGCCGATGGCGATTTTTGCCACGGTGCGTCGTGGGGTCAATCCGGAGATTAACGCCCTGGCGTCACTCATCCTGTTTGTCGTGGGCATTGTCGGTTTTATCGCCTGGCGCGTGATGGCGCATGAAGAAAAACAGCGTTTAAGCGATATTCAGAAAGCTAAACGTGGCTGAAATGCCTGACGTTTGCCAATATAGATAAAGGCTGGTTTATCCAGCCTTTTTATCGCGTGGCGGAGTCGAGGACATGTCGGAAACCCTGAAGCACAGTTCTGTTTTACCGGATGCGCCGGTGCCCGTTACGGTGGCCGGCATCGCCATTATTGCCACGCGCTGCCTCAGCGTGCTGATGCTGGTGAACGCGCTGGGCTATACCGAAATCATCAACTTTCTCCATCGCAGTGCGCAGTCCTGGGATTCCACGTTGATTTTCATTGCCAGTCAGATCATTTTTTTATTTGAGCTGCGCTGTGCCTTTACCCTGATGCGCGGGAGCAATCGCGGGCGCTGGGGATTTGTCGTGGTGCAGATTGTGGTGTTGTGCTACATGCTGATGGCCTCCACGGGCGGGATCTATCCGGAAATTTTCAGTATTGACGGCGAAAGTAATCTGCAGATCATTCACCACACCTTGCAGCAAAAACTGCCCGACCTGGCGGTATTCCTGCTGTTGTTTCTGCCCGCCAGTAGCCGCGCATTTTTTCGCAAGCGGTGATACAATCGCGCTCCGCTCACCCTCCCGACAGGCAATACAGGCTTTACCATGCAATGCGCGCTCTATGACGCTAACCGCTGCCGCTCATGCCAGTGGCTCGAAAAACCCTATTCACAGCAGCTTGATGAAAAACAGTCTCTGCTGGCCCAACTGCTGGCTGATGTTCCGGTTGCAACCTGGCTGCCGCCGGTCGCCTCGGCCCAGGAAGGGTTTCGTAATAAAGCGAAGATGGTGGTCAGTGGAAGTGTAGAGCGGCCTGTTTTTGGCATCGTGCAGCGCAACGGCGAGGCCGTCGATCTGTCGGACTGTCCGCTTTACCCTGACCGTTTTTCACCAGTGCTGGCAACCTTAAAACCGTTTATCGCGCGCGCGGGGTTAACGCCATACAACATTGAACGCCAGCGCGGTGAGCTGAAGTATCTGCTGCTGACGGAAAGCACGCAGGGCGGCATGATGCTGCGCTTTGTTCTGCGCTCGCACACGAAGCTGGCACAACTGCGAGCTGCGCTGCCCTGGCTTCAGCAACAGCTGCCGCAACTGACGGTGATCTCCGCCAATATCCAGCCGGTTCATATGGCCATTCTGGAAGGGGAGGAGGAGATTCCGTTAACGCCGACCCAGTCGCTGGCAGAAACGTTCAATGGGGTGCCCTTGTGGATCCGCCCTCAGAGTTTTTTCCAGACCAATCCTCAGGTCGCTAGTGCGCTGTATGCCACGGCGCGCGACTGGGTCCGTGCGCTCCCGGTAACCAGCATGTGGGATCTGTTCTGCGGGGTGGGCGGATTTGGCCTGCATTGCGCGTCGCCGTCCCTGCAGCTTACCGGGATTGAAATCAGCGCCGAAGCGATTCGCTGTGCAGAACGCTCTGCCGATACGCTGGGCCTGGATAATGTCAGTTTTGCCGCGCTGGATTCCACCGCGTTTGCATTGGGACGCGAAGCGGTGCCGCAGCTGGTGCTGGTCAATCCACCGCGTCGGGGGATTGGCCGTGAGTTGTGTGAGTATCTCCGTGCGATGGCACCGGATTATGTACTTTATTCAAGCTGTAATGCACAGACCATGGCGCAGGATATCGCCCGGCTCAGTGACTACAGGGTAACGCAGGTCCAGCTGTTTGATATGTTCCCGCACACCGCGCATTATGAGGTGCTGACGCTGTTGACGCATCAACGTCAGGGCGGGCCAGCCAGGTAAGCTGCTGAACTGAGGACAGTGCAGAACCGGTCAGCAGAGTACGCGGCTGGCCCATAAACCTTATTCAGGAAACCATTGCTGGTTGATTTTCTGCCAGGTGCCGTTGGCTTTAAGTGCCGCCAGTGCCTGGTTAAGTTTCTCACGCAGGCCGTCGTTACCTTTGCGTACCGCAATGCCTAAGCCGGTCCCAAAATAATCGGCGTCCGTCACATGCTCACCTACACTGGCCAGATCGCTGTTGGTTTTTAACCACTGATTGACCACCGCGCTGTCGCCAAACACGCCGTCAAGACGGCCGCTTTTCATATCCAGAATGGCATTCTGATAGCTGTCATAAGCCACCACCTTGATGTCCGGATGTTTGTCCTGCAGGTATTTCTGATGTGTGGTGCCGTTTTCGACGCCTACACGTTTACCGTTCAGATCACTTATCGCGCTGAATGTGCCTTTCGGAGCAATCACAATCGCCGAGTTGGCATAATAAGGCTGGGTGAAATCGACCTGTTTGCTGCGCTCGGCCGTGATGTCCATGCCGGCAATGACGGCATCATATCGGCGAAACTTCAGCGAGGGGATCAGGCTGTCAAATGCCGTATTGGTAAACGAGCATTCCGCTTTCATCTGCTGGCAAAGGGCCTTTGCCAGATCAATATCAAAGCCGACAATCTGGTTGTCGCTGTTCAGCGATTCAAAAGGGGGATAGGTAGCAGAGGTGGCGAAACGAATTTTCTCAGCGGCCTGCGCGCTTACCGCCAGGCTTACCAGTACTGCAGCAATCATCCATTTTTTCATTACAGGCTCCCTGGCCATCAGTCACATAACATACAGGGGAGTAAGATGCCAGATAATGAATTTTTATGCAATAAATGTGACTGAAAATTACTCAGGCAGGTTTCCCTGCCTGAAGATCAGTCGCGACGCTCGAAGGCCAGAGCGCGTTTTTCGATCAGGCGCATCAGAAGGGTAAGCAGGCCGTTAACGCACAGGTAAATCAGTCCCGCAGCCGCATAAACCGTGACATCGTAGGTCCGGCCATACAGTAACTGACCGTGTCCCATGACTTCCATCAGCGTAATCGTAAACGCCAGCGAGGTGCCCTTAAAGACCAACACGACTTCATTGGAGTAAGAGGAGAGTGCACGCTTAAACGCATAAGGCAGCAAAATGCGCAGGCTTTGTCTGGGCGTCATGCCCAGCGCCTCGCAGTACTGCCACTGACCGGCAGGTATCGCCCGCACCGCACCGTAAAACAGCTGCGTGGTATAGGCAGCACTGTTCAGCGACAACGCCAGCATGGCACACAACCAGGGTTGTGACAGCAGATGCCACAGCCACGGCAGTTTTTGCAGGCTGGGAAACTGACCGGGCCCGTAGTAGATCAGGAAAATCTGCACCAGCAGCGGGGTGCCGGTAAACAGCGTGATAAATCCTTTAATCAGGGGCGAAAACAGCGGTGTTTTCAGGGTCAGTGCAATGGTAAACATCAGCGACAGACACAGCGCGACCACCAGCGACGCCGCAGTCAGTGTCAGGCTGGTATGAAGCCCTTTCAACATTTCGGGTAAATATTGCAGCATCAGCTGTTCCCCCGTTCAAAACGGGTTGTACGGTGTTCAATACGACGCAGCACTGCCTGGCTAAACAGCGTAATCACCAGGTAAATGGCTGCCGCAATCAGGAACCAGGTAAAGGGCTCCTGCGTACGCGTAGCGATGCTTTTGGTTTGCAACATCAGGTCGTTAACGCTGATAAGCGACACCAGCGCAGTGTCCTTCAGCAAGACCAGCCACTGGTTACCCAGACCGGGCAGCGCATGACGCCACATCTGCGGCATGATGAGGCGGAAAAAGATCGCCGACCTCCTCATGCCCAGCGCCTGGCCCGATTCCCATTGACCGACCGGCACGGCTTTTAACGCACCGCGCAGCGTTTGTGACGCATAGGCGGCGTAAAGCATAGCCAGTGCAATCACGCCACACAGGAACGGGCTGACATCAAAATTTTCGATCTGCATCTTAACCGGTACGCTGAACAGACCGAAATGTAGCGTAAAACCGTCAGACAGCGTCAGGAGCAGTTGCGAGGCACCAAAGTAGATAAACAGCACCACCAGAATCTCTGGCAGGCCGCGAATCAGGGTGACCAGTGCGGTGCCTGCCCAGGCGAGCGGACGCAGCCGCATTGACTCCCAGCCAGCAAAAATCATCGCCAGCACAAGGCCAGCGATGAGGGCACAAACAGCAAGGCCGACGGTCATGCCGGCAGCGCTTGCAAGCGGAATTATTTCATTCATCAGAGATTACTGCTGAAACCATTTGTTGTAGATGGTTTTGTAAGTACCATTGGCCTTGATTTTATCAAGCGCGGTGTTGAACTTGCCTTGCAGCTCGGTATTACCCTGACGAACGGCGATGCCCAGGCCGGTGCCAAAGTAGGCTTTATCCGTGACTTTCTCACCCACCGGGGCCAGATTCGCGTTTTGTTTCAGCCACTCGTTTACCACGGCGCTGTCGCCAAAGACCGCATCAATACGGCCATTTTTCAGGTCAAGCATGGCATTCTGATAGCTGTCATAAGGGACAACGGTGATGTCACTGTGTTTGTCGGCCAGGTATTTCTGATGTGTGGTGCCGTTTTGCACGCCTACACGTTTACCTTTCAGCGCGTCAACACTGGCCACTTTGCCTTTCTGCGCCACGAAAATCGCAGAGTTATCGTAGTAAGGCTTGCTGAACAGCACCTGCTTTTCACGCTCAGGCGTAATGTCCATACCGGCCATAACGGCATCGAAACGGCGGAATTTCAGGCTTGGGATCAGGCTGTCAAAAGACTGGTTGGTAAAGGTACAGGTTGCATCCATCTCTTTACACAGCGCATTCGCCAGATCGACGTCGAAGCCCTGAATTTTGTTGTTGGCATCGACAAATTCAAACGGAGGATAGGAGGCCTCGGTGGCAATACGAATAGTTTCAGCGGCGGAGGCGCTTAAACTCAATCCGGCAAGCAGTGCAGCAAGTACGACTTTTTTCATTTTTAGCATCCTGACTTAGTGCGAAAGATAATGTGCAAACGCCTCGGTTTGCGGCTGTGTAAAGCGGCTGGCATCACCCTGTTCCACGATATGCCCGTTTTCCATATAAACTACACGGCTGGCCGTTTTACGGGCCACGTCCACTTCGTGCGTCACGATAACCTGTGTAATCTGCGTCTGAGCCAGCTCGCGGATAATACTGACGATCTGGGCGGTGATTTCAGGGTCGAGCGCGGCAGTGGGTTCATCAAATAACAGCACCTGCGGCTCCATCATCAGCGCACGGGCAATGGCTACGCGTTGCTGTTGCCCGCCAGAAAGGTGCAGGGGGAAACGGTCGCTATAGCTGGTCAGGCGCAGACGATCGAGGAGCTTGTCGGCTCTGGCGCGTGCGTCGGCCTTGCTCAGGCCCAGTACACGGCAGGGGGCTTCCATCAGGTTTTGCAGCACCGTCAGGTGCGGCCAGAGATTATATTGCTGGAAGACCATTCCGACATTTTGACGAAGCTCGCGTATCGCGGCCTCTGAAGGGGTTTTGCTGAAGTCGAAATCATTACCTGCAATGTGCAACTGGCCTGAGCGTGGGCGCTCAAGCAGATTCAGCACGCGCAACAGCGAACTTTTTCCTGCGCCGCTTGGGCCAAGCAGCACCAGCGTTTCGCCCTGCGGACATTCCAGGTTAATGTCAAACAGCGCCTGGTGAGCACCGTAGAAACAATTAATCGCGTTTAGTTGAATACTCATGCGCCAATTTTGAATAGCTATTAGTTTTGCGGATTTTAACGTCACCAAAATAGTTATGCAATTAAGGTGGCTTAAAATTTACGAATAAGCGGTAAACACACAAAAGATTAGCACAAGATATCGCGAGACAAGGCGGTGAGAAGACGGGGAACCGGAGGTGGCGCGGGATAAAAACGCACGGCCTGGCAGCCGGCGTTTTTATCTGCAGATGTCAAAAAGCGTTTATTTCTTTGTTTTTTCAAGCAGCTGGCTAAGCGATCCTCCGCCAGGATGCGGGACATCTGCCACATAGCGGACATCATCGACGACCCAGCAACTGCCCTGATGAATCATCAGCACTTCGTCCTGCCACTGTTTGTCACCGCGGCTCATTTTCACGCGCAGGGGAATGTTACGGGCATCCCGGTTAGGAATCGTGGAAGCATCGGCAACGTCAACCCCGGTTGGCCCCTGAGCCAGGCTGGAGAAGAGATCGCCGTTGCGCCACGTCGCCGCATCCGGACGTTGGCTGGCTTGCAGCAGCGCCTGATAAAGTCCATCGCTCAGGTAAGGGCGATACTGTGCCAGCGTCGCGGTATCAGGCAGGCCGGATGAAGGATGCTCGATACGCATGTCGTAAAAACGCTGGGCGACGGTGTCCGGGCCACCTTCCACGCAGGGGGCCATGCGCGGGCCATTATCCTTGATTACCGGCTCGACCGTCGTACAGGCACTCAGCAGCAGCGCAGCCGGGAGCAAAAGCGCAAAACCTTTGTTTCTCATCTCGATTTCCTTATTGTTCTCTGGCAAGGTGCTTTTTTAACATAGAGTATAGCCCTGCTTTTAGGTGAAAGAGCCTTTGACCCGTTTCGGTAACAGGAGAGTACGATGAAATTGTCAACAACCCCGACGCTGGAAGGACACAGCATCACGGAATACTGCGGCGTAGTCACCGGTGAAGCGATTCTGGGGGCCAATATATTCCGCGATTTTTTCGCCGGGATTCGCGATATTGTGGGCGGCCGCTCGGGCGCTTATGAGAAAGAGTTGCGTAAAGCGCGCGAGATCGCGTTTAAAGAGCTGGAAGACCAGGCCAGATCGCTAGGAGCGAACGCGGTGGTGGGCATTGATATTGACTATGAAACCGTAGGGAAAGACAGCAGCATGCTGATGGTTAGCGTCAGCGGCACGGCGGTTGTTATTCGTTGAAACGACTCCTGTGCTGTCTGATGGCGCTGCTGCTGGCGGGCTGCCACTCAGGCATTGAATCACGATCGGGCTACTGGGTTGATTTGCGCCATCCCGCGCAGGGCGCGCGTCCGCGCGTGAAGGTGGTGGTGATTCACTATACCGCTGAGGATTTCTCCTCCTCGCTGGCTACGCTAACTGACCGTGACGTCAGCGTGCATTATCTTATTCCCCGCCAGCCACCGCAGCGCAACGGTAAAGGCATTATCTGGCAACTGGTACCGGAGCAGGATCTGGCCTGGCATGCCGGCGCCAGCTTCTGGCGCGGCGCAACCCGTATTAACGACACCTCGGTGGGCATCGAACTGGTGAACAACGGCTATCGCCGGACGCCGGCCGGAGTGACGTGGCAACCGTTTCCCCCTGCGCAGATTCGCACCCTGGCGGCGCTGGTACGGGATATAACGCAGCGCTATGGCATCGCACCGGAAAATATTGTGGGCCACAGCGATATCGCGCCGCAGCGTAAGCAGGATCCCGGCCCGCTGTTTCCCTGGCAGCAACTGGCCGCTGAGGGCATTGGCGCGTGGCCCGATCCACAACGCGTGGCGTTTTATCTGGCCGGACGCGATCGTTACGCCGCTGTGCCAGCCGTAACCCTGCTGGAGTGCTTGCAGCGTTATGGTTATCAGGTAACGGAAGGAATGAGCGCGGACGAGCAACAGAAACTGATTGCCGCCTTTCAGATGCATTTTCGTTCTGCAAACATTCAGGGCTTCGCGGATGCCGAAACCCTGGCGATAGCGCAGGCCCTGCTGGAGAAATACGGCACAGCTCAATAATCCCTCGATCACGGCGCTGTGGCGAGTTCAGCGGCCTGCGTAAGGCGAGGCGGGCAGGTTCACCGCATCCGATGCCGCATCAGGACGGTGCTGTGCCAGGAAGGCCCGCCAGTGGCCGAGCACCGTTTCAAGCGCGGGACGCTCAGCATCCAGATGGGTCACAATCCGTGTTACCGGGCCCACACTCATCAGGACGTTGTGCGCATGCATCCACTGGCCCAGCGCCGTAACCTGATCGACCGGGATGCGCACGAACAGCATATTCGTCTGCTGCTCAGCGACGTCAATCCCCATCTTTTGCAGTTCCTGTCCCAGCCAGGCGGCGTTGTCGTGGTCCGTTTGCAAACGCGTAACGTTGTGTTGCAGCGCATACAGGCCCGCCGCCGCCAGAATACCGGCCTGGCGCATGCCTCCGCCGGCCATTTTGCGCCAGCGGCGTGCACGTTCGATATAGGCTGCCTCGCCGCAAAGTAGCGAGCCTACCGGCGCGCCCAGGCCCTTCGACAGACAAATGGTCAAGGTATCGCAATAGCGGGCAATGTTTTCCAGCGTGGTTTGCTGTGCGGCGACCGCATTGAAAATGCGAGCACCGTCGATATGCAGCGCCAGTTTATGTGCTCGGGTAAAATGCCAGGCCTGCTCCAGGTAGGCAGCGGGTAACACTTTACCATGATGGGTATTTTCCAGGCTCAGCAGCCGGGTGCGGGCAAAATGGATGTCGTCGGGTTTAATAACGTCTGCCACGACATCCAGCGGCAAACTGCCGTCTGCTGCTGCGAGAATGGGTTGGGGCTGGATACTGCCCATCACCGCCGCGCCGCCGGCTTCATATTTATAATTGTGCGCCTGCTGGCCCACAATATACTCTTCGCCGCGTTCGCAGTGGCTGAGCAGGGCCACCAGGTTCGCCTGCGTGCCGGTAGGGAAAAACAGCGCTGCCGCTTTACCACTCAGACGTGCGGCTTCGGCTTCCAGTGCATTGACGGTGGGATCATCGCGATAGACGTCATCACCGGTTTCAGCGGCCATCATCGCCTGTAACATCGCGCTGCCGGGACGGGTGACGGTATCACTGCGTAAATCGATCATCGGGCGCTCCTGGTCTACGGAAAACAGGCGGGCAGAGAACCCGCCCGCAAGAGCACTCTGTTTTACCGTAGCCAGTTGGTTTTTGCCAGCTCCAGCACTTCGTCACCCCGCCCATTGATGATGGCACGGAGCATATAGAGGCTGAATCCTTTGGCCTGTTCCAGCTTGATCTCCGGCGGCATAGCCAGCTCTTCCTTCGCGGTGATCACATCCACTAGCACCGGGCCGTCATGGGCAAAGGCCTGTTCCAGTGCGCCATTGAGTTCTGACGCTTTTTCAACCCGAATACCTTTCACGCCGCAGGCCTCGGCAATGGCCGCAAAGTCAGGATTATGCAGATCCGTCCCGTCAGTCAGGTAGCCGCCCGCTTTCATTTCCATGGCGACAAACCCCAGCGAACTGTTGTTAAAAATGACCAGTTTGACAGGCAATTTCAGCTGTGCGACGGTCAGAAAATCACCCATCAGCATGCTGAATCCACCATCGCCACAGAGCGCCACGACCTGACGGTCCCGGTTAAGCGACTGTGCACCCATCGCTTGTGGCATGGCGTTCGCCATCGAACCGTGATTAAACGATCCGAGCAGGCGACGCTTGCCGTTCATCTTCAGATAACGCGCCGCCCACACGGTCGGCGTGCCCACATCGCAGGTAAAAATAGCATCTTCGTCAGCCAGTTCACTGATTTGCTGAGCCAGATACTGCGGGTGAATGGGCTGCCTGTCGTTCGCGGTGGCCAGCGCATCCAAATCCTTACGCGCTTCCGCGTAGTGTTTCAGCGCACTGTCGAGATGATGCTGATCGGTTTTCACCTGCAGCTTCGGCAGTAACGCGCGCAGCGTCGTTTTGACATCACCGACGTACGCCTGGTCGACATGACAGTGCGATCCCAGACTGCCGGGATTAATATCGATTTGAATGATGTTGGCTTTCTCAGGGTAGAAGGCGCGATAGGGGAACTGAGTACCCAACAGCACCAGCGTATCCGCATTCATCATGGCATGATAACCCGAGGAGAAACCGATTAGCCCGGTCATGCCTACATCGTACGGGTTGTCATATTCGATATGCTCTTTGCCGCGCAACGCATGCACAACAGGGGCTTTCAGCGTTGCCGCCAGTTGCACCACTTCCTCATGCGCACCGGCACAGCCGCTGCCGCACATCAGCGTAATATTGCGGGCGTCATTCAGTGTTTGTGTCAGGGTCGCCAGTTCATCGGCAGACGGCAACACGACGGGTAGCTGCGGTGGATACCACTCTGCACGCGCAGCATCGGGAGCGGGTTGCAGCGCCACATCGCCCGGCAGCACCACCACGGAAACCCCACGGTTCAGAATCGCTTTGCGCATGGCAATGCCCAATACCTGGGGCAACTGCTCGGGATTGGAGACCAGTTCGCAATAGTGACTGCACTCGCGAAACAACTCTTGTGGATGCGTTTCCTGGAAGTAACCGCTGCCGATCTCACTGGACGGGATGTGGGCGGCAATGGCCAGTACCGGAACGCGATTGCGGTGGCAGTCGAACAGCCCGTTAATCAGATGCAGGTTACCTGGCCCACAGGAACCCGCGCAGACCGCAAGCGTGCCACTGGCATGCGCTTCCGCACCCGCAGCAAAAGCTGCCACTTCTTCATGGCG
Source organism: Pantoea stewartii subsp. stewartii (assembly GCF_008801695.1). Taxonomy (GTDB): domain Bacteria; phylum Pseudomonadota; class Gammaproteobacteria; order Enterobacterales; family Enterobacteriaceae; genus Pantoea; species Pantoea stewartii. The sequence goes on from NZ_VZPF01000093.1 coordinate 14,852, forward strand.
GGTAGGCATCCACTCAATGGTGCCCATTTTGTTCAGACTGTCAGTGAGTCCGTTTAACGAGTCACCTGTGACGCCCCAAATACGTTTTACACCGGCGTTTTCCAGCGTTTTGGCCACCAGCGCCGCGACGGTTTGTTTCATCTTCATCTCCTTGGTCATTCGTTGCCATCCCGGGGAGGGCAGAATTAAACAGCTACCAAGAAGCGTAGACGAGAGTCATTCAACTCTACCGTAAAAAATTGCATCAAAAGTTGAATTTCGCGCTCAGGCTGAGAACAGCGCAATAAGCACGGGCGCGGCCAGGCTCATAATAAATCCATGCACGATCGCCGCCGGCACAATATCGGTACCGCCTGCACGTTGTAAAACGGGCAGGGTAAAATCCATTGACGTCGCGCCGCACAAGCCCAGCGCGCTGCTGCGGTGGCGGGCGATCAGCGCGGGAATCAGCATAATGGCGATAAGCTCTCGCAGCAGGTCATTAAAAAAAGCGGCACTGCCGATCACTGGCCCAAAGGCTTCTGTCATCAGAATGCCGGAAAGGGAATACCAGCCAAAGCCACTGGCGAGTGCCAGGCCGGTTTTAAGGGGGAGCCCCAGTATCAGCGCCGCTATAATGCCACCCAGTAAGCCACTCAGCAGGACGACACAGGCAATCGTCATCCCCCGGCGATTCAGGATAATCTGGCGCAGCGTCATGCCGCTGCCGCGCAGTTGAATACCGACCAGCAAGAGCAGGAAGAACAAGGCATATTCACTGGCTGCGGATGCATGGTGCAGCCAGGGCCATTGCGTAAGGCCCAGCGCAAAGCCGAGGACTACGACGCCGCACAACGTCAGCGATTCCAGCGCCATATGTAAACGTGACGGCAGTTTTTGCTGTTTATGATGATGTTGCCAGGGCATCCGCTGTTCCAGCCAGCGCAATGCCAGCAGGTTGCACAGTAAAATACAGCCCGCAGCGACGGATGCCGTATAAAAAACGGTGATCAGATTGCTGCTGAGGTTGTCCAGAAAAGCCAGGCTGATGCCCATAAAAAACAGAATGACGTAGACCATCCAGCCCAGCAGACGATTTACCGCCTTAAGAAACCTGGCCTGCCGGACGGGTAACAGCCAGCCAGCGAAGAGCGGGAGTAGAATCAGTAACAGTCCTGAATACATAATGAAAAGATCGTCCATGTTAAAATTGACGCTACGCTAACGAAAAAGCACAGGGGAGTAAACCCTGACGGTAAAGTCACCTGACCGCCAGAGCAACGCGTTCTCTTCTTCGGTCAGCTCAGAGGATAAAGCGCTATGAATCTGGAACATATCGATATCCGGGGATTTCGCGGCATTAATCAGCTTTCTCTTCCGTTAACGCGCATTAACCTGTTGATCGGCGAAAATGCCTGGGGGAAATCCAGTCTGCTGGATGCACTGAGTCTGCTGCTGTCACCGCACACGCGCGAGTATGTTTTTACGTCTGACGATTTTCATTTTACGCCAGGTGACAGGGACGACCAGGTGCATCGCCTGTCTGTGGTTTTTCATTTTCGTGAGGATGAGGCAGAAACCAGCGGACCACTTGCGCCTTTCTGGCTAAATAACTGCTCGGAATAGTAGATCCCTTAGAGGGAACTCAGTCCGGTTTATGCGATCTGATCAATCGCTGAATATCCCAAATCACCAGCCGGACTGAGCAATGTCGATCATAGCACCAATACCCAGAACCGAACGACGCCTGATGCAGAAAACTATCCATAAAACAAAGGACAAAAACCACGCCCGGCGGCTCACCGCCATGCTGATGCTGCATCGTGGTGACACCGTCAGTCATGTTGCCAGAACACTCTGCTGTGCCCGCTCATCGATTGGT
>NZ_VZPF01000094.1 GCF_008801695.1 Pantoea stewartii subsp. stewartii
GCGGAGAACGTGCGGCGATCCTCTACTCTCTGATCGTCACCTGCCGGCTTAACGGCGTTGACCCCGAGACGTGGTTGCGTTACGTCATCGGTCATATACAGGACTGGCCGGTGAACCGGGTCCGCGATCTGCTGCCATGGAAGGTCGAGCTTCCCTCTGCCTGAACGTCAATACGGTCTGAATGCGACGCTTACCAAGGTACTGCGTATTGCCCAACAGCAAGGTGTGCTGGACAACCTGCACCATGGCCGGCTGCTGCTTAATGACCTGATCGTGTTTGCGCCGCCGCGTGCTTTCGATATCCGTACGGATATCTTCTATTACAAGGTGATCCAGGGGATCAGCGAAGCCGTGAAACCACACGATGTCCGGGTGCGCTACTGCCCGCTGGAAGAAGTCGACAGCGATGCGGCACTGTTTATCGATAAGATGCAGCAGACCGAAGCTGCGCTGGTGATTGGTATTGATGATGAACATATCCATCAGCTGGCCGCTGAAATGCACAAGCCCTGCGTGCTGATTAATGCCCGCGACCGCCGGATGCGCCTGCCGTCGGTCTCCCCCGATCATCATTTGATTGGCGAGTTCTCAGCACGCTATCTGTTTGAACAGGGCCACCGGCAAATCCTGTCGCTGCACTGCCTGCGGCGCTACACGATGGAGCAGCGGCTACAGGGCGTCCGTGATGCCTGGCATGCCATGAATCTGCGCTTCGACAGTCGTCAGCATCTGCTAACGCTGAACAGCTTTAGCAGCAATGACGCCCGCGACCGGCTGAGCGACTACCTGCGCCATTGCCCTCAGGCGCAGCGGCCCACGGCCATTCTGGCCAGCGGCGATTATATTGCCGCCGGGGCGGTTCAGGCGGGCCTGCGGGTGCCGGAGGATGTGTCGGTGATGAGCATGGATGGTTTTAACCTGGCGACCGTTCAGGAGATCCCCTTAACCTCGGTACAGGTGCCACGCGATGAGCTGGGCGAAGCCGCGGTAAGAATTCTTCAGTCGCTCCGGTTAGATCCGGATCTTCCTCCGGGTAACCTGCTGCTGAACGGCAAACTGGTGGTGCGCGATTCGGTACGCCGCATCCGGGATAATCCGGGCCATGCGCCGGTCCAGCAGTACGGGCTTTACAGTTGAAGCCGTTTGCTAAAGCGTCAGACAAAACTCTCCCAGCGGGATGACAGCGTGAAGTGACGCTGCCAGCACAGCGTGCTACCCGCACGGGCCATCAACTGCTGACACTGTTCGGGTGCGACAAAGGTGGGGATCACCTGCTCGGCTCCGCCGTGTTTTATCAGGGCCAGTTGATCGTCCAGCGGCGGATGAACGTTCCAGGGCAGCCACTGCGCCAGCCCGTTTTGCAGCATCTCAAAGGCTCGTGTCCCGCGGGCGACGTGGCTACTAAAAATCAGGGTAAACTCAGGGCAGTGGCTCAGCGTGGCCGCCCGACCGCTGTCGGCGACCGCATCGGCAGCGCGCAGGCACCGGACCGTCGCCCAACTGCTGCCAGGTGATGTCCGTCGCGTAAACCGGTGGCGAGCCAAGTTGCTGCCAGCTGTCCAGCGCCCCGGTATGATCGCGATGAGAATGGGTCAGGCAGATCGCATCAACCTGACCGATGGCGGCCAGGTCGGGTCTGACGCCCGGCTCCGGCCCGGCACCCAGATCCCACAGCAGACGATAGCCCTGAATCTCCAGCAGGAACGCCGCGGGCAATTTGCCGCCCACCCCGCTCACAACGGTCAGGCTTGCCATGGCAATGTACCCTGTGGCAGACGGCGCGTTAAACGCGTCGCCAGCAGCATTAACGTCAGAACCACCAGTATCATCAGGCAACCCACCGCCGCCGCCAGCGGCGCAGATCCGCCTTCATCAAGAAAGATAATCGTGGGACCGAGGGTTTGCGTTTCCGATGTCACCAGCAGAACCGATACCTGAATTTCGTTTAACGCGGTAAGAAACACCAACAGACCGCCTGCCAGTGCGGAGGGTGCGGCCAGCGGCAGTAAGATATCGCGCATACGGCGCATCAGTCCTGCGCCACACAGACGGGCGGCTTCATCAAGCGCAGGTTCGATTTGCGCGAAGCCAGCCAGCACAGGCCGCAACACCAGCGCCAGAAAGTTGGACAGATAGGCGGCCAGAATGATCCAGACCGTGCCATAAATCGACACGTCCAGCAGCGGAAGCGGCGGCAGAAAAAACAGGATTGCCGCCACGCCAGTGACAATACCGGGCAGCGCATAGGTCAGCTCGCTGGCGAACCACAGGCCGCGAACCAGTCGGGTACGCTGCCAGCTCAGAAAAAAAGCCAGAAACAGCGCCATGGCGGTCAGGATCAGCGTCGCCAGCCCGGTCAGCCACAGGCTGGTTGCAAAAGCATGGCGGATGGCGGGATAGCCCCACAGCGCCTGAAAAAAGTTTTCCAGCGTCAGGGTTTGCCACGTCAGAGCCTGTCCAAAACCCCGCGTCAACGCGCTGGTCAGCAACGCACTGACGGGCAGGATAAGCGTTGCGACCATCCACAGCCAGGCCAGAATTTCTGTCGGCAAACGTGCGCCCTGTAGAGGTTGTCGCCACGCCTGCGGGGATCCACTGACGCGGACATCGCGCCGTCCGCCCAGCCAGCCGCTCAGCAACATGCCCGACAGGCTAATCAGCGCCATCAGCAACGAATAGACAGCCGTGTCCGGCAACGCACCCGGACCTGTCGCGTTAAGCTGTTGATAGACCAGGGTGATAAGCGTCGGCAGGCGCGCCGGAATGCCCAGCATGGCCTGAATACCAAAATTGCCGACGGCCGCGACAAAGGCCAGCGCGGCGCCGGCAAACAGGGCCGGACGCGCCAGCGGCAAAATGATGGTGCGAAGAATCTGCCCATGTGACGCGCCACTGATACGCGCCGCTTCCACCAGTTCGGCGGGTAAACGCCGCAGACCGGCCCGTACCGTCAGAAACACCAGCGGCGCGCTGTGCAGGCCCAGCAGCAGTACGATGCCGCCCCATGAAAAGAGCGGCTGATCGCCTGGCGCGAACCAGGGTAAACCCAGTAACTGAAACAGTGAGGCCAGCAGGCTACCCGGTGCCAGCGCCTGCAGCCAGGCCAGCGCGGTCACCTGGGGCGGAATCATCAAGGGCAGAATAAACGCAAAAACCCAGGCTGCTTTGGCGCGCATATCGCTGAGCGCAACCAGCCAGGCAGCGAGCGTGCCCAGCAGCAGCGACAACAGTGTGGCACAAAGCCCGATACTCAAGGTATTGAGCGTTGCACTGAGGACCCGCCGACTGACCAGCAACTGCGCCAGCCGCGTCAGATCGGGGACGCCCTGCGGCGCTACCGCCGTCCAGATAAGCCGGGCAAAAGGCGCCACCGACAGCAGCCCAATCATCAACTCCAGCACGCCCAGCACCCACGGCTCGGCGCGAAAACGCCCGCGTGTAAGATGCCAGCAGCGAGGCTGACTGTCGTGACTCAGCACGCTCATGCTCAGCCTCCGAACAGTGCGGTAAACTGCGCCCGCACCTGCGCATCATCTGCGACCGCCTTTTCCACGTCCGGCGTCAGCAGTTTGATCTGCGCAACCGGAACAAAGCCTTCCGGCGCGGCTACGCGATCGTCAACCGGCCGGTTGCCCTGATCGGCCACCAGTTTCTGGCCCTGCTCTGACAGTAAAAAATTCACAAAGGCTTTCGCTGCGGGCAGGTTGTGGACGGATTTCATAATGGCAACCGGTTCGGTGACGTAAGACACGCCCTCTTTGGGATACACCAGATCGATCGGCGATCCTTGCTTTTTCGCCCGGATAATATCGGCATCGGTGATCACGCCATATTTATCCATCCCGCTCGCCACGGCTTTCAGTGCTGGCCCGTTGCCTCCCTGCGGCGCGATGCCCAGCGCCGCCAGCTGTTTATAGAAGTTCCAGCCGATGTCAGGCGTGGCGATGTCGGTATGGAGTTTGTACAAGGCCGCCCCGGAATAGAGCGAACTCGGCATCGCGATTTGCCCTTTGTTATCGGCGTTGAGCAATGCGTTCCAGCTGTTGACCGGTTTGGCCCGTTGCGTGTTGTAGGCAATGACCGTAGCAATAATCTTGGTGCCAAAAAAGGTCTTGTCACGATCGTAGAAGGACGGCTTCAGGTGTCCAACGGGTGCGTCCTGATAGGCATAGAGCTGCTGCTCTTTCTTCAGCGCGCCGAGATTAATGGCATCCGCAACCAGCAGCACATCAGGCTTGACTCTGCCGCTCATCATTTCCGTATGCAGCACGTTCATTAACTGCGTGGTGCCGTTGCGCGTCCACTCTACCTGAATATCGGGATAGGCCGCTTTGAACGCATCCATCGTTTGCTGTGCAATTTCCGGTGCCTGTGAGGTGTACACCACCAGTTTACCGGTGGGCTGGTCTGCCGCCTGCGCCAGCGCTGAGCCTGCCAGCAATACGGTAAACAGCAGCGAGGTCACCGAAGTGAAAATAGCCTTTTTCATACTGTCTGAAGTCCTTTATGCGGGGAGAATCCAGCCGTCAGTCACGATAATGCCGACGGTATCGTCAACCGTAAGCGCAGAAACGTCGTCGAGGGCCAAGGTGAAAGACACATCAGGCGCTGCCGAGGGGGACAGATGGACGTCGTAATGACCGCCACGGTAGACCAGACGTGTGATCTACGCGGCAAAATGCCCGGTTTCGCCCTGGGCCAGGCGGAAACTGGCGCGATGGAAACTGGCTTTGCCATAAGGTAAGGCTGTCTGCTGCGCGGCACAACGCAGCCGTAGTCGCGTACCGCAGAGCATGACCGATGCCACGCCCTTCCCCAGGGGTTCAATATCCTGTACCGGTAGCATACGTCCTTCATCGATAAAGGTGGCAACCATCTCGTTGGCCGGTTCGCGCCACAAGGTTTGTGGCGAGGCAAACTGCATCACCTGACCACCCTCCATCACCACAATACGATCGGCCAGTGCCATGGCCTCACGCTGATCGTGGGTGATGTAAATCAGCGTCGCGCCGCTGTGACGATGAAAACGGCGAAATTCGTCTTCCATCGCCGCGCGCAGATGTACGTCAAGGTTAGCCAGGGGTTCATCAAGCAGCACCAGCCGTGGCCTGGCCACCAGACAACGCGCCAGCGCCACGCGCTGACGCTGGCCCCCGGAGAGATCGGCCGGGTGCCGATCGGCAAACGCCAGCAGATCGACCAGCGTCAAGGCCTGCCGGATGCGATCCGCCCGTTCAGTTCGGTTTACGCCAGTGACTTTCAGGCTGTAGCCCACGTTTTCGGCCACCGTCATGTGCGGCCACAGCGCGTAGTTTTGAAACACCACGCCAAGATCGCGACGTTCCGGAGGCAGGTGAAAATCCGGAGCAGCAAACACGGTGTCGTCCACCCGAATCTCGCCGCGATCCAGGGTTTCGAATCCGGCGATCAGGCGTAGCAAGGTTGTCTTGCCGCAGCCGGACGGACCCAGCACGGCGACAAATTCGCCCTGCTGGATCTTAAGCGTTACGTTATGGATAACCGGCTGCGCCGCGAAGGCCTTATGCAGCCCGGTGAGAGAGAGTGCGGCCATATCTACTGTGCCTTTGCCATAAACGTCCTGCGTTAAACGTTACGACACGTTGATGACAGCACCGTGACATCCCGCTACTTCGGCAGATGCACCGCCACGTAACGTTCATAGCGCGACGGCTTGATTTTGGTGAGATCCGCCAGCACCAGCCCATCGATACAGTTGTTAAAATCGGGATCGCTACCGAAATCAATAAACTGCACGCCGCCCGGCTCGTACACTTCGCAGTACTGTTTGTACAGGGTCGGAATCGCGGCGCCAAGGTTACTGAGCAGTTGTTTCAGCCGCTGCAGATCCTCTTTGTAATCATTACCGCTGAACTGTGCCAGCACGTCAGGCAGCGAGGCCGGATACGGGCAGCGTGAGGTGGCCAGCGGAAAATCTGTGGGGAAGTAGATGCGGTAGAACGCCACCAGCAAATCACGCGCCGCCAGCGGCATGGTGCCTGAAATCGAGACCGGCCCGAACAGATAGCGTACTTCGGGATATTTGGCGACATAGGCACCAATGCCGAACCAGAGGTAATCCAGTCCACGTTTTCCCCAATAGGCTGGCTGAATAAAGCTACGGCCCAGCTCGATGCCCTGGCGCAGGATCGGGATCATCCGTTCATCGTAATGGAACAGGCTGTGGCTGTAGAGGCCTTCCATTCCGCGCCGTTCCAGTTGTTCACCACCCGGAATAAACCGGTAGGCACCGACGATTTCCAGTTCGGCGTCATCCCACAGAATCAGGTGATAATAGTCATCATCGTAGCTGTCCAGGTCACGACGACGTCCGCTGCCCTCGCCCACGGCGCGAAACGCAATTTCACGCAACTGGCCCAGCTCGCGCAGGATTGGCACCCAGGTTGCGCCGTTGCGTCGCCACAGATAGATCTGCTTACCGTCGGTGGTCGTTCCCAGCAGCTCGCTTTGCAGTAGCGCTTTCTTCAGTTCAGCGCGGTCTTCCGCTAGGGCGATAGCGGATTCGGTCTGGAAGAGCCCCTTTTTCCCCTGCCCCAGGCGATAGACATGTTTACGCACACGTTTTGCCAGCTCTTTGCCTGGCGTATGACCATCGTGCCAGTGCGCGAACGGAATCTGTGCTCCAATGCGCAGTTTGATGCGCATGCCGCGCTGCTTAAACATTTCACGCACCAGCATCAGCATCGCCACCGGTGGGGCGACTTTGGCGGTGGTGTAAAACAGGGAGCTGTTACGCCCTTCAACGTGCACCGGTACCAGCGGTGCGCGGGCTTTCGCGGCAAGGCGCAGGAAACTGTGATGCCATTCACGGTCGCGAACGCCCGCGCTGGTGAGACGGGAAACTTCCCCGGCAGGGAAAATAATCAGTACGCCCTGATTATTGAGGTGCTGCTGCATGTGTTGCAGTTGCTGGCGGCTGGTACGGTTACCGATGTTGTCGACAGGCAACATCAGACTGTTGAGCGGCTCCAGTAACATAATCAACCGGTTTGCCACGATTTTGACATCACGGCGCACCTGGGAGATCGCATGCAGGAGTGCCATGCCATCAATCGTGCCCAGCGGATGGTTCGCCACTACCACGACTGGGCCGCGCGGCGGAATTTGTTCCAGATCGCGCTCGCTGAGTTCACAGCGTACATCAAGGTGTTCCAGTACCTGCTCCACCATATCCAGCCCTTTCAGGTGGGGATAGCGCGCGGCAAAGCGCTGGAATTCATCTTCACGCAACACCCACTTCAGCATCCGTTTCTGCCAGTTGGCAGGACGCTGGTTAGGCCAGAAACTCTCAATAACCTGATCGACTGAAAACACAGTTAACCTTTCGTGCCTGTCCCAGAGATACAGCGAAAGTAAGTCGCGATGTTTGCACTTTTATGAATCGGGACAAATCGAAGGGCAAAATTGTCAGCACAGTCTGCTGAGAACGCATGGAAATACGGATTTTATTTACTAAAAACAGCAGGTTAATAAAGACAATTTCGCCAGAGCGAAACGCGGCGTAAAGGGGGAAAAGTCGGCTATGACGTGGCAGTCACTTGCCCTTGCCGGGAGAAACAAGGGGCGGTTGCGCGGCGTAAAAAACGGCAGCGCAACCGTGCAACGGGTCCCTGCCTTACTGCTGGTGCATGATGGTGGCAACGGGATTCCAGATCTCCGTCATCGCCCCGGCTTTGCCTGTGAAGGGATCGCGTGTTGGCAGGGGCACTTTTTTCACTTTTTCCTGCGACAGTTTGAGCAGACCGATTTCGTCGCGCAGAATCTCGGGCTTCAGGCCCTCGGGATGCGCGCCCACGGCCACGAAGTCTTCGCTGGCCGACACCTGACGGTGCCCAACGCCCGCAGGAATCAGGACGGCATCGCCCGCCCGCAGGGTAATCATACGGCCGCTGTCCCCACCAAACAGCACTTCAGCCCAGCCTTCCGCCACACCCAGCAGCTCATGCGTGTTGGGATGATAGTGCATGTAGGGGAAGATCTGATCGCGCCAGTCCGAAGGCCAGCCATTTTTTTCAAACGTCGTCTCAAACCAGCGCGCGATGTCCTCTTCCTCTTCAGGCACAACGCGCGGCCAGATGATGAGCGGCAACGGATTATTGGGCACGCCAGCAGACGGGCTGGCGAACATCAAATGTTGCGGGTTATTCGATGCACCGGCTGAAAATGTCCCTGCGGCGAAAGACATCAGCAACATCAGACTGGAAGTTTGGGCAGTCATACAATGTCTCCTTTTTTCTATAGTGTGACAAAGGTCGCAGGTGATGTAATGTGCGCCATGCATCACAATTTACACAATCATCCAAACTCGCTAACCAAAGCCAAATTAATTGTTAACAATTCCACCTTAAGTCGGTAAGGCTTTGTATCGTGGTAGGATTAATCTGTAAAACGCGCAACACAATGCGCCCGTCGCTGAGCAGGCCGGGAAAACCTGCTAGGGCAACCGGCCATGCAGCCTGTTTATATCAGGAAGGGATGAGCGAAAACAGGCTGACCGCGCAGCCTTCTTCTGTCAGATGAGACGGGATTATTCGCCCGTGCTGGCGCTGGACTGTCAGGGCCTGTGGGGGAAAATCCGCCTGCAGGCCCTGAATCAGTACACAATACCGGGTGGGTTAATCGTGGAATGGGTGATCGCCTCATCCTGCTCACCCCAGCGTTGCAAAACCTGCTGATATTGTCCGCCTGCAATCGTGCCATCGAGTGCAGTTTGCAGCGCCGCCGCCAGGCCATTACCCTTTTTCGTCGTGACGGCAACCCAGGCGCGAAACGGCCCCTGGCCCACCAGTTTCGTCTGGCCCCGTGAGGCGACTTTCCAGGCCGCCACAGAATGTGGACCAAACATCACATCGGCCCGCCCTGATAGCAAATACAGCGTGGCTGAAGCATCATCGGTCAGATAGATCGGCGTAACCGGCGGCAAGCCCTTCGCCCGATTCTGTGCGTCCCAGTTCAGCAGAATGCGTTCCTGATTGGTCCCCGAGGCCACGATGATACGTTTCCCTGCCACGTCCGCCGGTGAGGTGATCGCGCGGAGGGGACTGTCAGCTTTGACCGAAAAGGCATGGTTATCGGCACGATAGGTCGCGAAATCAAATTTCTGCTTTCGCTCTTCGGTTACTGCGATATTAAACATGGCTACGTCATAGCGGCCTGCGCGAATGCCCAGGGGCCAGTCCTCCCAGGAGGCCGGCACCAGTTTCAGTTTGAGTCCCAGGCTGTCTGCCAGCAGGCGGGCAATGTCCGGATCGCTGCCAATGCGCGTCACGTTATCCGACGCCAGCAGCGCCAGCGGCGGTGAGTGGATAGCCGAGGTGGCGACGGTCAAGGTGCCCGGCTCCACAAACGGAAAATTCGCCGGGATTTTTCTCACCGCTTCCGGGTTCACGGGCGCATGAATGGGCTGTTCATTCTGGGCGGCATCCCGTCTTTCTTCGGCGCATACCGCACCGCTCACCAACACCGCTAACAGCGTCAGAGACGCGTATTTCATATCGGCTCCTTATAATACGCGTGCCAGAAAGCGGCGGGTGCGTTCATGACGTGGATGGTTTAGCACCTGGGCACTGCTGCCCTGCTCAACAATTTTTCCGTCCACCATAAACACCACGTTGTCGGCAACTTCACGGGCAAAGCCAACCTCGTGCGTCACGATAACCAGGGTGGTGCCGGAGCGGGCCAGTTTTTTAATCACATCCAGCACCTCGCCTACCAGTTCAGGATCCAGCGCGGAAGTCGGCTCATCAAACAACATGACACGCGGTTGCAGCATCAGGGCCCGGGCAATCGCAATGCGTTGTTGCTGACCGCCCGACAGATGACGCGGCCAGGCATCCGCTTTATGGCGCAGGCCGACCGTCTCCAGTAGCTCGCCAGCCCGGATGATCGCCTCACGTTTTGAGAGCTGCCGGTGCGCTATCGGCGCTTCGATTAAATTTTCCAGCACCGTGAGATGAGGAAACAAATTGAAGTTCTGAAAAACATAGCCAACGTTGACGCGCTGGCGCAGTATCGCTCGCGCCTTCAGTTCATAGAGTGTATTTCCCCGACGCTGGTAACCGATGTACTCACCGTCGATCTGAATAAAGCCTTCGTCCACGCGTTCCAGATGGTTGATGGTGCGCAGCAGGGTCGACTTTCCTGAACCGGATGGCCCCAGAATCACCGTCACAGAACCGGGTTCAAGTTCCAGCGAGACGTCGTCCAGCGCCTTGAGCTTGCCGAAACGTTTGCTGACCCCGGTAATGCTGATGGCCCCGGTACGTTGCGCTACGCGGTAATCAATGGCTTCGGACATGGCTGATCTCCTCAACAGGATTGAGCGGTGTGACGCGGCTGCGCCATTGTCGCCAGCGCGACGGTTGGGGTTCACGGCTGACGCTACGCGCCAGCCAGCGTTCGACGCTGTGCTGAATCAGTGACAGAACGGTGGTGATAATCAGATACCAGGCCGCACCGACCATGAGTAAGGGGATCACCTCCTGGTTGCGGTTGTAGATCATCTGAATGGTGTAAAACAGTTCCGGCATCGCCAGCACATAGACCATTGCCGTGCCCTTCGCGAGGCTGATAATTTCGTTAAAGGCCGTGGGAATAATGGCGCGTAGGGCCTGGGGCAGAATAATGCGGAAGGTGCGCCGCGTGGCAGACAGCCCGAGTGCGGAAGCCGCTTCCACCTGACCGTGATCAACGCCCAGAAAACCACCCCGGATGATCTCTGCACTGTAGGCCGCCTGGACCAGGGTCAGGCCAATGACGGCCGCCGGAAACTGCCCCAGCACGTTAATCGTCTGAAAATGGCCCCAGGACAGCGTGGTAAAAGGCACGCCAATGGACAGCGTGTCGTAGAGATAAGAGAAGTTATAGAGAATGATCAGCACCACGATAAACGGCAGCGATCGAAACAGCCAGATGTATCCCCACGCCAGGCTGCTTAGCAGCCAGGACGACGACAGCCGCGCCAACGCCAGTAGCCCGCCTAAAAGCAGGCTGAATACCGTGCCCAACAGCGTTAGCAGCAGCGTTTGCCCCAGACCATGCAGAATGACGGGATCAAAGAACCAGCGGGCAAACACGCCCCATTCCCAGCGTGGATTAAACGCGACCGACTGCACCACGCCTGCCAGGATAAACAGCGCGACCACCGCGCCCAGCGTGCGGGCAGGATAACGGGCAGGCACGACATGTAAATGTTGATGAGAGTTCATACTGACTCCTTAACTTGCCTGCACAACGCTGTGCACGCCAATCACTTTGATAAACCGTAAGCGGCCATCGTGCGGTGGCTGCCCGTAACGCTCCAGATCGCCACTCAGATCGAACTGCGGCTCATAGCCGTGGCCGGTATATAAGCGAACGGCCTCGGGCTGCCGGAAACCGGTAGTCAGAAACAGCCTTTGATAACCGGCGCGCAGGGCCCGTCGCTCCAGCTCTTTCAGCACCACCAGGGCTAACCCCTGTCGCCGGAGATCGCCACGCGTCCAGATTCGCTTCAGCTCTGCCGTCTGCGCGTCGTAAGGTTTGTACGCCCCCATCGCGATAATCTCCTTGTCGCGCTCCAGCACGATGAATAAGCCGTGCGGCGGCAGATACCATTCGGTTTTTTCCTGCTCCTTGTGGCGGCTGAAGTAATCGCCATAGCGGGCCGCATATTCACCAAATAAGCCGGTGAGAATGGGCTCTAACTCTGGTGCATCAGGTGACAGTTCACGGAATTGCTGTTGACTCATCGTGTGCGCCTCAGTCACCCAGACCGGGTGGATTAATTTCGGAATGGTCAATGCGTTCAACGCCTTCGCCCCAGCGATCCAGTACCTTCTGGTAAGCGCCATTTTGAATGACGCCGTTCAGCGCCGTACTGACAGGTTGCGCTAAGCCGCTGCCTTTCTTCACCGTCACGGCGATATGCGCCGCCTTGGGCCAGCCGCCATCCACACTGCCGACCAGACGAGTCTTACCGTTGAGCGCGGCTTTCCAGGCGCCAATCACATTAGGGCCAAAATAGGCATCTGCACGTCCGGCCTGCAGCGCCAGCGTCTGTGCCGCATCGTCTTTGGTATAAATGGGTGTAAACGGTTTAAGCCCTTTGGCCTGATTTTGTTTGTCCCAGGCCAGTAAAATGGCCTCCTGATTGGTCCCGGAACCGACAATGATGCGCAGCCCGGCGATATCTTCGGCTTGAGTGAGTGATTTAATCGGGCTGCTGGTTTTTACGTAGAACCCCAGCGAATCTTTGCGGTAGGTAGCAAAATCGAATTTCGCTTTGCGCGCCTTCGTCACGGTGATGTTGGTAATGGCGGCATCATATTTTCCGGACGCCACGCCCAGCGGCCAGTCCTCCCACGAGGTGGGCACCACGTTGAGCTTTAACCCCAGGCTGTCTGCGACCAGTCGCGCGATATCGACTTCGCTCCCAAACAACGTGGTATTGTCGTCCGAGAAAACGGTGAGCGGCGGCGAGTTCAGGGCCGCCACCGCCACCGTGAACGAACCCGGCACAGCAAAGTGGTAACCGGCGGGCAACTGTGCGATGGCCTGCGCATTCTTTACGGTATGGACAGGCGTTTTATTGGCTTCAAGACTGACGCGCTGCCCATTTACCGCGACGCTGGTGCTTTCGGCATGGCTGGTAGCGCTGGCCGTCAGCAGCATCAGCGCCATCAGCATTTTTTTCTGCATAGCAAAGGTCCTTATTGCAAAGTGAACTGATTGACCGGCTTGGGCAAGGCGAAGCTGTCACGCAGTGTGCGCCCCGGATACTCACGTCTTGTCAGGCCACGCGCCTGCAAAACAGGCACCACTTCATCAACAAAGCGCTCAAACGTATCCGGCGTACCGCCATTGATGATGAAACCGTCTGCAGCCCCGCTCTCAAACCATGCCTGCAGGCCGTCTGCAGCCCCGCTCTCAAACCATGCCTGCAGGCCGTCGGCAACCTGCGCTGGCGTGCCATGAAACAGCGGCCGTGGCATGGCGGCTTCCAGTGCCGCCTGGCGCAGTGAATGTCCCTGTTCACGGGCTTTGCGTTTAATTTCGTCGGTGGTGCTGCGGAAACTGTTCTGGCCAATGTCGCCAACGTCGGGGAACGGCGCATCGAGTGGATACTGGGAGAAGTCATGGTGATCGAAGAAGCGGCCGAGATAATTCAGCGCATCATCAATCGAGACCAGCGCAGCGGTAGTTTGATACTGCTGCTCCACATCCTCTGCATCGCGACCCACAATGACGCTGACGCCCTGAAAGATATGCAAATCGTCCGGTTGCCGTCCGTTTTTCACCAGTTGCTGCTTCACATCCCGGTAAAAGGCCTGGGCTTCTTCCCGCGTCGGCTGGTGCGTAAAGATGGCATCGGCATGTCGCGCCGCCAGCTTTTTACCGTCGTCAGACGCGCCGGCCTGGAAAATGACAGGCCATCCCTGCGGCGTGCGTGAAATATTGAGCGGCCCCTGTACCTGAAAGAAATCGCCGTGATGATGCAGTGTGTGTAGTTTGGCGGGATCGAAGAACTGGCCACTCTCTTTGTTGCGAACGAAGGCATCCTCTTCCCATGAATCCCACAGCCCTTTCACTACCTGAAGGTATTCGTCGGCAATGCGGTAACGCAAAGCGTGTTCCGGGTGCTGCTGGCGGGAAAAGTTTTTTGCCGACCCTTCGAGTGGCGAGGTGACGACGTTCCAGCCCGCGCGGCCACCGCTCAGATGATCCAGGCTGGCGAACTGGCGCGCCACGGTAAAAGGTTCGCTATAGGAAGTGGAGACCGTGCCCACCAGCCCTAAATGTTCCGTAACGCCGGCCAGCGCCGAGAGTAGCGTTAAAGGTTCAAAACGGTTCAGGAAGTGAGGAATTGATTTTTCATTGATAAACAGACCATCGGCGACAAACAGAAAGTCCAGTTTGCCCTGCTCGGCTTTACGCGCGATTTTTTTGGCATAGTCGAAGCTGATGCTGGCATCCGCCTGAGCGGCCGGGTGGCGCCAGGCGGACATGTTACCCGAGGCACCGTGCAACAGGGTACCCAGTCGAAGCTGTCTTGTGCTCATGATTACTCTCTTTTTTCTGCGTCACAGTGCCAGGCGGTTGTCCGCGACAAGCCGCACAGGTCGTCAGGAAGTGGAACTTAATTCAGGGCGGGTTCACGACATCGGTCATGAAGATGGCGCAGGGCCTGCTGCGCGAGTTGAGCAAAGTAGTGGGCAGCAGGCGCGATCGACGCTTCATCGGGTGTAAAACCGGCATGGTGCAGACCAAAGTCGCTGCCGCTGCCGATGCTGACAAAGGCACCGGGCACCTGCTGCAGGTAGAAGGCAAAGTCTTCTCCCCCCAGATGCAGGTCAGCCGTCTGTACCCGATAGCCGACATCGTGCGCTACTTCGCTGGTAAACTGCGCCCACTGCGCATCATTGATCAGCACAGGCGGTCCGGCGTACCAGCTCAGACTGGCCTGCGCGCCGCTGGCCCGGGCGATGTGCTCCACCAGCGTGCGCACACGGTCTTCCAGTTCGGCACGGCGTTGCAGGTCGTGGGTGCGGGCAGTGCCGCCAAATTCCACAGAACCCGGCAATACATTCCAGGTTTTGCCGCCATCAATGCGGGTCACGCTGAGCACCAGGCTGTCGAGCGTATTGAAGCTGCGACTGGTCAGCGTCTGAAGAGCCTGAATAATCTGGCTGGCCACCACAATGGCATCCACGCCCTGCTCAGGATGCGCCGCATGCGCGCCTTTGCCGGTAACCTGAATGACGAACTTGTCTGCATTGGCATAAAACGCACCGCTGCGCGTGGCAAAGGTGCCGCTCGGCAGGCCCGGCTCGTTATGCATGCCAAAAATTGCCTGAACGCCCTCCAGCACGCCGGCCTCAATAAACTGTCTGGCACCGCGTGCGATCTCTTCGGCGGGCTGAAATAAAATACGTACCCGTCCTGGTAGTTGATGCGCCCTTGTCTGCAGCTCAAGGGCAGCGCCCAGCATGACGGCAGTATGGAGATCGTGACCGCAGGCATGCATGACGCCGGGCTGACGGGAATGAAAACTGACGCCGCTGGCTTCATGGATTGGCAACGCGTCAATATCGGCACGCAGTGCGATCAGATTTTCACCCTGGCCGATTTCCGCCACCACGCCGGTTGCCAGTGGGTAATCCAGTAAGCGAACCCCGGCGGCCTGGAGCCACTGGCGAAGGCGCGCGGTGGTGGCAAATTCCTGACCGGAAAGTTCGGGCCAGGTATGCAGTTCACGTCGCCATTCAATTAGCTGTGCTTCGTTCAGACTCATCATGACCTCGGCGATTCAGGCAGCGACCCATTGATGGGTTGCCAGTAATTCCAGAGACCGGTATCGGGCACGCGCATCGGCAACCGGCGTGTCGATAACGAATTCATCAATTCTGAAGTTCTGATGCAGCGCGTCAAGCTGCGCGTGAACCTGTGAGGCCGTGCCTTTCAGCAGCGAGGGCGTGCGCGGCTCAATCAGGTAGTCCGTGAATCCACCCTGACGGACATAACGTTCAGCCTGTTCCAGACTGGCAACATTGACGCCCGGCCCGTCTTTAACCTGGACATGGAACTGTTTGAGCCCCGCGACCAGCAGATCGGCCTGGGCGGGAGAATCCGCCACCACAACCTGTACCGCCACCAGTGCCCGCTTGCCGCGGGTCAGATGTGAATAGGTCTTCAGTGCACGCTCAAGTAACGGGCGATCACCATTGATGTGAGCGGCAAAGACAAACTGCCAGCCCAGCTCTGCCGCCAGCTGTGCGCTCTGTTCACTGCCACCCAACAAAAAACGCTGCGCCGGGCGCGCCGGTATCGGCGTGGCGCGTAACGTTTCGTCCTTATCCTCTTGCGCCGCGCCGGGTGTCAGCCAGTGTGCTAACTGGCGCAGCTGTTCCGCAAAGCTGCCTTTTTCATCCTGATGCACACCGCGCTGCAGCGCCCGGGTGGAAAGCGGCAGGCCGCCCGGTGCTTTGCCAATACCCAGATCGATACGTCCGGGGGCCAGCGAGGCCAGTACATTGAAATTTTCTGCCACTTTGTAAGGGCTGTAGTGCTGCAGCATCACGCCACCCGATCCCAGCCGGATGCGCGTCGTTTGTGCCGCAATCCAGGCGATTAACACTTCGGGCGACGGACTCGCCAGCTGTTCAACGTTGTGATGCTCAGCCAGCCAGAAACGGTGATAGCCCCATTTCTCGACTTGTTGCGCCAGCCGCAGCGTACGTTGCAGGGCCGCGGCGGGCGATTCCCCTTCCGCCACGGGCGCTTTATCTAAAAGACTTAACTGATATGCCATTCACCTGCCCTCGCTTATTTCCTTTGAAAGCTAAATAACTGATCCTAATACCGCTACACTTTAGCCAGCCCATGTTTTCCCCCGGGGAATGGGCTGACGGTATTCATAAAGTGATGGACCTTTTTCAACAGTTGCCACATTGAACTGCACTGGTGATTTCGGGTTATTGTCTCATGAAGCGCCTGCCACAACCGTTCGACAT
>NZ_VZPF01000095.1 GCF_008801695.1 Pantoea stewartii subsp. stewartii
AATGGAGGCGAAGCGCCTCAAGGAGCCATGTCCGGTGTTTCACGCGATAGTGTCCATTAAAAAATGATGGACACTATTTTCCCGGAACCGGAGCCCGCTGCACAGACGGTTTAAATGTGACGCTTACGTTGCGAATGCAAAAACCTGCACAGGAAGCATAATCTTCTCTCACCAGAACGGTCTGCACAAACAGGTTTACCGTCTTGCCGAAAGGGCGATGTGCATCTGTGAGAGCGGTTTCTGGTCAGATGTGGTGAGAAAGAAATTTGGTTTGCGTTTCCGCCGTAAGCGGCGCTATTGCTCGTCTGTACAGCCTGATTTGCTTACGGTAGTTCCGCGGAAACCGGCATTAAGCGGTTGTCGCAGAATTGAGACGCTTAACGCATTGTTTTAAATGAAGTTGACGCGCCTTTACTTTACGTGTCGCTTATTTGCGACGTAAAGCGAGCGCTGTGTCGCATTATCCCGACAATTCCCAGGCAGCGCGCAAAGAGTGATAAAATTATTTATTGCTAATTCTTTGTTTTAATTTAATAAAAAAATAAAAAGCGCAACTGGCATGGATTATGCTATAATTAACGCGTAGATGCTCATTCCACCTCTTATGTCTGCTTCGGCTACATAAACCTGGGAATGACGCAGAGCCAATTTTGGGTACCTGTTGTCTGCCTGCCTGTATCGCGAAAGCCTTACAGGATTAACAGACACCACGTTGAGTCGGGTACCTCTCGGTTGTCAAACCGACCTGATTTTACACCTGCTTTCGGCAGGTGTTTTTTTTTGTCTCAACCTGTGGGCGTAAAAAAACCGGGCGAGCCCGGTTTTAACAGATCAGGCATCGGGATTGTTCTTCAGCGTCAGTAACAGACCTTCACGACGCATTTTTGCGGCGTCTTCCGGACGGCGCAGACGATCATACACATCCGCCAGCCAGGCGTAGTCAAAAGCGTAGGGGCGCTGTGCCAGCGCCTGTTGCAGGGCTTCCGCTGCCTGCTGCCATTCACCATGGCGCATCAGTAACTGACCCAGGGTGCTGTGCAGTAAAGGCGTGGCACCATGCTGCTTAATTTGCTGACGTAACGCTTTTTCCAGCGCTTCCGGGTTACCGCTTTTAAGGCGCGGCATCAACAGGACAAGACGATCGTCGTAATGACGTTTCAGCCCATCCAGCAGAATCTCCTGAGCGGTATCGTGATCGTCACACTCAATCAAATGGTCAATCATCGCCACCTGCAACGAGGTCTCATGGCGTGTTTTACGGCTCAGATTTCCCCACCAGCGTTTTAATCCCTCACTGCCCTGATCGGCCATCGCCTGATTCATCAGACCCAGCCAGGCCTGTTGTTGCAGTGCAGCGCGGTGCTCTTCACTGCCAATCTGCGTTTTTTCCATGGACGGGAGGATATCGAGCAGGGCGCTCCAGGCACTGGTACGAATATAGGCCTGCTCGGCCAGGCGCAGGACTTCCGGATGACGCGGAGCCACTTCGAGTAAACGATCAATACTGTGGCGGGCAGCGTGATCTTCATGTCGCGCCAGCTGGATGCGGGTTCGGGTAATCTCGACCGGGATAACATCATTACCAGCCAGTTCAGCTGCCCGTTCAAGATGCTGATTAGCCCGCATTTCGTCGCCTCGTTGCTGAGCCGCTTCTGCCGCGAGCAAATAGTTTGCGACAGGAACATCAGCATGGTCGGCGTCTTTGGACAGCAGCTTTTCTACCTGCCTGAAATCACCTTCTGCCAGTTTAAGCAGGGCGTTTTGTGTCTGGCGCTGTGCACGACGGCGCTTGCGTCCGGTAAACCAGCCACGGGTACGGGCACCCGTCCGAAACAGGCGACGCAGCAGCCACTCCACCGCCAGAATCACTAACAAACTGATAATCAGGATAATGGCAAGGCCGGTCACACTGGTTTCCACATTCCAGTTGTCGGTCTGGATCAGCACATAACCCTGATGGCCGGCAATCATCGGCCCCAGCACAATCCCTGCAATCAACAGGACAAAGAGGATAAATACCTTAAGCATGATCAGCCTCCCTGCTGGTTTGCGGCGGCAGAGGGTTGTGCCATCAGGTTACGCACGCGCGTTTGCATCAGTTGTTCAAGCAACGGCTGGCTTTCCAGACTGTCTGGCAGATCCATATTGATATCTTGCTGGCTAAGTTCATCCAACTGGGCCAGAAACGCTTTTGTCGAGGCATCGTTCGTATCATACCAGGCACGCACCCATGTTGAGACGGTTTCCAGCGACTGCTTGTAGATCTCCTCCTGATGACGCGGCACGGCCTGGGCCGCGATCAGCAGACGAGAACGAATGTTTTCGCGAAGGTAAACGTCCTGATTCGGGGCCAGTAAGGGCTGGGCAGTGTTGTCCCGGCGACGGATGGTAATAAAGTCATCCATAAAATTGTGCCAGCTCTTCACCAGGTTCTGACGCCATTCGCGAATAGAGCCAGAAAGTTCACCGTTGTCGCTGTCCATCGGCGCGTCATCGCTGTCGTTATCGGCCAGACGTAAATTATCCACGTTGTTTGATAGCTGATTAAGCTTCAGGATAATGCCGTCGTAGTCCACCTGGGAGATAGCCGAAAGCGTACTGATATCCTGCGTCAACGCGCGACGCACATTCATGACGCTGGGATCGTTCATATCTGCCAGGCTGGCATCAGCGCTTTTCAGCAACGCTGCGGCCGTGGTGACATCCTGATCGCTCCACAACTTACGACCCGCCAGTTTCACCAGATAATCTGCCTGAGCCACCAGCCAGCTGCGCACGTCGTTTCCTGAAATGGAGGCTAACTTTTCGCGCAACGCCTGCAGCGCTTTCTCAGAAGCCGCCTGTTGTGCCTGAGCGGTCTCTAACGTTTTTTCTGTGGTGCTCAGCTGCTGAGAAAGCTGCTGTTTATCGCTGTTTGCCTGCTGCTGTAGCTTGGCAAGCTGTTCGCTCAGACTCTGATTGGTTTGTGCCTGCAATTCGGCCTGGTGTTTATCGTTCAGGTATAAACCTGCGCCAATCGCCAGAGCGATGACGATCGCGACCGCTCCCAGGACCATGCCGCCGTTCTTTTGCTTGCGGGGTGGTTGTTCCTGAAGAGAAGCATCGCGATCAACCGCTGGTGTAGTTTCTT
Organism: Pantoea stewartii subsp. stewartii; assembly: GCF_008801695.1. Classification (GTDB taxonomy): domain Bacteria; phylum Pseudomonadota; class Gammaproteobacteria; order Enterobacterales; family Enterobacteriaceae; genus Pantoea; species Pantoea stewartii. The sequence continues at coordinate 3,131 of NZ_VZPF01000095.1, forward strand.
CAACCACGGCGGAGGTGTCTTTTTGTTCCGTCATATCTGGCACATCCCATTGTTAAGTTCAACATAACGCGCGCAGTAGCGCATCGTTATCGGCACCTTCGGCTACGTGAATATCCTGCCAACCAAGATTGGCGGCCACAGAAGCCAAACGTTCGCTGACGACAATCAGTCGGCAGCGGAGCAGCCATTCCTCGCGATCAACCTCGGGGAACAGCGAATACAGTTGATGCAACATTTCGCCGCTGGTGACGACCAGCGTAGAAACATGACGATCGCGCCAGCGGCGGCCTTCGATTGCACCGTCATAATGTTTTTGGCAGCGCTGATAACACTCGGCATAGAAGACCTGCGCGCCCCGTGCCGTCAACGTTTCTGACAGCAGTTCGCGGCCCTGATTGCCACGCAGGATAAGCGCGCGTTTACCTGACACCTGTTGCAACGTGGCCAGCTTGATCAGCGCCTCGCTGGTTTCCTGTGCATGAGGCCAGGTCACCTGTAAGCCACTCACTGTATGAAACGCTAACGCGGTACTGCGACCAATTGCATAATAGTCCAGGTCTGCGGGCCATGCTTTGACAGCATGCTGTGTATAGTGGATAACCTGCTGCGAGAGCAGAAAGACCATATCGCCCCGGCGCAGCGTGGTTAGCGAAGCCGGTAATGAGGGCAGGTCAGCTCCCGGCGCGAATTCGATCAGGGGCAGGCTCCACGCCTGTTTACCCTGGGCGTGCAGTCGGGAGACCAGCTCTGCCGCTGCGGGTTCCGGGCGCGTGACCAGAATCGTCATACGGGGGGTTGTCCCTGATAAACGTCGTGCAGAATTTCACGCGCGCCGTTGTTAAGCAGTTCTTCGGCCAGCGAGATCCCCATCTGCTCGGCCTGAGACCGTGGCCCGCGGCGCTCGCCGCTTACAACGGTACTGCCGTCCGGCGCGCCAACCAGACCCCGGAGCCAGATCTCATCACCATTCAGCACCGCAAAACTGCCGATAGGTACCTGACAGCCGCCTTCCAGACGGGTATTCATGGCGCGCTCAGCTTTGACACAGACAGCCGTATCATCATGATTTAGTGCCTGTAGTAACCCAATTAAGGTGCTGTCATCCAGGCGGCATTCAATGCCCACCGCACCCTGGCCGACGGCTGGCAGTGAAATTTCAGCCGGCAGGAGCTGGCGAATTCGCGCTTCCAGCCCCAGGCGGTTAAGGCCGGCGGCGGCAAGGATAATGGCGTCATAGTCGCCAGCATCAAGCTTACTTAACCGCGTGCCGACATTGCCGCGCAGCGAGCGAATGACCAGGTCGGGACGGCGTGCACTAATCTGACACTGACGGCGCAGGCTGGACGTACCAATCACCGCGCCATGAGGAAGCTCGTCGATCGACGCGTAATGATTTGAGACAAAGGCGTCGCGTGGGTCATCACGCTGGCAAATGGTGACCAGGCCCAGGCCTGCCGGGAACGCTACGGGCACATCTTTCATCGAATGCACGGCCAAATCGGCACGGTTCTCCAGCATCGCCTGCTCAAGTTCTTTGACAAACAGCCCTTTACCGCCCACCTTAGCCAGCGGCGTATCCAGGATGATGTCGCCTTTGGTCACCATGGGCACCAGTTCAACCTGTAAACCCGGATGGGCGCTCATCAAACGCTGCTGTACATATTGTGCTTGCCACATGGCAAGAGGGCTTTGTCGTGTAGCAATTCTGAAAATTTTGTTTAACATGCCGTTAACCATTTAGATCGTTCATCGAATATCCTATCATCGTTGAGGGAAGGCTGTCAGTTTCAACGGATTGAAAAGAACCGCCCGCAGATTAAACCTGAGATATCAGGCAGTAATCGCAGGCCGCTCGTTGGGTGTGCGAAAAGTAGACGAAACCGTGCTAAAATAGCGGTAGCGTAACTTTCTTTACGGTCAATCCGGCGAGTGATAGATTGATCACGTTTCCAGCAATAATCTGCACGACATCTTTATAATAAGTGGCAGAGAGCGGAAGCAGGGTGCTTAACTCCAGGACAACCAGGCGAAACGTCTTGTACCTCTATATTGAGACACTGAAACAGAGACTGGATGCAATTAACCAGCTGCGCGTAGATCGCGCGCTGGCTGCAATGGGACCCGCTTTTCAGCGAGTCTACAGTCTGCTGCCGATCTTATTACATTATCAACATCCGCTGATGCCGGGTTACCTCAAAGGTAACGTTCCACATGGCATCAACGTCTTCACGCCTGATGAAAACCAACTGCAGCTACTGGCCGAGTTAACAGGCGAGCAAGAACTTACCCTGGTTGACGCGCCAAAAGGCGAACTGCCCATTACCGGTATTTACTCGATGGGCAGTACCTCCTCTGTTGGACAAAACAGCGTGTCCGATCTGGATATCTGGGTGTGCCATCAATCCTGGCTGGATAATGAAGAGCGCCTCAATCTGCAGCGCAAATGTGCGCTGTTGCAAAAATGGTGCGCCTCCATGGGCATCGAAGTCAGCTTCTTCCTGATCGATGAAAACCGCTTCCGCCATAACGAAAGCGGGAATCTTGGCGGTGAGGACTGCGGTTCCACTCAGCATATACTGCTGCTGGACGAGTTCTACCGCACAGCCGTGCGCATGGCAGGTAAACGTATCCTGTGGAATATGGTGCCGGGCGAAGAAGAGCATCACTATGATGACTATGTGATGTCGCTTTACGCGAAAGGCGTGCTCACGCCCAATGAGTGGCTTGATTTAGGTGGCCTCAGTACCCTGTCAGCGGAAGAGTATTTTGGTGCCAGCCTGTGGCAGTTGTATAAAAGTATCGACTCACCTTACAAAGCAGTCCTGAAAACGTTGCTGCTTGAAGCCTACAGCTGGGAATACCCGGACACTAAACTGCTGGCGATGGACATCAAACAGCGACTGCACGATGGCGAGATCGTCTGTTTCGGTCTGGATACTTACTGCATGATGCTGGAGCGCGTTACGCATTATCTCACCAGTATCGACGATCAGCCGCGGCTCGATTTAGTACGCCGCTGCTTCTATCTGAAAGTATGCGAAAAACTCAGTACGGATGACCATCAGCAACGTAGCGGCTGGCGTCGTGAAATTCTGTCGCAGCTGGTGAAATCCTGGGGTTGGGACGACGAAAAGCTCGCTATTCTGGACAACCGTGCCGAATGGAAAATCGAACGCGTCCGCGAAGCGCATAATGAGTTGCTCGATGCCATGATGCAAAGCTATCACAATCTTATCCGCTTTGCCCGCCGCAACAATTTAAGCGTCAGTGCCAGCCCGCAGGATATCGGCGTGCTGACCCGTAAATTGTACGCTGCCTTTGAGGCTTTGCCGGGCAAGGTGACGCTGGTTAATCCGCAGATTTCCCCCGACCTGTCCGAATCCAACCTGACCTTTATTCATGTGCCGGCGGGCCGAGCCAATCGTCCAGGCTGGTATCTGTATAATCAGGCGCCGGATATGAGCTCGATCATCAGTCACCAGCCGCTGGAATATAACCGCTATCTCAATAAGCTGGTGGCCTGGGCATGGTTCAATGGTCTGCTGACCAGCAAAACCCGTCTGCATATCAAAGGCAACGAGTTGTGTGATCTGGCGCGCCTGCAGGAGCTGGTTGATGATGTCTCCAGCCATTTCCCGCTGCGCCTGCCTGCACCCACGCCCAAAGCGCTCTACAGCCCCTGTGAAATTCGTCACCTGGCGATCATCGTTAACCTTGAGCACGATCCGACCTCGGCGTTCCGTAACCAGGTGGTGCATTTTGATTTCCGTAAGCTCGATGTCTTCAGCTTTGGCCAGCAGCAGCAATGTTTAATTGGCAGCATTGACCTGCTGTACCGTAACTCATGGAATGAAGTGCGTACGCTGCACTTTAGTGGCGAACAGGCGATGATAGAAGGTCTGAAGACCATCCTGGGTAAAATGCATCAGGATGCCTCACCGCCAGATACGGTGGAGGTGTTCTGCTATAGCCAGCATTTGCGCGGCTTGATTCGTACCCGTGTGCAGCAACTGGTGTCTGAATGTATTGAACTGCGCCTTTCCAGTACGCGTCAGGAGCCGGGCCGGTTCAAGGCATTACGCATGGCCGGCCAGACCTGGGGACTGTTCTTTGAACGCATGGGGGTTTCGGTGCAGAAACTGGAAAACGCCGTTGAGTTCTATGGCGCCATATCCAATAACAAGCTGCACGGTTTGTCGATCAAGGTTGAGTCCAATCAGACGCCTTTGCCGCCGGTGGTCAATGGCTACGCCAGCGAAGGGATCATTCAGTTCTTCTTTGAAGACACCACTGACGATCGCGGTTTCAATATCTATATCCTGGATGAAAGTAACCGCGTTGAGGTCTACCACCACTGTGAAGGCAGCAAAGAAGAGCTGGTGCGGGATGTCAGCCGTTTCTACTCGTCGTCACACGATCGTTTTACCTACGGCTCAAGCTTTATCAATTTCAACCTGCCGCAGTTTTACCAAATCGTGAATGTGGGTGACCGTTATCAGGTGATTCCCTTCAGGAATCAGACATTAACGGCGCTGTGCGCCTCACAGCCCGATAACGACAACAATGACTATCAACCACGCTATCAGATGCACTGAGTTCTGCCGGAGGCTTGTGGCGCTCTGCCAGGGCCTGCCACAAGGCTTGCGTGAATTGCTGGGATTTCCTGTTGCTTTTCCAACTTCAACTGCGATGATAAGCATCCAGGACACAGGACATGAAGAGCATAAAGAATGAAGAAAGCGATAAGCCTGTTAGCAATGACACTGGCATTAACAAGCCTTGCAGGCTGTGGATTGAAAGGACCGCTCTACTTCCCACAGCAGGAAACGCCAAAACAAGCCGCGCCCACGTCAGCGCCCACGCAAAAGCAGAAAGCCGAGGCATCTAAAGCGGATGTGGGCGGTCTGGTGACCGGTGATTCAAGCTCACAAATGAAATAATTCTTATGGCGTATCCGGCGGAGCAAAAAATGCAGTTCTCCAAAATGCACGGTCTCGGCAACGATTTCATGGTTGTGGATGCTGTGACGCAAAACGTCTTTTTCTCGCCGGAACTGATCCGCCGGCTGGCCGATCGCCATTTAGGGGTGGGTTTTGATCAGCTACTGATCGTCGAACCGCCTTATGATCCCGATCTCGACTTCCACTACCGTATTTTCAATGCGGACGGAAGCGAGGTGGCGCAATGCGGTAACGGGGCGCGCTGTTTTGCCCGCTTTGTCCAGCTGAAAGGCCTGACCAATAAAAGCGACATTCGCGTCAGCACCCAGGCGGGCAGAATGGTGCTCAGCGTTACGCCCGACGAGCTGGTCCGCGTGAATATGGGGGAGCCCAATTTTGAGCCCCATCAGGTGCCTTTCCGCGCTAACAAGGCTGAAAACCTGTACCTGCTTCGCGTGGCGGAGCAGACGGTCATGTTTGGTGCCGTCTCCATGGGAAATCCCCATTGCGTGATTCAGGTCGAAAGCACCAAAACCGCACAGGTCGAGCTGCTGGGACCGATACTGGAAAGCCACGAGCGTTTTCCTGAGCGCGTCAACGTTGGCTTTATGGAAATCATCAACCCTGAACATATCCGGCTGCGTGTTTACGAACGTGGTGCGGGCGAAACGCAGGCGTGCGGCAGCGGTGCCTGTGCAGCGGTGGCCTGTGGCATTCAGCAGGGGATTCTGAGCCAGAAAGTGCGCGTTGATTTGCCAGGCGGTACGTTACACATCGCCTGGAAAGGTGCCGGACAGCCGCTGTTTATGACCGGCCCGGCCACACATGTCTACGATGGGTTTATTCACTTATGAAAAATGTCGAAGAGCAGGTGGAAAACACACCTCTGCTGGACGATGAGGCCGTCAGTGATTATCTGCGACAGCATCCTGATTTCTTTATGCGTAATGCGCGCCAGGTCGAACAGATGGCCGTACCGCATCCGGTTCGCGGCAGCGTTTCGCTGGTGGAATGGCACATGGCGCGCCAGCGCAACCATATTCAACGGCTGGAAGAAGAAATCACCTTGCTGATGGAGCAGGCCACGGCGAACCAGCAACTTTTTGCCCGCCTGCTTGCACTGCAAAGCCATCTTGCCGCCGCGAGTTCACTGCAGGATATGCTGAACCGCTTGCATCGCTGGGCGCGTGAGCTGGGCCTGGCCGGGGCCAATATCCGCCTGTTTAACGATAAGTGGCGGCTGGGTGCGCCCTCTGATTTTGTGCAGCTTGGCCTGGCGCGCCAGGCCTTTGAACCGCTGCGCATTCAGCGCTTCGGTAATGAACAGCACTATCTCGGCAGTATTAATGGCCCCGAACTGCTGCTACTGCTGCCCCAGGCGAAAGCCATCGGCTCGGTGGCCATGTCACTGATGGGCGAACAGGGTGAACTCGGCATCATCATGTTCAGCAGTCGCGACAGCCTGCATTATCAGTCGGGCATGGGAACCTTACTGCTACAGCATCTTTCGCAGATGATGCCGGAATTACTGGAACGTTGGGTGGAGCGCGCATGAGCAGCGTGCTGCAGGAGGCCGTTGACGGATTTCTGCGCTACCTGAAGGTTGAGCGCCAGCTCAGCCCGTTAACGCTGAGCAGCTATGCGCGCCAGCTAGAGGCGTTGGTGAGCATCGCCGATGAAATGAAGGTCGGCGCATGGTCGCAACTCGATCCCGCCATGGTACGCAGTATGGCTGCCCGCAGCCGTCGGGCAGGCCTGGCCGCCAGCAGTCTGGCGCTACGGCTTTCGGCGCTACGCAGTTTTCTTGACTGGCAGGTGAGCCAGGACATGCTGCCCGCCAACCCGGCGAAAGGCATTGCCACACCGCGTAATGGCCGCCATCTGCCCAAAAATATCGACGTCGATGAAGTTAATCAACTGCTGGAAATCGATCTTAACGATCCGCTGGCAATACGCGATCGTACCATGCTGGAAGTGATGTACGGCGGAGGGCTTCGCCTGTCCGAACTGGTCAATATGGACTGCCGCCATGTTGATCTTGAGGCGGGAGAAGTCTGGGTATCAGGAAAAGGCAATAAAGAGCGGCGCGTACCGATTGGACGCACAGCGGTCAACTGGATTAAGCAATGGCTGCCGCACCGTCTCGCCTTTAACGCCGACGACGATGCGCTGTTTCTCTCCAGCCGGGGCAAGCGCATCTCTGCCCGTAATGTTCAAAAACGTTTTGCCGAATGGGGCATTAAACAGGGCGTGAACAGCCATATTCATCCGCACAAGCTGCGTCACTCCTTTGCAACCCATCTGCTGGAATCCAGTGGCGATCTGCGCGCGGTGCAGGAACTCCTTGGTCATGCCAACCTGTCGACGACGCAAATTTATACCCACCTTGATTTCCAGCACCTGGCTTCGGTGTATGATGCTGCGCATCCCCGCGCCAAACGAGGAAAGAGTGAATGAAGTTCTATCGCCCGCTGCGTGCCATCAAAGCGATCACCTTTGATTTAGACGACACGCTGTATGACAACTATCCGGTCATACGTAAAACCACAGAAGCATCGCATGCCGCTCTGCAGGCTTTTCATCCTGCAGTGCGTGACGTGACGCCGGATGATGTGGCGACGCTGCGCAATCAACTGCGACTTCGTGAACCTGACATTTATCACGATGTGACAGAATGGCGCCGTCGTACGATAGAGCTGCTTATGACTGACGCGGGCTTAACGGCAGCAGACGCGACAGCGGGCGCCGCCCAGATCATGGAGGTGTTCCATCACTGGCGCAGCCAGGTGGCGATGCCGGCGGAAACCCATGACACGTTGAAAGCGCTGGCGAAAAAAGTCCCGCTGGTAGCGATTACGAATGGTAACGCGCAGCCTGAAAAGCTCGGCCTGTCAGCCTACTTCCAGTTTTCACTGCGTGCTGGCCCAGACGGGCGCGCGAAGCCGTGGCAGGATATGTATCACCTTGCCGCGCAACGCCTGAATATCGCCCCGGGCAGTATTCTTCACGTCGGTGACGATCTCACTACGGATGTGGCCGGCGCGTTACGTTATGGCATGCAAGCCTGCTGGATTAACCTGCGTGAGGGGAATCTGATGCACATTGACGATGCCCGTCTTCTGCCCCACGTTGAAATTTCACAGTTGGCATCACTGACCTCGCTGTTATAATGGCTGTAAATTTATCCAGTCTTATGCTTCGCATTCTCTGACTTATTGGTGCTTATGGACGTTTCTGAACTGCTCGACGGGTTGAATGACAAACAGCGTGCTGCCATTGCGGCACCGCGCAGCAACCTGCTGGTGCTGGCGGGCGCGGGCAGTGGAAAAACACGCGTTCTGGTGCACCGCATCGCCTGGCTGCTGTCCGTTGAAAACTGTTCACCTTATTCCATTATGGCGGTGACCTTTACCAACAAGGCGGCGGCAGAGATGCGTCACCGTATTGAGCACCTGATCGGCACCAGTCAGGGCGGTATGTGGATTGGCACGTTTCACGGCCTTGCGCACCGTCTGCTCCGTGCGCATCATCTCGACGCGGGGCTGCCGCAGGACTTCCAAATCCTCGACAGTGAAGATCAACTGCGCCTGCTCAAACGCCTGATTAAGGCGATGAATCTGGATGAGAAGCAGTGGCCTGCGCGTCAGGGCATGTGGTACATCAACGGCAAGAAAGATGAAGGTTTACGGCCGAAGCACATTGAAAGCTATGGCAACCCGGTAGAACAGACCTGGCTGCGCATTTATCAGGCCTATCAGGAAGCCTGCGATCGTGCCGGGCTGGTCGATTTTGCCGAGTTGCTGCTGCGGGCCCATGAACTGTGGTTAAACAAGCCCCCTATCCTGAATCACTACCGTGAGCGTTTCAGCAATATTTTGGTGGATGAATTTCAGGATACGAACAACATTCAGTATGCCTGGATTCGTATGCTGGCGGGCGACAGCAGCAAAGTCATTATCGTCGGTGATGACGATCAGTCCATCTATGGCTGGCGCGGGGCGCAGGTTGAAAATATTCAGCGCTTCCTGACGGATTTTCCCGGTGCCGATACCATTCGTCTTGAGCAGAATTACCGCTCCACCAACACGATTCTGAAAGCCGCTAACGCCCTGATTGCCAATAATAATGGCCGACTCGGCAAAGAGCTGTGGACCGATGGCAGCGATGGCGAGCCGGTCTCGGTTTACTGCGCCTTCAACGAGCTGGATGAGTCGCGCTTTGTCGTCAATCGCATTAAAGCCTGGATGGAAAATGGCAATGCGCTGGCCGATTGCGCGATTCTTTACCGCAGTAACGCCCAGTCGCGCGTGCTGGAAGAAGCCCTGCTGCAGGCCAGTATGCCCTACCGGATTTACGGCGGCATGCGCTTCTTCGAGCGCCAGGAAATTAAAGATGCGCTGGCCTATCTGCGTCTGATAGCCAACCGCAACGACGATGCGGCTTTCGAGCGCGTGGTCAATACGCCCACACGTGGCGTGGGCGATCGTACGCTGGATGTGGTGCGTCAGACGGCCCGCGAACAGCAGATCACCTTATGGCAGGCAACGCGTGAACTCCTTCAGTCACGCGCGCTCGCCGGCCGTGCCGCCTCTGCCCTGCAACGTTTCTGTGAGCTGGTGGATTCACTGGCAAGCGAAACCGCCGAAATGCCACTGCACGTGCAGACCGATCGGGTCATCAAGGATTCCGGTCTGTGGCTGATGTACGAGCAGGAAAAGGGTGAAAAGGGCCAGGCGCGTATCGAAAACCTTGAGGAGCTGGTGACAGCCACGCGCCAGTTTAGTTATCAGGATGAAGATGAAGACCTGATGCCGCTTCAGGCCTTCCTGTCGCATGCCGCGCTGGAAGCCGGCGAAGGGCAGGCGGACAAATGGCAGGATGCGGTACAACTGATGACGCTGCACTCTGCGAAAGGGCTGGAGTTCAGTCAGGTATTTATCGTCGGCATGGAAGAAGGCATGTTCCCCAGCCAGATGGCCCTGGACGAAGGCGGACGGCTGGAAGAAGAGCGCCGCCTGGCTTACGTTGGCGTCACACGTGCCATGATGAAACTGACGCTGACGTACGCGGAAACCCGCCGTCTGTACGGAAAAGAAGTTTACCATCGCCCCTCGCGATTCATCGGTGAGCTGCCCGAAGACTGTATTGAAGAAGTCCGGTTACGCGCCAGCGTTACGCGGCCGGTCAGCCATCAGCGCATGGGCACACCGATCAGCAAAAGCGACACGGGGTTCTCTCTGGGACAGCGCGTTCGTCACGCGAAGTTTGGTGAAGGCACCATCGTGAATCTGGAAGGTAGCGGGGAACACAGCCGCCTTCAGGTGGCATTTCAGGGGCAGGGGATCAAGTGGCTGGTGGCTGCCTACGCCAAACTGGAAACCGTCTAGCCGCCGGTTGACGACTTTTTCGTCTCAGCGTAACATGCGCGCACTATTATCATGAGAGGACAATGCCTTGGACACGCCCAGTCGATGCTGGCTCATTAACCTGGTTTTCAGGAATAACATCTAAGGCTATCTCATTACGCTGGTAGCCTTAGCGGTTATCAGCGACCTCCCTTTTTGATCCGTCGCACGAGTCAGCACTGATTTATCGTTTCTCCGTGTTCAGGTTCGCGGTTATCTGTTCCGACCGCCTTACAGCGTTGTCCCATAAAGTCTGCAATGGGGAGTCTTGCTATGCTGAGCGCATTTAAACTTGATAACAGTCGCCTGACGCGTCTGGAACTGGAAGAAGAAAGCGATAAACTGACCACGTCAGTGTGGGTTGACCTGGTCGAGCCTGAGGAAGGCGAGCGCGACCGTGTTCAGTCCGAGCTGGGGCAGAGCCTGGCCACGCGCCCTGAGCTGGAAGATATCGAAGCCTCAGCGCGTTTCTTCGAAGATGAAGATGGCCTGCACATCCACTCCTTTTTCTTTTTTGAAGATGCCGAAGATCATGCCGGCAACTCGACGGTCGCCTTTACGATTCGCGAAGGACGCTTATATACACTGCGCGAGCGGGAGCTTCCTGCCTTTCGTCTTTACCGCATGCGAGCCCGCAACCAGACGTTGATTGACGGTAACGCTTACGAGCTGCTACTCGACCTGTTTGAGACCAAAATTGAACAGCTGGCGGATGAGATTGAAAACATCTATAGCGCGCTGGAAAAGCTTAGCCGCGTGATTATGGAAGGTCAGCAGGGCGAGGAGTACGATCAGGCGCTGTCGCGGTTAGCTGAGCTGGAAGATATCGGCTGGAAAGTGCGCCTGTGTCTGATGGATACGCAGCGAGCGCTTAACTTCCTGGTACGAAAAGCCCGTTTGCCAGGCAATCAACTGGAGCAGGCGCGCGAAATCCTGCGGGATATCGAATCGCTGCTGCCTCACAATGAGTCCCTGTTCCAGAAGGTCAACTTCCTGATGCAGGCGGCGATGGGCTTTATTAATATTGAGCAGAACCGCATCATCAAGATCTTCTCGGTGGTTTCCGTGGTTTTCCTGCCGCCAACGCTGGTGGCCTCCAGCTACGGCATGAACTTTGAGTTTATGCCTGAACTGAAATGGAGCTTTGGCTATCCCGGTGCGATTTGCCTGATGATGCTTGCCGGTCTGGCGCCTTATCTTTATTTCAAACGCAAGAACTGGCTGTAATCGTCTGTCAGGGCCGGTCAACCGGCCCATTACTCTGGCCTGCTGGCACAATTCTGCGTAATCTACCTGCTCCATTTTCACAAAAAATTAACTTTTATGGCCTCTCTTTCATTGCGCGTGCAGTGGTTACTGTTGTTGGTCGCATCGGTATTACTTGGCGCACTCTTCCAGTATTTTCATGTTCCGGCCGCCCTGTTACTGGGCCCGATGATTGTGGGCGTGATGATGGGGTTATCCGGTGCCACATTGCGCATCCCTAAGCGGCTGTTCCTGCTGTCGCAGGCGGTACTGGGCTGTATGATTGCGCAGAGCCTGTCACCGTCGATTTTAACGCCGCTGTTACAGGACTGGCCCGTCGTGGTAGCGGTACTGCTGCTGACTCTGGCGGCCAGCGGTGTGTCGGGCTTTTTGCTGGTTCGGTTTAGTCAGCTTCCCGGCCCGACCGGCGCGTGGGGATCGTCACCTGGTGGTGCTTCTGCCATGGTGGCGATGGCGGGAGAATTCGGCGCGGATGTGCGTCTGGTCGCCTTTATGCAGTATCTGCGCGTTCTGTTTGTGGCGGGCGCGGCGGCAATGGTGGCTCGCATCGGCCTGGGCGATGGCGCTCATGCAGGATCACTGGTGTGGTTTCCTGCACTGAACAGCGGTTTTCTGCTGACGATTTGCCTGGTGTTCGGCAGCGCCTGGCTGGGCCCCTGGCTACGCATTCCGTCCGGCGCGTTGCTGGTGCCTGCGCTGATTGGCGCTACGCTGCACGCTACCGGAACAGCCGTGCTTCAGATGCCTGAATGGTTGCTTGCCCTGGCGTACGCCCTGATCGGCTGGAGTGTAGGGCTGCGCTTCACCCGACCCATTTTCAAACTGGCGCTGAGCACCCTGCCGCAAATGCTGCTGTCCATTTTCGGCCTGATGCTGCTGTGTGGCGGACTGGCGTGGATGTTGACGCGCGTACTCCATATTGACCTGATGACCGCGGCTTTGTTGAATAAATCGAACTTTTGCTGAGTTGCAGGATCAGATCACGCATAATCCTGATAATGCAGGCAGTTCCGTGGCTAAGCAGAAATTCAAAATCACCAACTGGTGCAACTACAACAAGGC
>NZ_VZPF01000096.1 GCF_008801695.1 Pantoea stewartii subsp. stewartii
AGAGCATCCTGAAAAAAATTCTGACATACTTTACGGGCAGGCATAGCGGTGATCCCATTGAATTTGTGGAAGAATCAGTAGATCACATCTTGCTATGTCTGTCTCATTTTTGTGGGGATTCGTCAGGGCTTCGGCCCCTTTCTTCTTAATCCCCTTTAATATCTGTCAGTCCCACCACCGGACATACTGCTCTGAACTTACACAGGAGCACGATCATGTCACAAACCCAATCCGATACTTTTAAGCTGTCCTACCCCTTCACCACAGCTGCTGGCACCAGAGTTGAGCAGGTCGAACTGAAACGCCTGACGGTCAAAGACCTGAAACAGGTGCGCAAAATCAGCAAAGACCCGGCTGACTGGGACGAACCGCTGATTGCCCGCAGTACCGGTATTCTCCCGGAAGACCTCGATAACATGGATCTTGCTGACTACATGGAGCTGCAGAAACGATTTCAGCAAGTCACTGGGCTGGGTAAGAGCGACGAAAACGCTGATGCAGGCGCAGGGGCTGCTGGCGAGGTGGTTTAGATTTCAGCCGGGGGAGATTGATGCCCTCGATACTGACGATCTGGAGATGTGGCTGGAGCAGGCTGAAGAGCAAATCAAAAGGGAGTTCGGCGACAATCAGTAACTCCTCATCACTTAACAGCCGCCACACGCGGCTGTTCTGCATGCCTCTCAGACACTTTCCTTCCGTTTTTCCGCTTTCAGCGGATAACCACCGTGGCCAGTGAATTTTCAGTCGGCGTCATTATTGGCGGCATTGTCGGGAGCAGCTTCCGCTCAGCCGTCAGTGGCACCCGACGCGCCCTAGATTCCCTGGGTGATACATCGCGCCGCCTGCAGGAACGCCAGAATGCCTTAACCCGTGCAACTGAACGTTATGGCCAGTTAGGCTCTTCCCGGATGCAGCGGCTCAACAGCGAACTGCTGCGGGTAAGTCGCACAATGGAGCAAATCGAGCGCCAGCAGCGCCGTCTGTCAGCGGTTTCGGCCACCAGTGATGCGTTGAAGGCTAACCGCATGGCGCTCTATGGCCAGGGCGCAGAAACCTATGCCATCGGCAGAACGTTGGGCGCACCGGTCATGGCCTCGGTCAAACAATATGCCTCGTTTGAATCCCAGCTACGCGATATCAGTGTCACCGGTGATCTGGATTCAAGGCAGGAACAGGCCATCGGTACTGCCATTCGTCGGGCATCCCTGCAGGTCAATCAGCTCCAGGAATCTCTGTTGGGCGGCGTGGGTCAACTGGTTGCCGATGGCATGAATCCGCAGCAGGCAGCGACCTTTGCCGGGATGCTCGGTAAAGCGGCCACGGCCACCAAAGCGGATATGACTGACCTCGCAAAAATGACCTACGCCTTTAGCGATGCGCTGAAAATTACCGATGCCAAAGAGCTGGAGCAGGCGTTTGGGATTGCGGCAACCGGGGCCAAGCTAGGCTCGTTTGAGCTGAAGGATATGGCGAAAGCGTTACCTGGTATGGCCAAAGCCTTCGCTGCACGTGGTATTTACGGCAAAGACGCTATAACCCAGATCGTCGCCAGTCTGGAAGTGGGTAAAGGCAGCGGCTCAGCGGAAGAGGCCGTCACCAATATGTCAAACTGGCTGGCGGCAATGGGACGCGGAGATACCACGCAGAAATACGCTAAGGCTGGCGTGGATTACCAGGGATCAATGCAAAATTATGTAGCCCAGGGGTTCTCTCAATATGAAGCCTCCCTGATGATTGCCAACCGGTTTATCGACGGTAAAGGCAAGGCATTTGTGCAGCAATGGAAAGCGGCAGGCTCAAGAGGCGATCAGGAAGGCCAGCAGAAGCTGATGGAGTCCTTCGGACTGGCGGAAGTCTTTACCGATATCCAGACCGTGAACCATCTGCTGTCTATGCGTCAGGGCTGGGATAAGTACCAATCTAACAAGCAGGAAATGAACACTCCCTCTGCAATGTCTACGCTGGACAAGGATGCAGCGAAACAAAATGATACGCTCGAAGGACGTTGGCGCAGAACGCAGATTGGGTTTAACGACTCGGCCATTAGCATCGGAGAATCATTACGTCCGGCGTTGATCGAACTGGGGGAAACATTCATCCCCTTAATGAACAGCGTTGGAAAATGGATAGCGGCTAATCCGCAACTCGTGAGCGGCACAATTCAAGTGATTGGCGCATTACTTGCGTTCAAGATGGCAACCATCGGCCTCAAGCTCGGGCTGAATCTCCTTATTTCACCTTTCGTCAACGTCTGGAAAAATGCCGTGCTCCTGCGGGCCAACTGGCTTCGCCTGACACTCGCGCTGGGTGAAGGCGGCAAACTTCGCTGGCTGGTGACCGGCTTCAGCGCCGTCGCCAGAGGAGCCAGAACTCTGGGGGGGGCGCTGTCAGGCGGGCTGGTTCGCGGCATTATGATCGCCGGGCGTGCCGTTCTCTGGATTGGGCAGGCACTGCTGATGAATCCCATTGGTCTTGCCATCACCGCCGTCGCGGCGGCGGCTTATCTTATTTATCGTAACTGGGGGGCTGTCAGCAGTTGGTTCAAACAGCGCTGGGCTGACATTAAAGAGGCTTTTAACGGCGGTATCGTGGGGATTGGTAAGCTGCTGATTAACTGGTCGCCGGTTGGTCTGCTCTATAAAGCCTTTGCGGCTGCGCTGAAATATCTCGGCGTTGATCTGCCCGCGAAGTTCACTGACTTCGGTGGCCACCTTATCGACGGGCTGATAAACGGCATCAAAAACAAATGGGAGTCGCTCAAAACCACCGTCACAGATATGGGCGACAGCGTGGGCGGCTGGTTCAAGGAAAAGCTGGGCATTCATTCGCCGAGCCGTGTGTTTATAGGCTTTGGTGACAACATCGCGCAGGGTGCCGCTATCGGCCTGCAGCGCACCACACCGCTGGCAGCGCTTGCCGGACAACGCCTGGCAACAGAGATGACTCCTGATGTTCCCCGCATCCCGTCGCCGGAAATCATGGCTGCGGGATATTCAGGCCGTGGCGCAGCTGCAGCCGGAGGCGGAACATCTGGCGGTATTCAGGTCAGCTTTAATCCTCAGTTTTTCCTCAATGGCAAAGAAACCGCAGCGCCAGCCGGACTGACCGGCGCACTGAATATGAGCCTGCATGAACTGGAGAAAATGCTGGAACGTCTGCTGGCTCAGAAACAACGTCGGGGGTACGAATAATGTTTGCGGTACTGGGTGATATTGAGTTTGAACTGATTACCTACTGGGACGGCTTTGAGGCCACTTTCGGTGTCGATTATGCCGAACATGCCCGCATCGAGGGTAAGCCCGGCCTGCAATTCGTCGGCGATAAGCTGGACGAAATCCAGATAAGCCTGGTCTTCCATCAGCATTATTGTGTGCCCGACGTGGAGCTGGCGAGACTGAGAACGGCCATGAAAGCCCATCAGGCGCTGGCGCTGGTTTTCGGCAACGGTGACTATCGCGGCTGGTTCGTGATTACCGACGTGACCGCGACCAGCGAGCAGACCGACAGCACCGGCAACGTGCTGGCCGTCAATGCCTCCGCGTCTCTCCGGGAGTACATTGGCGACCCGAAAAACCCGCTGCAGCCGCCTGCAATACGCACGCAGGTACCCGGCGTCGGGGCGGTCTCCGGTGCCGTTCCTTCGCCCTCCGGGGTGGCCCAGTACGTTCGCGACGGCGTCAACTATGCCAAACAGGCGCAGTCTGTTCTCCAGACCACTATCAGCGCCGTTCGGGTGGCGCAGAAAATGAAGGATAACCCCGCCGTCGCGCTGACCCGCGTACCGGGGCTGATGAGCGGACTGGGCAACGTGTCCGGCGCGTTAGGCCAGAGCGTTCCGGCATTTAATGCGCTCTCTGAATCCATGCCTGATGCCATCAGTCTGGCCAGAGCCACCAGTGATGCGGCCACGTATGTACAACAGGCGCAGTCTTCGCTGAGCGGCGTGGACGGCAGCAATATCGCGGCGGCGCTGGATGCCGTTTCCGGGCAGCTCAACTCCGCCAGCACCACGTTCACCCGGATGTCGCCGGGGTTAAGCACCATGGCAGCCAGAATACTGGCGAGGAGTGTGTGATGTTTCTTGAACATGTCACCCGTAACGGAGAGCGCTGGGATTCTCTGGCATGGCAGTACTACGGCGACCCACTGGGCTATCCCCGGATAATTGCCGCCAATCCGCACGTGGCCATTACGCCGGTGCTGCCCTCCGGGTTGTTGTTACTGATCCCGGTTATCGAGGCTGAAGAAGCCAGTACAGAAGAGGATATTGCCCCATGGCTGAGATAAACAGCACTGCACAGGCCGCATCAGCGTTAACCGGCGTCAGCGATGTTCTGAGTCCGGTTTTCACCCTGTGGTATCTGCAGAAGAACATCACCACCGATATCGCCCCCTATGTCACCCGCGTAACCTACAGCGATAACATCAAATGCGAGTCCGATACCATTGAGGTGGAGCTGGACGACACCGATGGTCGCTGGCTGGATAAGTGGTATCCGGGCAAGGGCGACACGCTGACGCTCAAGATGGGCTATCAGGGCGAGAAGCTGCTGTCCTGCGGTACGTTCTCGATAGACGAGATCGAGGTGAGTTCGCCCGCGTCCGTTGTCGCTATCCGGGGCGTGGCCACGTCGGTCAACAACGCCTTGCGGACTAAATCCAGTCGTGGTTTCGAGAGCACCACGCTGGCGGCCATCGCCGGGCGGATTGCCAAAAAGCATCAGCTGAAGCTGGTTGGCAGTATTGAGTCCATCAAAATTGACCGGGTGACCCAGTATGCAGAAACGGACGTGAGCTTCCTGCGTCGGCTGGCCAGCGAGTATGGTTATGCCGTAAAAGTGGTCAGCGACCAGCTGATTTTCTCTCATCTGGCCACGCTGCGCGGTCAGGAGCCGGTAAAACAGTTGAAGCCACAGGATGTGGCCAGCTTTTCCCTGCGTGACACCATCAACCGCGTCTACAAATCCGCGAAGGTAAAACATCAGAAGAGCAGCGATAAAAAGCTGATCGTCTACGAAGCTGATGGCGGCACCAGCGAAAGCGACAAACAAACCAAAGGTGGTAAGGTCACCAGTGCCGACACACTGAAGGTCAACAGCCGCGTCAGCGACCCGGACACCGCACGGATTAAAGCAGATTCGGCGCTGGCCAGGCATAACGAATACCAGCAGAACGGCTCCCTGACGCTGATGGGGACACCTCAACTGACAGCAGGCAACAAAATTGAACTGGTGGGTTTTGGACAGTTATCCGGGCCATGGCTGATAACCACTGCCCGCCATGCATTTGACCGCAACAGCGGCTACATCACCGAACTGGAGGTGGCGCGAGGGCCGGTCACGCAGGGCAAGGCGAAAAAAGGTAAAAAGACCGGCAAGAGCCAGACACTGACCGTCTATAAACCGGACGGCAGCACGTCCACGGTAACAAAGGAGAAGAAATAATGGCAGGCGTCACCCGTCAGGTCGGTACGGTCAGCGCCGTCGATGCCGACAAGGTTCAGGCCCGCGTTCGTCTGCCTGAGTGCGATAACCTGCGCACTAACTGGCTTAACGTGCTGCAGCGCAACACCCAGAATAACAAGGATTACTGGCTCCCTGATGTGGGGGAGCAGGTTGAGGTGCTGCTCGATGCCAACGGCGAGGATGGTGTCATTCTGGGCGCGGTGTACTCAGACGTCGATAAACCGCCGTTCAGCGACAAAAACGTCCGGGGCACGAAATACGCGGATGGCGCAGAGTTCAGCTATAACCGCGCGACCCATACGCTGACGGTCAAAGGCGGTATCGAGCGCGTAGTAATCGAGGTTGCGGTAGGTATCAGCCTGAAGGGGAAAACCATTGATTTGACCGCTGACACCACCACGGTGAACGGCAACCTTGAAATCAACGGCAATGCCCACTCAACAGGCAGCATGCTGTCTGATGGCCAGAACTCTAATCACCACTCCCACTGACCTTCTTAAACGCCTTTAATATCGGCGTTCCCGCGCAGGGGCAATACTGCCCCCATGAAAACAACTTCAGTATTCTGGCAACCGGCCCTGCAGGCTCCCGGCGAAATCGTCCGGGGGCTGGATGATATCTGGCAGGCTATTCAAATCATCCTGCGAACTCCTCGTGGTAGCGACCCGCATCGCCCGGAGTTCGGCAGCAATCTGCACCTTTATATCGACTGGCCCATCGACCGGGCTATTCCGCATGTGGTACGCGAATCCGTCGATGCCATCCGCCGCTGGGAGCCTCGCTGCCAGCTTATGTCGGTCAAACCCGCCGTCGAAGGCGAACATCTTACGCTCCGGGTGAGCTGGAAAGGCTCTGACGGACAGCCCCGGACTCAGGAGTTGCTATGGCGCTGACAGAACCCGATTTTATTGAACGCGATGCCGACAAAATCACGGCTGAAATGATTGCACAGTACGAAGCTGCAACCGGCAAAACGCTATACCCCGCTCAGGCTGAGCGCCTGTTGATTGACCTGTGGGCATACCGCGAAATGCTGGTCAGGGTGGCGGCGCAGGAAGCGGCCAAACAGAATCTGGTCGCCTTTGCCCGTGAGCCGATGATTGATTACCTCGGTGAACTGGTCGGTGTATATCGCCTGGCCGCGCAGCCTGCCACCACCACGCTCCAGTTCTCCGTGGATGAGGCACTGGCCATTGATGTGCTGATTCCGGCAGGAACCCGCGTCAGCGCTTCCGACAGCATTATTTTTGCCACCGATACAGACGTGGTACTGAAAGCCGGATTGCTGCTGGTCAATGCCACGGCCACCTGTACCGAGCCGGGAGCCGCTGGCAACGGCTGGCAGCCTGCGCAGGTCAGTCAGTTGCTCGATGAGATTGATAACGTCGACCTGCAGGTGACTAATCTGGCGGCCAGTTCTGGTGGTTCAGAGCAGGAAGACAATGACAGGCTCCGCGAGCGTATCAAACTGGCCCCGGAGTCATTCACCAACGCCGGAAGCCGTATGGCATACCGCTTTCATGCCATGCAGGCCCATCCCAACATCGTCGACGTCGCTGTGCTCTCCCCGGTTCCCGGCACTGTAGAACTGTATCCGCTGCTCAGTACCGGCCTGCCGGACGACAGCATCCTTACGCTGGTAGAGAGTTTCTGCTCGGACGAAAAAGTCAGGCCGCTCACTGATACCGTGCGGGCTAAAACACCTGTGCAGGTGGATTACGCCATTGAGGCCAACATCACTATCTATCGTGACCAGGATGCCAACTCGATAAAGGACAACGCCAATAGCGCCATACAGAACTGGGTAGCGTCCCGTACCGCCACGCTGGGGCGCGATATTGTCCCCAGTCAGATTATCAGCGTGCTGTCCGTTGCCGGAGTGTATCAGGTCGAACTGGTGACACCGGTGCTGAAAGTGGTGGCAGAAAATGAATGGGCAAACTGTACGGCGATCACTCTCAATATGACCGGAGTATCCGATGGCTGAGCCGCTACAACTTCCGCCACCGCTTGAGGGTGATATCAGCCTCAGGGCACTGGGAAGACTCGCCGGGCGGCTGGATAACATCGACCTGAGCGTACTGATGGTCTATCTCGTCGATATTGTCGACAGTTCCGCGCTGCCATGGCTGGGCGAGCAGTTCTCACTGTTCGGCGATGGCTGGGAGCTGGCGGAGTCGGACGATGTACGCCGCATGCTTATCAAATCCGCTATCGAGCTGCACCGCTACAAAGGGACGCCGTGGTCAATCCGGGAAATCATCCGCCGTTTCGGCTTCGGCGAAGTGGATCTGATTGAAGGCACTGGCCAGATCGGCTACGACGGCAAACACACTTACAACGGGCTTTTCGTCCATGGCGATGCGGAAGCCTGGGCGGTTTATCGCGTCATCCTTCAGCAGCCCATCACTAACGATCAGGCGGCGCTGTTACGCCAGACGCTCGCTGCCTTTGCTCCGGCCCGCTGCCATCTGGCAAGCCTGGAGTATCAGTCTGTCGCCATTCGCTACAACAACACCGTCAACTATGACGGCAGCTATAACCACGGGAGCAGTTAATTATGGCAAACCTACCCGAAACCCCGCAGTGGGAAGAAGGCATCTACCAGATTGAGGTCTCTGACCCCGTTCTGGGCGGGCCTGACGGAATTTCTAACCGTCAGGGTAAACAACTGGCCAGCCGCACGCTGTACCTGAAACAACAGGTTGAGAAAGGCGGTACAGACCTTGCGAAACACATCGCGGCAGCAGACCCGCATACCCAGTACGCGCCGAAGGCCAGCCCGACATTCACCGGCACGCCAACAGCGCCTACACCTGCAAATAGCGATAACAGCAAGAAGCTGGCGACAACGGAGTTTGTGGCCAAAGCACTTGCGGCGCTTGCTGGCAGCGCCCCTGAGACGCTGGATACGCTCAAAGAGCTGGCTGATGCCCTTGGTAACGATCCAAACTTTGCAACCACGGTCCTGAACAAGCTGGCGGAGAAGCTGGCCAAAGACCAGAACGGCGCAGATATTCCTGACCCGGCGCTCTTTGTCAAAAACCTTGGTTTAAAGGAAGCCGCGAAACGCGATGTAGGAACAGGGGCAAATCAGATGCCTGATATGAGTGCGTGGACGCAAGGCGGAGGGACGAATGCCGGGTGGCGAAAAACGCCAGATGGTTTTAT
This sequence comes from Pantoea stewartii subsp. stewartii, assembly GCF_008801695.1. GTDB lineage: Bacteria > Pseudomonadota > Gammaproteobacteria > Enterobacterales > Enterobacteriaceae > Pantoea > Pantoea stewartii. The sequence continues at coordinate 8,637 of NZ_VZPF01000096.1, forward strand.
TGAACAATGGGGACGTGCCACTTTTGCCGATGGTGCCAATATTACTTTACCCATTCCGTTCCCAAATGCGTTTCTCACTGTGGCAGTGACGTCGCATCCATCTGATACTGGCGGTGTTGAAGTAGTTCAGGGCTATCCTGTTAATCTATCAGCGTTCCGACTTGGTGCAGCAGTTTACCAGGGAGGATCCTTTGCTCCATCGTCAAATCTTAACGGCATCTGGTTTGCAAAAGCAAAGTGACATGGATAAGTATTTATTTATAAATAATCAGTTTTTACCATCCGTTCTAAAAAGTGAGTTTCAAAAAAACGGTGCATGGGATGAAGCGCATGGTGTGTATGTTTCAGAGGACACATTTCAGGAGTATACCCGGCCGAATGATGTACAGGTTTTGGCAACTGGTGATGATGGTTACCCTGTATGGGCTGATAAACCACCGCTGACGCATGAAGAAGAAGTTGTCAGAGCCGAACAAAAACGCCAGGAGTTGATAGCGAATATTGACGATGTGACAGTTGACTGGCGTATAGAGTTGATGCTCGGTGATATCAGCGAAAAAAACAAAGCGAAACTGTCATCATGGATGGCTTATAAAACTGCGGTTAAAGCCGTCGATGTTTCGACGGCTCCTGATGTTATATGGCCAGCTCCTCCGGCTGAATAGGCCAGTCAATATCTGGTGCGCTGGATGTGTCTACTGCATCCAGTGCATCGAGATAGTCCAGCCACAGTCCGTATCGTTCCAGCTCGTCCCCCTTAAGCCTGCCTATAGCTGCCTTACCCGACCACTGCTTGTCATTCATAAAATTGTTGGCCTCACCGATGCGCCGTAACTTATCCAGCTCTGCCATAGCAATCAGCTCATCATGAGTTGGGGGCGGAATATCGACCCAGCATGGTTGACTATTTTCATCATGCGACAAGGTTTTTCCGATCGGAAACTGCTGGTTAAACTCCTCGGCGGTTTCTTCTGATATAGCAATCACGTCGTCTGGCCATGTTCCTGCATCAACATACAATTGCTTTTGAGCCAGCGGGATGATCATATTTTGAGACGGGCTGAAAACGTAACTATTCATTAGTAGCCAACTCCCCATACAGTAACCGTTGATGTTGATTTTGAGTAAGCTGAAGCTGCCTGGAATTTTGAACGATCCACTATTCTTGAGCTTGAAAACGGCGTCCCCGTCGTAGAGTAAATGAGGGAATTGTTAAGTGCTTGCATGATTGACATGCAGGCTGTTGGAAACGGCATAGGCCAGGAGGCATCAACTATGACCAGAGAACCATCGGTGGATGGTGGTACAGAGACTGATGTCCATTGAAATACAAATACCCGGTTAACTGAGCCAATTAGCGCCGGGATGATGACATAGCCCGATGTACTGCCTGAGAGGGTTGCCGCTGGCATTTTTGCCCCTTCCCCCAAACCAAGGTTTTTGGAAAAGCAGTTACACATAGCGAAATCTGTAAAAATCCTCCCACCGCGACATAGAGGAGGAGAATTGATGGCCGTCATTGGTTATATCCGTGTATCAACAATCGACCAGAACAGCGATTTACAGCGTAATGCACTCACAAGCGCAAACTGTGACCGCATTTTTGAAGACCGTATGAGCGGAAAAGTTGCCAGCCGCCCCGGTCTGAAACGCGCTTTAAAGTGCGTTAATAGCGGAGACACCCTGGTAGTGTGGAAACTGGACAGGCTGGGGCGCAGCGTTAAGAACCTGATCGCACTTATATCAGAGTTGCATGAGCGCGGTGCCCACTTCCGCTCTTTAACAGACAGTATTGATACCAGCACTGCCATGGGGCGTTTCTTTTTCCATGTGATGTCGGCACTGGCGGAGATGGAACGTGAGCTAATCGTCGAACGGACATTGGCCGGACTGGCAGCAGCCAGAGCACAGGGACGCATAGGCGGAAGGCCCAACGCATTAAAGCCGCATGAGCGGGAACAGATTGGGCGGCTATTGACTAAGGGGCATACCCGCCAGCAGCTGGCTATTATCTACGGGGTGGGGTTATCGACGCTCTACCGGTATTTTCCGGTAGATGGTCAGAGGAAGGATGACGCGGTAGGATTGTAATTCTTTTGCAACTACTGAAACGCCGCAGCGGTGCCATTTATCTCACGGAAATGGGCGCATTTATCGCGCGGCGCATCACCACGCTGAAGGTTTTACGCCAGTCTTCCCAGGTCACGTCCATAAAGTCGGCTTTAAAATTTGCCCCGGCATTGTTGACCAGCACATCGATACGGCCCAGTTTGTCGATCAACTGCTGCAACACCTTGCCGCCTTCTGGCGGATCGGCCAGATCGAGCTGAATCGTCTCTGCCCGTTGTCCGGTCTCTTCTACCCGACGGGCGGTCCGCTGTGCGCCTTCCTCGTCTGAACGCCAGGTGATGCCAATATCAAAGCCCTGTTCGGCTAACATCTCAGCACAACGGCTGCCGATGCCCGAATCCGATGCGGTCACAATGGCCACTTTTCGTTGGGGTGCTGTCATAACGGTCTCCTCTGGAAGTGTATGAAAAGTATATACCGGGCTGAAAATTGTGCCGGACGCGGACAACGGGCTCGCCAGGTTAACGATCTGTGCCCGAACGAAGCGGTATGCGGGTACCTGGCTATAGTTAAGTCAGACACTGACAGGGAGAACGCGATGAGTAAGGTTAAACGCAAGATTGACGATCATGGTGTCATAGGTGATCTCCGCACCTGTGCACTGGTCGCAAACGATGGCACGATCGACTATCTCTGCTGGCCGGAGCTGGACAGCCCGTCGGTGTTTTCGGCCTTACTGGACAGTGACGAAGCGGGCCTGTTTTCAATCGCACCCGAGTGGCAAAACGCCCGTCGGCAACAAATTTACCTGCCGGATACCAATATTCTGCAAACGCGCTGGCTGGCCGAAGAAGGCGTGGCCGAAATTACTGACTACATGCCCATCTGCGACCGTCAGGACAAACTGCCACGCATTATCCGCCGGGTGAAAATGGTGCGGGGCCAGGCCCGGTTTAACATGGTCTGTTCGCCTCGCCATGATTACGCCCGCGCGGAAACCCGCGCCGAGATTCAGCGCGGTTGTATCGATTTTCATGCGACGGATCAGCCCTCGCTTCGGCTGGCCGCCACGGTCGTGATGACCCTGGAAGGTAATAGCGCCACCGCCAGTTTCGAGTTAAAAGCGGGCGAACACGCCGAATTTGAATTCGGCAGCGTAAATGACGCACACGTTGAAAAACTGGCGACCGCGAACTGTTTCGAAGAGACGCTGAGCTACTGGCGTGAGTGGAGTTGCCACAGTACCTATCGTGGCCGCTGGCAGGAAATGGTCCAGCGCTCAGCCTTGGTGCTGAAGCTGCTGACCTCCTGGCAGCACGGCTCCATTGCCGCCGCCGCAACCTTTGGCCTGCCGGAGGAGCTGGGGGGCGAACGTAACTGGGATTACCGTGCCTCCTGGATACGCGATGCGTCCTTCAGCATGTACGCGCTGATGCGCCTGGGCTACGTGGATGAGGCCAAGCACTTCACCGAATGGGTCGGTCGCTGTGTGGAAAACAGCCATCATGACGAGATGCGTTTACAGGTGATGTATCGCCTGGACAGCAGCACGGAACTGCAGGAAATGTCGCTGCTCAACCTGTCCGGCTATGCCGATTCCTGCCCGGTCAGGATAGGCAACGATGCCTGGCAACAGAAACAACTGGATATCTATGGCGAACTGATGGACGCCATTTACCTTGCTAATAAATATGGTGAAGCCATCTCTCAACGGGGCTGGAACCATGTCTCAGAGATGCTGGACTGGCTCTGTGAAAACTGGCATCAGCCGGATGCGGGCATCTGGGAAATGCGCGGTGAACCGGAGCACTTCCTGCACTCCCGTTTGATGTGCTGGGTGGCCATGGATCGCGGGCTGCGTCTTGGCATGAAACGTTCCCTGCCGATGCCTTATGAGCGGTGGGACCGTACCCGGCGCGAGATTCGCGACGATATCTGGAAAAACTTCTGGAACAGCGAACGCGGCCATTTTGTTTCGACCCGCCATGGCGACTACCTGGATGCCTCCATGCTGCTGATGCCGCTGGTGCGTTTTGTCGGCGCAACCGATCCTGACTGGATTGCCACGCTGGATGCCATCAAGGCGAATCTGGTCAGCGATGGGATGGTGCGCCGCTATAACATCCATGAAACCCCGGCGGACGGGCTCACCGGCGGAGAAGGTTCATTTGGTGCCTGCTCGTTCTGGTACGTCGAATGTCTGGCACGTGCCGGACGCGGACGCGAAGCCCATTTTGAGTTCGAGAAATTACTGAGCTACGCTAATCCGTTGGGGTTATATGCCGAAGAGTTCGACAGCCACGGCCAGGCACTAGGCAATATGCCGCAGGCGCTGACGCATCTCGCCCTGATTAGCGCCGCTTTTTTCCTGAACCGCAAGCTAAACGGAGATGTCACGTTATGGCAGCCGTAGAGGGCGTATTTCGCCCAAAATGTTAATGAACAAAGGCGGATAACGCAGGTAAGTCAGGTAAAGTATTTCGATGCGGTAAAAATCCTGATTCACAACATCAGTTTAATGAACATATAATGCGCAGCAGGTCATAGTGACCAGCATGGGTTCGATACATTGACAAGCCTGAAACATGGCGATAAAGACTTGTAAAATATGAAAAAAAGCATTCGCGCGTTCGCTTCACTTGCATTGGCTTTGGCGGCATTCAGTCAGTCAGCCCTTGCGGTTGTTTATCCCTTACCGCCGGCGAACAGCCGTCTGACCGGGCAAAACATTGAGATTACGATTCCTCAGGACAGTAAACTGCCTCTGGAAGCTTTTGCAGCACAGTTCCAGATGGGCCTCAGCAATATGCTGGAAGCCAATCCGGGTGTTGACGTTTATCTGCCTAAGCCTGGCAGCAAACTGATTATCCCTCAGCAGTTACTCCTGCCTGACGCCCCGCGTGAAGGCATAGTGATTAACAGTGCTGAAATGCGTCTTTATTACTACCCGAAAGGCTCGAAAACCGTGGTCGTTCTGCCTATCGGTATTGGTGAGCTGGGTAAAGATACGCCGCTGAACTGGACCACAACCGTTCAACGTAAAAAAGATGGCCCGACCTGGACGCCCACCAAAGCGATGCACGCTGAATATGCATCACGTGGCGAAAATCTGCCGGCCGTGTTCCCGGCAGGCCCGGATAACCCAATGGGGCTGTATGCACTCTACATCGGGCGTCTGTACGCCATTCACGGCACCAACGCCAACTTTGGTATCGGCCTGCGCGTCAGCCACGGCTGTGTCCGCCTGCGTGCCGATGATATCAAATGGCTGTTCGATCACGTGCCAGTTGGCACGCGCGTGCAGTTTATCAACCAGCCGGTGAAAGCGTCTGTTGAGCCAGACGGTTCACGCTGGATGGAAGTGCATAATCCGCTGTCGACCACGGAAGAGCAGTTTAACTCTCGTGAACTGGTGCCGATTACGCTGACTCAGGCGGTTGGCAAAGTACTGGTAGACGGTAGCGTGAATCAGTCTCAGGTTGATAAGGCCATCCAGAACCGCTCTGGTATGCCTGTACAGGTTAATGCGCCAGAAAACAGCGTGGCCCCTGCGCCTGTTCCCTTCAATGAAGGTGAAGATGCTGAGCCGAAAGAAGAGCCCATGACGCCAGTGATGTCGCAGCCTGCTAACCCGGTCGCGGTCCAGTCAGAGCCCGCGCCGCAACAGGCTCAACCTGTGCAGCCTTCGCAGCCGCAGCCAGAGCAACCACAGCAGTCGCAACCTGCCCAGCCACAGCCGGCGCAGTAACATTCGCCTGTTACGGGCCAGCCATTCAGGCCCGGTCGTCAGGTCAGTGAAAAGCCAGCGTTGGCGATAGCCACGCTGGCTTTTTTATTGGTCACGGGCTCCACTGTCAACACTACTATCTGGATGGGCGGCGAAAACTCAGCCAGCCGGCCAGCAGCGTGAAGGCCAGGACGATCAGAACCAGCAGTAAAAACCCGTGCGGATTCGACGCCAGCGGAATGCCGCCCACGTTCATACCAAAAAATCCCGCCACAATGTTAATCGGCAGTGCAAGCACCGTAATCACGGTCAGCAGATAAAGTGTCCGGTTACTCTGCTCCATCAACCGTGCTGCAATTTCCTCCTGCAGCAGACGGATGCGCTCCATCAGGCTGGCCAGGTCGTTCAGCACCACGCTAAATTCTTCCGTGAACGCCCGCAGCTCGCGGAGCGTGTCGCGGTTGAGCCAAGCGGGTGGGCGGTTAAGCAACCGGAACAGCGCCGCCGGTTCGGGTGCCAGCAGGCGCTGAATACGCAGCAGCATGCGCCGGTAATGCCCCAGCTCACTGCGGTTGGCCTTGATTGCCGGACTTAATAAACGCTCTTCAATGTTATCGACTACCTGGCTGATGCGACGCACCACCAGTTCCAGCTGCAACTCTTGTTCACCGAGCAGGTAAAGTAACAGGGCCTCCGCACTGGGAAAATTATGCTTCGCCAGCCCCTGCTGCATCTTTTCGATCATCACTGACGAGCGATAACGTGCGCTCACGACCAGATTATGACGGCACCAGATCCACAGGGTCGCATTTTGCGTACTGCGATTTTCCTGGCTCAGCGTGACGTCGTTCAGTACCGCCAGCAGGGCATTGCTTTGTTCCGCTAACCGGGTGCGCGGCGAGGCGGAATGAATCTCGTCAAAAAAATCATCATCAACCTGAAAGTGGGTCTTCCGCAACTTGGGTGGATCTATTTACGCCAAAGGGCTCATCACTCGCCGCCGCAGTAGCTCGAACCCAGCCCGGCCGTACATCTGCCGCTTCAGCATTTTCAGGCGATTTACATGCCCCT
>NZ_VZPF01000097.1 GCF_008801695.1 Pantoea stewartii subsp. stewartii
GACGTGGTTGCGTTACGTCATCGGTCATATACAGGACTGGCCGGTGAACCGGGTCCGCGATCTGCTGCCATGGAAGGTCGAGCTTCCCTCTGCCTGAACGTCAATACGGTCTGAATGCGACGCTTACCGGAAACCGGGCGGGCAAATAAAATGACGGCCATGAAGGGCGCAACCGGTGACGGACCGCCACCGGGGAGGACTTATTTTACACGTAAAAAGCTGCCGTCCGGCTGGCGGGTAAACAGGACAGGACCGTTAGCGCCCTCCAGCGTTAAGCCTGTAACGACGCCATTCGCATCGCGACGGATCTTCACCTGCTGCCCCTGCTTCAGCGTACTGAGCGGCTGATCGTTGCCCTCAACGCGTGCCATGGCAAACACATCATTGACCGGCAGATTATTGTCGCGGAATAGCTGTGCCAGCGTTTGCCCGGCGGCAATCTGGTAGCTGTGCCAGTCACCCTGCGTGTCCGCCTTCGGTTCGGATTGGGCAGAGGAGCGAGACGGTTTGTTATCGTAGATATCCGCCTGCATCGGCACGTCTTTTTCGGCCGAAGGTGTCACAGGCCGTTCGACCGGATACTGCGGCGTACTGGAGGGCCAGAGAAAGGCCAGCAGCAGTATGATGACGGCAATGACGATCCCCCGACGGTGGAAAGCCGGGAGCGGGTCCATCCAGCGAATATCGTCTGTAAAATGCCAGAGGCGATACAGCCAGCTGGGCAGGCGAGACGGGACGTCTGAAGTCATATCGGGTTCCTCCGCTCCGGCACCTTGCGACCGCGTTCGTTGCGGCAGTAAGTTCTGTAACCGGGTTAAAATACGCAGTGCATGCGTCCTGCGGCGACGAGGGGCTATCTGGCCCATATTCTCTCTCTTTCTTATAGTGCCACTGACAAGGGGGAACTTGTCACTTATACAGTATGGGCAATGTGGACGCGAAGTGCCTGCCAGCATTGGTAAATTTGACCTGCGTATTGTTTCTCTTTCGCCGACAAAAGTCATCTGTAGCGCTGCGGATTTTACGCCAGCGGCCTGCGCTGTTATGCTGCCCGTCTTACTATATCCGAGAGTGAAAGGAACGAAGATGACTACCCCTTCTTTCGACAGCGTCGAAGCACAAGCAAGTTACGGTATTGGTTTACAGGTTGGCCAGCAGCTGCTGGAATCTGGTCTGCAGGGGCTGCAGCCAGAAGCACTGCTCGCGGGCCTGCGCGACGCGCTGGAAGGGAACTCACCTGCGGTGCCTGTCGATGTGGTACATCGCGCCCTGCGTGAAGTACATGAGCGTGCGGAAAGCGTGCGTCGTGAGCGCGTGGAAGCCATGGCCGCAGAAGGCCAGGCTTTCCTGCAGGACCATGCTCAGCGTGAAGGCGTCAGCAGCACCGAGTCAGGTTTACAGTTCAGCGTGATTACGCAGGGCGAAGGCCCGATTCCTTCGCGCCAGGACCGCGTACGCGTGCATTACACCGGTAAACTGATCGACGGCACGGTGTTTGACAGCTCTGTTGCACGTGGCGAGCCGGCGGAATTCCCGGTAACCGGCGTGATTGCGGGCTGGATCGAAGCGCTGACGCTGATGCCGGTTGGCTCGAAGTGGGAACTGGTGATTCCCCACAACCTCGCCTACGGCGAGCGTGGAGCGGGCGCGTCCATCCCGCCATTCAGCACCCTGATTTTTGAAGTTGAGCTGCTGGAAATCCTGTAAGGATAAAGGGCGGTGCGATGCCGCCCTTACCCCTCTACTGCTGTAAGTTTACCTGCCAGAGAGCGAATCCCGTCTCGTCATTCCCTGTCGCCTTCATGGGATATTGCGCATGCTGCTGAATAAAGTGTGTGGCTTTATCGCCGGGTGCGGTTTCAAAGCGAATATCAAGAGGCTGCGCGGCAGGTATTGCAGCCAGTCGCCAGTTATTATCCGCCTGTGGGCGCACTTCACCGTGCTTTTTGGTTTCGGCACTGATATACGCCGCCAGAATCGCGCGGTTTTCATCAGGCGAGGCAAAGGCAATGTATTTGTCGCCCGTTCCGGCAAACTTGCCCGCGTAGGCCCGGTAGTTATTGGTTGCCACCAGGAAGGTCGCCTTAAGATCGATGGGTTTTCCCTGCCAGCGAAGATCTTTAATGCGTGACGCGTCCGGATGGATCAGGTTGCACTCTTCGTCGTAACGGGCGGGTTGTGTGACATCAATCTGATAGCTCACGCCGTCAATCACATCGAAGTTATAGGTGCGGAAATTCCAGTTGATCAGCGGCTGTGTGCGGCGACTGGTCGGATCGATTTGGTTAAACTGACCCGCAGAGCACTCCAGCCAGTCTTTCACCTGCTCGCCGCTGACTTTCATCACCACCAGCGTATTCGGATACAGATAGAGATCGGCTGCGTTGCGGAAGGTCAGGTTGCCTTTCTCAACTTCCACATAGCTGGCAGGATCGTTTTTACGTCCCCCGGCTTTAAACGGCGCGGCGGCAGACAGTACCGGCAAGTGCGCCAGATCGGGATCGCCCTGGATAAAATGCTCGACGTAGGCGCGCTGGGCGTTATTCACAATTTGCACAGTAGGATCGTCCTGCACCAGCGACAGATAGCTGTACATCACATCCGCAGATTTTCCGATAGGCTGGGCGACAAAGGTGCGAGTGGCATCATGATCGTCTTTCAGAACCTTAACCAGTGCAGAATCTTCAGCAGCCAGCGCAGTTTTATGCGCGATATCGTAGATCGGACGCGCCTGCGCGGTACCGCTTGTCACCTGCCAGTGATCGCCCTCCTTGCTCAGCACCAGGTCCACCACACCAAGATGATCGCCCCACATGCCGGGCATGACCGCAGGCACACCGTTTAATGTTCCTTTCTCAATGTCTGCACCTTTGATCCCCGCAAACTCTTTCCCGGGGAATACGGCATGCGCATGACCAAACATAATGGCACTGATGCCCGGAACTTCGCTGAGGTAATAAACCGAGTTTTCTGCCATCGCCTGATACGGCTCGCTGCTTAACCCTGAATGGGCTAATACGACAACCACGTCCGCTCCTTTAGCGCGCATTTCGGGCACGTAGCGCCGGGCGGTTTCTGTAATATCGTCCACCCGCACTTTGCCCTGCAGGTTGCCTTTATCCCACACCATAATCTGCGGCGGGACAAAGCCGATATAGCCGATGTTCACCGTCTGCGTGTTGCCGTCGCGATCGGTCACTGTGGTGGGTTTAATCAGATAAGGCGTAAACAGTGGCTTACCGCTCTTCAGATCGATGACGTTGGCATTGACGTAAGGAAAATGCGCGCCCGCCAGGGCTTTTTGCAGATAGGGCAGACCATAATTGAATTCATGATTGCCCAGCGTTCCCGCGCTGTAATCCAGCGTATTCATCGCCTTATAGACGGGATGGACTTCACCCTGTTTGAGCCCTTTTGCAGCCATATAGTCGCCTAACGGGCTACCCTGGATCAGATCGCCATTGTCCACCAGCACGCTGTTCGTGACTTCCTGACGCGCGGCATGGATCAGGGACGCAGTGCGCACCAGACCATATTTTTCTGTGGGCGTATCTTTGTAATAGTCGAAGTCCATCATATTGCTGTGCAGATCGGTCGTTTCCAGCACGCGTAAATCCACGGTGGCTCCCTGTGCTGCAACTGAAACGCTCAGTGCCAGTAACATCATTCCCGCCTTAACCATGTTCACTCCCAACGTTAAAAGATCAAGGCTACAAAAGTAATGTAAAAGGCTGATGAAAGGGCAGATTAAAACGTGATGCAAATAACGTTTTGAGCCTGACTGGTGCTGCTTCAGTCATATCAGTGCAGAGGCCAGCGTGAAAAGAGGTCTTTGCCATTGTGGGCTATTGTGTTGATATAGCTGAAAAAGGATTCAAAATGTTTACCTGAAACCAGGGGCGAGCATGAAGCTGCTAAAATGTACCCCAACAGGCATAACAGTTAACGCGTAGCATTCGCATACATGAGGTGACAAATGTTAGAGCAAATAAGCCAACTGGCGCGTGAGGCAGGCGACGCGATTATGCAGGTCTATAACGGTTCGGTTCCCGCTGATGTTTCGCATAAAGCAGACGATTCGCCCGTCACAGCAGCCGATCTGGCCGCGCATGATGTGATTGTGAAGGGCCTGAAACAGCTGACACCGGATATTCCGGTGTTGTCAGAGGAAGATCCGCCCGGTTGGGAAGTCCGTCAGCACTGGCAGCGCTACTGGCTGGTGGATCCGCTTGACGGCACCAAAGAGTTTATCAAACGCAATGGTGAGTTTACGGTCAATATTGCGCTGATCGAGCAGGGCAAACCGATCATTGGCGTGGTGTACGCGCCTGCGCTGGGCGTGATGTACTCGGCAGCAGAAGGTAAAGCCTGGAAGGAAGAGGGCGGAGAAAAGCAGCAGATTCACGTTCTGGATGCACGTCCACCGCTGGTGGTGGTGAGTCGTTCCCACAACGATGATGATGAGATGAAAGAGTACCTGAAGCAGCTAGGGGAACATCAGACGGTGGCAACCGGCTCATCGTTAAAGTTTTGCTTGGTCGCTGAAGGTAAGGCCCAGCTTTATCCGCGCTTTGGACCCACCAATATCTGGGATACCGGCGCGGGTCATGCCGTTGCTGTCGCGGCAGGTGCCCACGTCCACGACTGGCAGGGAAGAACGCTGGATTATGCGCCGCGTGAATCTTTCCTGAATCCGGGCTTCCGTGTATCGCTGTTCTGACGTCAGACGGGAGGCACTCGCCTCCCGACTTCACCTGTCAGGGTGCTTTTAACAGCGTTTTTAACAACGTAATGACTTCTTTGACTTCCTGCTGCGTCAGTGCCCCGTCTTTGACATATTTCACCTGACCGTTTTTATCCAGCACCACAATGGCCGATCCGCCTTGCTGCAACTGCCAGGCGTGCTGCACATTGCCCTTGCTGTCGACGATAAACTGCGACCACGGATACTGCTTTTTATTACTCTGAATGCTGCTGCGAACAAACAGGCTGGTGCCGGGAATGGCATCATCGGTGTTCACAATCGTGGTGGTCTGATAGCGATCGTGTGACAGTTTCGCTGACTTGATGGCCTCAACCAACGCTGCATTCATCTCTTTAGCCGATGAGCGGCCTGCAATGTGCTGTATGACACGTACTTTTCCGTTCAGTTGCGCGCTGTTCCAGTCTTGATAACTGAATTTTTCCTGCGCCAGGATCAACTCGCCTTTGTCATTGACGCCCACGGGCGGCACGCGTTTTCCCGTCTCAAGATTGTGGGCCAACGCACTTACAGGAAGCAGCAGTGACAAGGCCAGTGCGGCCAGAGTGATACGCCTCATTATTTCTCCAGTGATCAGACCAGTTAGTCATCCAACTGTAATAGTAAGCAGGGATGATGCGGCTGTCTCAAAAAGCTGTCAGCTTTGTTATCAACCACACAATTCTGTAACGAACGAAGGTTTATACTGAATAGTGAAAAGTAAATAACAGAGTATTCTGTAATGTGCTGTCAGCACGGTAAAAAAAGTTATTTCTGGTCGTGCGAAGTAAGCAGAGTGTTCTATAATTTATCTCGCATTCGCGCTTCATGGACCCGTAACGAATTTGGCAACGGTGAAGCGTGCTTAAAAATTAAGGAGTTAAGAAGTATGAAAATCTTCCAGCGCTATAATCCGCTACAGATAGCAAAATATGTTAAGACGCTGTTTAAAGGAAGGTTGTACATCAAGGATGTGGGCGCGTTTGAGTTTGATAAAGGTAAAGTCCTGATCCCCCGGGTCAAAGACAAACAGCACCTGAGCGTGATGTCAGAAATTAACCGCCAGGTCGTTCGTCTCAAGCTAGAGTTTAACTAAAAAACAGGGCGCCGATGGCGCCCTGAGTGTTTCTATTCTTCGCTTTTCGTCACGTTCAGCATCGGCGGTCGTTCATCAATCCGTGTCACCAGCAGCTGATCAATGCGGTAACTGTCGATATCGACCACTTCAAACTTGTAGCCCGCAAATTTCACAAAGTCGGTACGTTTCGGGATTTTACGCAGCATATACATCATAAAGCCGCCAATCGTTTCGTAGTTACCCGACTGCGGAAAATCATCGATATCCAGCACGCGCATAACATCATCAATCGGCGTCCCGCCTTCCACCAGCCAGGAGTTTTCATCGCGCGCAACAATCTGTTCTTCCATGCCCTGACCCACCAGGTCGCCCATCAGCGTCGTCATCACATCATTCAGCGTAATGATACCGACCACCAGCGCATATTCGTTCATGATGACCGCGAAGTCGTCGCCCGCCGTTTTAAAGCTTTCCAGCGCCTCAGACAACGTCAGGGTATCCGGAACAATCAGCGCGGAACGAATCTGCACGCCGCTGTTCAGCGCCATGCTCTGATTGCCCAGTACGCGCAGCAGCAGCTCTTTCGAATCGACATAGCCAACGATGTGGTCGATGTCCCCATTACAGACCAGGAATTTCGAGTGAGGATGTTCAGCGATTTTTGTTTTCAGGCTGACTTCGTCTTCGTGCAGATCAAACCAGACGATATTTTCACGTGACGTCATGGAGGAGGGCACGGTGCGTGATTCCAGCTCAAACACGTTCTCAATCAGTTCGTGTTCCTGCTTACGCAGCACGCCAGCCAGCGCACCGGCTTCCACAACCGCGTAAATATCGTCGGACGTGATATCGTCTTTGCGTACCATCGGCAGCTTAAAGACGCGAAAAAAGACGTTGGCCAGGCCGTTAAACAGCCAGACCAGCGGCCGCATAATCAGTAAACAAAAGCGCATGGGATTGATAATCCGCAGGGCAATGGTTTCTGGCGCGATCATGCCTACCCGTTTTGGGGTTAAGTCGGCGAACAGGATAAACAGGCTGGTGACGATGGTGAATGAGCAGATAAAACTGAGCTGTTCGGCCAGTTCGTGAGACATAAAGCGATTGAAGAGGGCGGAAAATGCCGGGGAAAAGGCCGCATCACCAACGATACCACCCAAAATGGCCACGGCGTTCAGGCCAATTTGCACCACGGTGAAGAACATGCCGGGCGTTTCCTGCATCTTCAATACCCGCTGAGCGTTAACGTTGCCTTCGTCAGCCAGCAGTTTCAGCTTAATCTTGCGGGCGGCAGCCAGCGAGATTTCGGAGAGAGAAAAAAAGGCACTGATTACGATCAGTAGCAGAATGACAAGTAAGCTATCAAGCATAAGTAATCCAAAGAGTTATCCACTTGTCATTTTTGGCCTGGGCAGCGTGCGGTTGATGCGCTTCTTCCCTGTACGTACGACGCAGAGGAGCTATCCGTGCCAAAAATGTCTGCGCCCGTTCGACAAGGTTGTAAGGGGAAAGGGGCAGAAATGAAGACAGGCGGGATGCCTGCGGTGGGTGATTATAGCAGCAGCGAGGAGGCCGCCGCCAGAGGGCAAACAGTGGCTTATAATGAGGTTTTCAGCTCAGGATGCATGTGTAATGCAGGAGAGCGGTCTACTGGCGTGCGGCCTGTCTGGACAACAAGGTCGTTGTATCGTGCGTCCGTTTTACCGACAATAATGCGCAATTTGACTTAGAACGCGTTACAGACTGCCCTTTGGCAAAAAGTGCGGCTATGATGAGTAAGTTGCCGTTGCGATTGTGACGGCAACAAGGATTAACACGCGCCCTGCGGAATGGGGCGGGCATGAGAGACAGGAGTACAGGTGCCACGATTTTATGTTTATTGCATGGCGGGCTTATTGCTCGTCGCGCCCGCCTTTGGGGCGGCACCGGTTCGACTACAGCTTGAAGGGCTGACCGGCGAACTGCAAAAAAACGTCAGGGCACGCCTGTCGACCATCAGCAGCGACGAAGTCACCAACGATAGCCGTTTCCGCGCGCGCGTATCGGCCGCTATCAAAGAAGGGCTTCGCGCGCTCGGCTACTATGAGCCTGATATCGACTTTGAATCACGCCCTGCCCCTGCGCAAGGTGGCCGTCCAGTGCTCATCGCGCGCGTGACGCCTGGCCAGCCGGTAAAGATTGCCGGTAGTACGATCATTGTCACCGGTCAGGCAAAAAACGATGCGGACTATAAAAACTGGATCGCCCAGGGCCGCCCTAAAGTTGGCACAATCCTTAATCATGGTCAGTACGATAAATTCAAAAGTGGCTTTACCAACCTGGCGCTGCGCAACGGCTATTTCGATGGCGAATTTGAAAAAAGTCAGTTAGGCGTTTCCGTGGCGCGCCACGAAGCCTTTTGGGATATCGACTACAATAGCGGACCGCGTTACCGCTTCGGCGATGTCACCTTCCAGGGCTCACAGATCCGTGACGCCTATTTGCAAAATCTGGTGCCGTTTAAAAAGGGCGACTATTACAGTTCCCGTGATTTGGCTGAACTGAATCGCCGCCTGTCGGCGACGGGGTGGTTCCAGTCGGTGGTCGTCGCGCCGGAATTTAAAGAGGGACGCAAAACCAAAGTCCTGCCGTTAAATGCGGCCGTTTC
Organism: Pantoea stewartii subsp. stewartii; assembly: GCF_008801695.1. GTDB lineage: Bacteria > Pseudomonadota > Gammaproteobacteria > Enterobacterales > Enterobacteriaceae > Pantoea > Pantoea stewartii. Next base: position 8,467 of record NZ_VZPF01000097.1, read on the forward strand.
CCCTCGGGCAAAAAATATTGTTGAAGCCGGTGTCGGGTATTCGACGGATGTCGGGCCGCGCCTGAAAGGCACCTGGAGAAAGCCCTGGGTTAACGACCGTGGCCACAGCATGATGGCCAGTGCCTATATTTCTGCGCCTGAGCAGCAGGTGGATCTCAGCTACAAAGTTCCGTTACTCAAAAGCCCGCTGGAGCAGTACTACACTTTTTCAGGCGGGCTCAAACGCACCGATCTGAACGACACCAAAGCGGACACCAGCACGCTGGCAGTATCGCGTAACTGGGACAGCAGCAGTGGCTGGCAAAGGGCCGTCAATCTGCGCTGGAGCCTTGACCACTTTACCCAGGGGAATGTCACCAATACCACGATGTTGCTTTATCCCGGCGTCAGTCTGAACCGCACGCGCTCACGCGGTGGCCTGATGCCGACCTGGGGCGACTCGCAGCGTTATTCTGTCGATGTGTCCGATACCACCTGGGGATCGGATGTCGATTTCCTGATCCTGCAGGCGCAAAACGTCTGGATTCGTACGCTGGGCGAAAAGAACCGCTTTATTGCACGCGGCACGGTGGGATGGATTGAAACCAACGACTTCGATAAGGTGCCGCCGGATCTGCGCTTCTTCGCCGGGGGGGACCGCAGTATTCGCGGCTATAAGTACAAAAACGTCTCGCCACGTGACAGTGATGGCAAACTGACCGGGGCCTCAAAAATGGCCACCGGTTCACTGGAATACCAGTACAACGTCAGCGGAAAATGGTGGGGCGCGGTGTTTGTTGACGCCGGTGAGGCCGTCAATGACATCAGCCAAAGCGATATTAAAACCGGTGCCGGTATCGGCGTGCGCTGGGCATCGCCTGTGGGGCCCATTAAGTTTGATATTGCGCGTCCCATTGGCGACAGGGAGGAGCACGGTTTGCAATTTTACGTAGGATTGGGGCCTGAACTATGAAGCGCTGGAAAAAGGTCCTGACTGGCTTTCTGATTTTTTTGGTCTTGTTATTGGCTGGCGTGGCATTTTTGATTGGTACGACGCCGGGCCTGCATTTAGTGTTAAACGGCGCGTCGCGCTGGGTACCGGGATTATCCATCAACAAAGTGGATGGCGGCTGGCGTAATCTTACGCTCAGCGGTCTGCGTTACGACATGCCGGGCGTCAGCGTTAACGCGGGCAATATCCATCTGGCGGTAAATCTCAATTGCCTGCTGCACTCGTCGGTCTGCGTCGATGACCTGACGCTAAAAGATATCAGTGTGGTCGTCGACAGTAAAAAGATGACGCCGTCGGCGGCGGCACCCGAAGACGATAACAGCGCGACCAATCTCAGTACGCCGTACCCCATCAGCCTGCGCCACGTCGGGCTGCATAACATCAGTGTGAAAGTCGATGATACCGCGATTTCGCTGGTGGATTTTTCCACCGGCTTACACTGGCAGGCGCGCGCGTTAACGCTGAATCCTACCCACATTCAAAGCCTGTTAATTGCGCTGCCTAAAGCGGCAGCGGTCGCGAAGGAGCAGGTGGTCGATCCGAAAGTACAGCAGCCGCAGCCAAACGAGAAGCCGCTGGGCGAAACGCTGCAGGCGATGTTTGCCAAACCCCTGCTACCGACACTGCCGGACTTCCAGTTACCGCTGGATATCGATGTTCAGGACATCGTGGGCGAACAGCTCCGCATTACCGGCGATACCGATATCGTTGTGAATCAGCTGCGTGTGAAGGCCAAAACGCTTGACCGCCATATACAACTGCAAACGCTGGACGTGGACTCAAACCTCGGCAGGCTCAACGGCAGCGGCCAGGCCACGCTCGCAGATAACTGGCCCGTTGATTTTGCCCTGAATGGCGATGTGAATGTTGATCCGGTTAAAGGGGAAAAGCTGAGTCTGACCTTACAGGGCGCGATGCGTGACGAGCTGAAGCTGGCGCTCAACCTCTCTGGCCCGGTCAGGGCGCAGCTGGATGCCCGCGCTCAGCCTGCCGTTGCCGGTCTTCCGCTGGCATTAACCCTGACCAGTCCGCAACTGCGCTGGCCGCTCACCGGGGCGGTTCAGTACCAGGCGGACAATCTCGACTATCAGTTCAAAGGCAAGGCGACCGACTACGTGATGTCGCTGCGCACGGCGGTGAAAGGCGAAGCGGTGCCGCCTGCCACGATTACGCTGGACGGTAAAGGGAATATTGAACAGTTCAGCCTGGACAAGCTGCGTGTGGCAGCGTTACAGGGCACTATCGATCTGACGGCGCTGGTGGACTGGAGCAAAGCCATCAGCTGGCGCAGTGAACTGACGCTGGCGGGCATCAATACCGCCCGCCAGTATCCGGACTGGCCAGCCAGACTGGAGGGTAAAATCACTACGCGCGGTAGCCTGTATGGCGGCAGCTGGCAGCTGAGTGTGCCGCAACTGATGTTGAAGGGTAACGTCAAACAGAACGCGGTCAGTGCGGACGGAACATTACGGGGCAACAGCTACAACCAGTGGGATATTCCGGGTATTAAGATTGCGCTGGGCCGCAATCATCTGGATATCAAAGGCAGTCTGGGCGAAACGCTGAACCTGGATGCCAACGTGGATGCCCCCCATCTTGATAACGCATTGCCGGGACTTGGCGGTGTGGTCAAAGGGGATATCAAAGCCCGCGGATCGCTGAAAGCCCCTCAGCTGCTGGCGGATCTGACGGCCACTGGCTTACGTTGGCAGCAACTGCTGGTCCGGCGCGTAACGCTGAAAAGCGATGTACGCTCCAGCGACCAGATCGCCGGTAAGCTGCAGTTGCGCGTTGAACAACTGAAGCAGGATGCGCTTAACATTAATCTGTTGACGCTCAATGCTGATGGCGACGAAAAGCAGCATCAGCTTAAACTTAACGTGCAGGGCGAGCCGGTATCGGGTCAGCTCGCGCTGAACGGTAGCTTTGACCGCCAGACGGAGACATGGAAAGGCAGCCTTAACAATACGCGTTTTAATACGCCCGTCGGGGAATGGCGTCTGACGCGCGCTATGGCGATCGACTATGTTAATCAGAAGCAGACTGCGTCAATCGGCCCGCACTGCTGGCAAAACCCCAACGCGCAGCTTTGTGTGCCAGAACCGATTGAAGCCGGCCCCAGCGGTCACGCTCATGTGGTATTAAACCGCTTCGATCTGGCGATGCTAAAACCCTTCCTGACTGACCAGACCCAACTGAGCGGCGTGTTCAGCGGTGATGCCCGCGTTAACTGGACGGCGGATGGCAAACTGCCCGTCGGGACGCTGGCGCTGAAGAGTAATAATGTGAAAGTCGCGCAGGATGTGCAGGGCAATACGCTGCCCATCGCGTTTAACACAATTAATGTCAATGCGGCACTGCGGGACGGACGTGCACAGCTCGACTGGCTGATTCGCCTCGTCAATAACGGCCAACTGGATGGCAATGTGCAGATTACCGATCCGCAACAGCGCCGTGAGCTGGGTGGCAATGTCAATATCCGCAATATCTCGCTGGCGATGATCAATCCCGCCTTAATGCAGGGCGAGAGCATCAAAGGCCTGCTGAACAGCGATCTGCGCCTGGGCGGCACAGTGCAGCAGCCGCAGCTTTTTGGGCAACTGGGTCTGAAAGATGTGAATGTGAAAGGCAACTTCATGCCGGTGGATCTGACCAGTGCCAGTCTGAACATGGTGTTTAACGGCATGAGTTCGACGCTGAATGGCCTGCTACAGACCGCACAGGGCAATATCAACCTGAGCGGCGATGCGGACTGGAGCCAGCTGGATAACTGGCGTGCGCGCGTAGCCGCCAAAGGCAGCCGGGTCCGTGTCACGGTGCCGCCAATGGTGCGCATGGATGTGTCGCCGGATGTGGTATTTGAAGCCACGCCAGCCGCCTTTAATCTTGACGGGCGCGTCGATATTCCCTGGGCACATATCACGGTACAGGAGGTTCCTGAGAGCGCAGTCGGCGTATCGTCTGATGAAGTTATGCTGGATAAAAACCTTAAACCGATTGCGCCTAAAACGGCCTCAATACCGATTAACAGTAACCTGACCATTCATGTTGGAAACGACGTGCGTCTGTCGGCCTTTGGACTGAAAGCCCGTCTGAATGGCGATCTGAAAATGGTCCAGGATAAATCAGGACTGGGACTCAACGGACAGATCAATATTCCATCCGGCCGTTTCCATGCTTACGGTCAGGACTTGATCGTGCGTAAAGGCGAGCTGCAGTTTGCGGGCCCGCCAGACCAGCCTTATCTCAACCTGGAAGCGATTCGTAATCCGGATGCGACCGAGGATGGCGTAACGGCAGGATTGCGCGTTACGGGGCTGGCGGATGAGCCGAAAGTGGAAGTGTTCTCCGATCCGGCGATGTCACAGCAGGAGGCTCTTTCTTACCTGTTACGCGGTCAGGGGCTGAATAGCGACGGCGACAGTAACGCGTTAACGTCAGCGTTAGTCGGCTTAGGGGTTGCACAAAGTGGGCAGGTTGTGGGTAAAATCGGCGAGACATTCGGTGTCAGTAATCTTGCCCTTGATACGACCGGCGTTGGCGACAGTCAGCAGGTACAGGTCAGCGGCTATGTGTTGCCGGGTCTACAAGTAAAATACGGGGTTGGCATCTTTGATTCACTGGCAACGTTAACCTTACGTTACCGACTGATGCCCAAACTCTATTTGGAAGCCGTGTCCGGTGTGGATCAGGCTCTTGATTTGCTCTATCAGTTTGAGTTTTAGTAATGCGAATAATTGTCTATGGCAGTTTACGGCGCAAACAGGGAAACAGTCACTGGATGACACATGCGCAATGGTTGGGTGATCACCAGATTGAGGGTTATGAACTCTACAGTCTGGGTCACTATCCTGGCGTGATCACGGGCGAAGGAACGGTATATTGCGAAGTCTACCGAATTGATGCCTCCATTCTCGCCGAGTTAGATGCGCTTCGGACCAAAGGTGGTGAGTACAAACGCCATCTGATTCAGACGCCGTTTGGTAGTGCGTGGCTTTATGTCTATCAGCGTTCGGTCGCGGGTCGCCAGCGTATCCAGAGTGGAGACTGGCTGAAGCGTGATGAGGCGTCGGAAGTCTGAATAAAAACACCGTCCAACTGGACGGTGTTTTTTAACGGTTTACCTCAGGTAAACCTGCGTTAGCCGGGCAGAATTACTTCTTCGCCGCACGCTCAAAAGACGAGACGATCTCGGCTTTGGCTGCTTCGGCGTTATCCCAGCCGTCAACCTTAACCCATTTGCCTTTTTCCAGATCTTTGTAGTGCTCAAAGAAGTGGGTGATCTGCGCACGCAGCAGTTCTGGCAGGTCGTTTACATCTTTGATGTGATCGTACTCTTTGGTGAGTTTGGTGTGCGGGACAGCAACCAGTTTGGCATCTTCGCCAGACTCGTCGGTCATTTTTAACACGCCAACCGGACGGCAGCGGATCACTGAGCCGGGCTCCAGTGGGTACGGTGTTGGAACCAGTACGTCTACCGGGTCACCATCCAGCGACAGCGTATTGTTGATGTAACCATAGTTGCATGGATAGAACATTGCCGTAGACATAAAGCGATCCACAAACAGGGCTCCAGAATCTTTATCAACTTCATATTTGATCGGATCGGCATTCGCCGGGATCTCAATAATTACGTAGATATCTTCTGGCAGGTCTTTACCTGCTGGCACCTGGTTCAAACTCATCGGGTATTCCTTCAGTCGTCGTATGTTGAGTGTCGGCTATTATAGCCAACTGACTGTGAAAGTACGCCCCCTTTTTGGCGTTTCAGAATGCTCCTCAACGCTATTTGGCCATGACAAACAAGGATACAATGCCCGCAGCAATCAGTGGCCCTACCGGAACGCCACGGAAAAACGCCACGCCGATTACTGTTCCTATCAGCAATCCGCCAATGACGGAAGGCTGTACACTCATAAAACTCACGCCGCGCCCGCCCAGCCAGGCCACGAAAATGCCTACCAGGATTGCGACAATCGACTGCCAGTTGGCAAAGGATTTCAGCAGGGATGACGCAGGCAGCGAACCACTGGCCAGCGGGGCCATTACGGCTACGGTAAGGATAATAATGCCTACTGTAATGCCCTGTTTTTCCACATAAGGAAAGAATTGCGACAGCGGTGTCATTTTGATGATCAGCAGGATCAGAATGGACAGGGTCACGGCGGTGTTGTGGACGAAGTAACTCAGTACAGCAAGGCAGATCAAGATCAGCGTGGAGGCGTAAGCAACCATAGTTTTTCCCTGAAAATGAATGAAGACAGTTATGACTGACTTTAAAGGGTTACATTAATCAACAATCGTCGGGGTTCGCGCAACTGCCAGTGGCTAAAGATTACAGTTGTAGGGTTTGATTGCGGACCAGCGCGGTGCTCTGGGTGGCCAGCGCAACGGGGCCGAAAGTGCCCTGCGTGTTGAGTTGGCTGCGGCTCACCGCTAACCAGGCTTCCCGGTAACGCAGCCAGGCGCGCTGGGCGATACGCAGTTTCTCTCTGGGTTCTCCGCTTAATTTTTTCATCAATGCACTGTACTGCGCGTTCATTTCCGCGTCCCATTGCTGGGTTGCCGTATCCTGACATTGCATCAAGGCCAGCGTGGTATCGGCTTGATTAAGGCATTGATTTAACGTGATATCAATCGTGGACTGCTCAGCCACTGCGAGCTTACAACTCAAGAGTGCTATCAACATTACCCTTTTTTTCATCGATTTCCCCTTTGTTTCCTTAACAAAATACCGGCTTTGTTGAATAAATCAGATTCGGGGCGAGTGTCCCTGTAGCAGGGCAGAGTTTCAGGCAATACGGACACTTTCTGGCATTCCTGCCTTTGTCATTCTGTTCAGCGCTCGAACCATGGCCAGAGC
>NZ_VZPF01000098.1 GCF_008801695.1 Pantoea stewartii subsp. stewartii
ATGTCGAACGGTTGTGGCAGGCGCTTCATGAGACAATAACCCGAAATCACCAGTGCAGTTCAATGTGGCAACTGTTGAAAAAGGTCCATCACTTTATGAATACCGTCAGCCCATTCCCCGGGGGAAACATGGGCTGGCTAAAGTGTAGCGGTATTAGGATCAGTTATTTAGATATGCCGATGATTTGTCCTCATGAAAAAATAGATATGAATTGGCGTAGTTACTGGCACTTAAATAATTCATTGAATTACCTAGAAAAACGAAACTAACACAGTAAAATATGAAAACAAGAACTTTCTGAAAGACATGTAATTATAAAACAACCAATATCGTCTTGTAGCTTAAAAGTCGTTTCAGAGTTGCTATATCGGTTTCGCCCGCCCCCACGCGGGCTTTTTTGTGCTTAATTACTGTACTCAGGCCTAATCTGCCTTTAGAATTCCACCTCATTCAATAACCATACTAACAAGAGGTGTATATGGATGAGATAGATTTGGCTCAGGAACAGGAAATCACACTTAGAGAAGCAGCTCTCGCAGCCCGCAAACAAAGGCCTGTCAGCCTGGACGGAAATTGCATCTGGTGTAAAGATGAACCTGTCATCGCCAACACAGCGTTTTGCTCCGCAGAGTGTGACGATGACTACCACAAGTATCAGCGCGAGATGAGACAGCGTCTAAGCCACTAGTATTATTCAATGAGGTTAATTTTGAAAACATTATTACTTATCTCAGCCACCGCCTTGCTGGCCGGCTGTTCACCGCTTAAAGTCCAGCAACATCAGACTGGCATGGCTAATCCTGCCTCGGTGTACTGTGAAAAAATTGGCGGCAAACTGGACATCGTTAAGGAACCCGGGGGCGAAGTGGGATACTGCACACTACCCAGCGGCGAACGCATAGAAGAATGGACTCTGTTCAGAAAAGATGGTAAGTGACGCCTGTATAAGTCCGCTGTAATGTGTTTTCTCCTCAAAACGAATCTACGGACATGCATTGATTACTAAGACGAACTGGAAATATAATTATATAACCCTGCCATAATCAGAACATACAAGGAAAGATATAGGCTTTGTTGAATAAATGGATTTTATGCTGTGGTACTATGAAAACGGTTGTTTCAGATAACATAAAATCAATGCATTACATGCTTGCGTATGACGGTGTTCTGTCTGGCATCAGCGTTTTCTACCAAAACAGTGCAGACAAAACAGAATGATTACCTATTATTCAACAAAGCCGACGCCAAGCTGCAGCTCTGTGCGCCAGTCGGAAGTGACCACATTCGCAGCAGTGAGCAGGCTCTGGCGCTGCGCACGGGCTTTCTCCTGAAAGGCGGCTTTTTCTTCATTTGCATCATGTACCCATGCGCTGCCGTCCCATTTCATATATTGCTCTGCAGGTGCCGTTGATACGGTGCCGTCAGGCAGGTCTCCCAGTGAAGTAATCAGTTGCGGTGAACCATCAGTAAGACTGTAAACAGTCTTACCTCTGTGGTCCGCGACCAGCGACCATTTATCCTGCTCAGCGTGATAAACAGCGGCGCTACCTACCGGAATATCTGGTGGCGGGGCCAGTGTGCAGTTAGCTGGCAGGCCGGTATGTGCAGGAATGTAACAGTCACTCCTGCCTATAAATTCCTGCGTATCCGGTCGCAGGTTATAAATCTTCAGCGTCTGTGCTTTATCTGACATTTCAAAGGTCATTATGCGAGTCTCACGATGTAATTAAATGCAATATTGTCTACGGTATTGGCAGCGTTTCCGGTCGCATTGATGGTCAGGCCGTGGCCGTGCGGACCCAGCGGGACAGTGTGCTGGTGAGGACCAATCACAACGGTATGGGCATGATTGCCAGAATCGCTGGTCGCACGGTCCTGGTTACCCATATGAACATCATCCATGGAAACGTGGTAAACATCAGGGCCGCCCCCAAACCAGTCATAAGCGTGATTATGCTGGCCCTGCACATCAGTCGCCTTATTGCCGTAATCAAACACGCTGGTGTTGGGGCTGCCGAGGTCCGTTGCGGCTACCGCGCCTGTATGGGTGTGCGACTGAATGCCGCCTGCTTCAGGACTGAGAACGGCCCGGTCATCGGATTTGCCTTTAATGGTCTGGCCACGCATGTCAGGCAGCTTTCCTGAAGGGTACGCAGCGGCCAGTTGAGGATACTTTGTCGTGTCGAAGGCCTGGCCCTGAAGAATGGCGTAAAATTCAGGAGGTTTATCCATTGGCCATGGGACAGGGGCACCTACAGGATAAAAATTTACGCTGTTATCCGCATGCAGATATCGCGCATCCAGATTCGTGAGCGGAAACAGCGCCAGCCAATCGTCAGTAGTCTCTGTGGGTTCAAGAGCCGTGTCGTTCTGCGCCCGCCAGACGGTACCGCCGTTCACCACCGTAGCGCCTTTCGGCCACGTCCCCTTTTGCCAGTCCGGCCAGGCGTTCTGCTCAAGCCACAAAATCGCCTCGTCCGTTCGCTTCTGCAGCGCATTAACCCATTCCATCGGCGGAATGCCGTTAGTCGGATCGGTTACGGTTTTTCCGTCCGGGCCTTTACCGTCAGTCGTGACCCCCCAGCCTCGGGGCACGGAGGGAAAATCCAGTACCTCACCCTCATTTGCCCCTGAGGCAAAGACTTCTCCGTCAGGTCGCTTTCCTATTGCCATACCTTAATTCTCCACAAACGTATAATTCATGCCCGACGCGCGCGGCAGCACGTCGAGCGATTTCGCGCAGAAAAGCACAAAGGCTTCCGCGCCAGTGGTGGTTATCTTCCAGTGGCAGGGACCTGTGACATCGACCAGACAGCGCCCTGCGCCAAACAGTAGCTCACAGGCACGCTCCAGGTCGTCCAGCGTGCAGCCGGAGAAGTTTTTTATGCATCTGGCCCGAATGGGCGTGCGCATCTCCGCGTCGGTCAGGGTGGCCGACGCGCTGGTGGTGTCGCCGTGGCGGTACCAGGGTGAGCCGTCTGTATTGCTGACCTGAAAGCCCCGCGTGTCCGGATATCCTTTAAATGCGAAAAACTCCCGCGCCACGGCCCCGTTCAGCACCCTGCCCTGCCCGGTGATTTTGCCGATGATGCCCAGGTTCACCCCGCCCGCACGCTCAATATCCAGCATGTCAGGCACCGACAGCGCGCCGGTAAACGACTGCGCCATGCCATCCGCCAGCGCCTGAATGGTCGCCCTGGCTTTCGGCTTCGTGCCGTACTGTGAAATGAGTAAATCTGCATACCCGGTCATGAGCTGCTTTCCTCAATGACCTGCACGGTAATACCGGTCGTCAGAAAACGGGCCTTTTCCCGTGCACCGATGGCGACCGACAGCACATCTGCAGGCGCGTCCCCGTCGCGTGCCAGCAGCACATCACGGACGAACACGCCGGTCACGGCCCCCGCCGCTGCGCTCACATCTGACCGGTAAACCCACTCTCCGGTTTTGTAGGCGAGTGCTACGATGGCAGCTTTAACGGTGTCCTCATCGACATGGATGAAGTTTTCGCGGCGACCGATTTTAATAATGGCAGAGATATCGACGGCGGTGGGTCGGTCGAATTTTATCGCCGCTGTTTGTCCACTGTAGCGCGTTACGTCCACCGATACCGCCCCCTGCAACCCGGTACCCGGCCAGTTGTCATAGATGGCCTTTGCCACGGCGGCATTATCTCCACCCTCGACGATATAGTTCACCGAGTGCGGCGGCACGCCGTTTGCGTCGGTCTCATCCGTCCGGTTCTCCAGCGCCACCACGTCGGTCACCCCCGTCAGTCCGGCGACGTCCGCCAACGTGCCGTCCACGCAGTTTGTTGCCGCCCGCGAACGGGATTTATAAAACCGCGCCAGCAGCTCCGGGTCGGTCTCCTCATTTTCACCGGGTGTGGCCGCCACGGTGGTGGTGGCCGAGTCCCAGCCAGCAATCACCGTGACGATGGTGAGTTTTGCTCCCGCATCCACGCTGAACTGCCCCGCCTCCGCCGAGCGGAAGTCAGTTTTAACCGTGCCCTCAGCCCCGAATGTGGCATCAGCCTGTGTCACCCACTGCGTGTTGCCGCCGCTGACCGTTGCACCGGCAGGGACTTTTTTACCCGCGGTGCCGGTAAGCAGCACGTCCTGAATTACCGAATAAGACGCTCCACGCCGCGTCAGCCCGGCAAACGCCACCTTCTGCTCCAGCCAGGTGCCGGTAGCATTGTCCGGGTCGTTTGCCTGCACCACGGCCTCAATCACACCCTCAACGTCCGCCCGCATCTGGGCAAAGATGCCGATCATCTGCCCGTCCGGATCGTCCGGGTCCGTCAGAATGTCGTCCCCGTAGATGCCCTTAAATTTCGTCACCAGGCCGGAAAAAATATCGTCGAGCCGGTCAGCGACGTAGCCCTGATCCGTCAGTTTTCCCATCAGGCCGTTACCTCGCTCTCTGTGCCATATATGTCGGTGAAGGTGGCCGCGACCGTCAGTTTTCTCGACTTCGGCACGTACTGCGTATCAAACGCCGTCAGCGTCTTCACCCCGTCCGTCTGCAGAATGCAGCTGCGGATGTCGGATTCCAGCTTCACCCGCGACCCGCGCCGCGCCATATTGCCGGTCCAATCCAGACCGTGGTCGAGGTTCAGAAACCAGTCCTGCTTCAGCGACAGCAGCCGGATGCGTACACACTCAGACTTTGTGGCATAGGAGCCGCGCCCCCACCCGAATGTCCAGTCGCCGTCCGCATCAAGCCGCCTCGTTCTCATGCCTGCGCCTCCGAGGTCTGCCCGTTCTGGCTGTCGGTGTGGTGGTGGGATTTGCTGCCAATGCCGTCAACCGTCACGTCGCCGCCGGTGACCTCAACCGCCCCACTAATTTTCGCGGCTGCGCCCTCGCCTCCGCTGGCCGACAGGCCGCCGTTCATCGCTGCCGCGCCCGTGACGGTCAGCGTGTCGTCCATCGTGACCGGCTTCTTAAATTCGACCTGGCAGTGAACGGTCAGCTTCGTGCCATTGATGTCAACGTTCCCGCCGGTATCGATGGCCACATAGCCGGGACCATCGAGCTGGCACATCACGATGGCGTCATTACGGAAGCTGCCAATAGCCCGCGCCAGACTCGAGAACCCCGGCAGAAACCCGCCGTCGCTCCAGTCATGCTGCCGGTGTTCGGCGGCCTGGCTCACCAGACCCGTGGTGAACCAGTCGTCGATACAGCGATCGGCAAACAGCACCCAGCCCTCATCGCCTGGGTTCACCGGAAAGGTGAACGCAAACCCGCCGCCGCGCGGAAACTTCACCGGCACATCGGCCAGCACCGGCGGCGTCATTGCCCCACCGTTCTCATCGGTACCGGCAATGGCCGCCTGCAGCGTCACCGTCTGATTTTTGTCGTCAAAGGCCGTCACGATAGCAGGCATGGCCACGCGCAGCCTGCCCGACAAGTCACTGGCAGCCGCCTCCATCACTGAATCCATAGATGCCGTATCGCGGTCAAGCGTGCTCATCCTGTTTCTTCCTCTTCTTCAGCTTTTTCGCCTGCTTAAACTTCCCGTTCACCAGCGTCAGCCGCGACTCCCAGCGGGACGCGTGCGTATCGCCCTCCGACTTAACTGCCGCCACCTTGTAGTCGCCGTTATAGTCCGTGACGATGGACTCAATGCGCACCAGCGAGCCCACGATGATTTCCGGGCGCAACAGGCACGACAACTCCAGTCCCCGATCGGTGGGTTTCGGGCTGCCCAGCATGCCGCTGGACTCATTCAGTAACACGCCCTCACCCGGTAGGCAGTAGTCCGGGTGCAGGATGTGCAGCTCGCCGTTCTGGATCATCCAGTCCGCGCCATGATGATCGGCGACCTGGGTCATGACGTGCCGCGCGGGGCCGTAGCAGACCTTCGCCCGCTTAAACGTCACGGTACCGGGCAGGCCGATGTTTCCCGGCGTGATGCCGGTCATCTGCCCCACACAGTGCGCAATCACGTCCTCATGCGTGCTGCCCGCCGCCAGCGTCACGTTCACGAACGCATCCCGGTACGCGGTCGCGCCGTCGTCACAGGTCAGCTCCAGAATAAAATCCAGACCTTCGCGGATGACGGCAGGCTTCGTAATCTGTCCGGCATACAACACACGGCAGTTCTCCAGCGAGCCGAAGCCGACAGCCAGCGACACCTGCTTAAACTCCCCGCCGGTCACCTGATGACGATGCGAGGGGTTCAGGTTCCAGATGCGGATTGTGGCCTTGTTGGGCGTTTTATCGTGAGTGTGGGAAATACTGAAGGCGGTGCGGAGGTTGTTAATCTGAATGGATTCTTTGCTGTTGCCGATCGTCAGAATGCACTGACGGCCAAATTGTCTAATCGCTGTCATCGCTCCTGTCCATCAGATAAAGAATGCAGCGGCTGCCCATGTCGCTGCCGCCAAAGGGATTGAGGGCGTTACCGCTGCTGTCGTAAAGGTACAGCCAGAACGGTAGCCGGGTGCGCTTGAGCACCGGCACGCCGCAGACCAGGGCATAGCCGCTGATGAGCGCTTTACTGATACCGGCATCGGTGATGTCCACCAGCCATTGTCCGCCGGTGGGCACCGGGTTATAGCGCAGGCTCAGCTGATATTTTGTGTCGCCGACCGTGACCTTCATGGTCTGGTACGGATCGCTGCTGACTGCAAGTCTGTAGAGTGTTGCCATCATTATCTCCCTGTCACATCGCTGAGTTGATTTTTCAGCTTTTCATCTGCACCACTCAGATCAACCGCCTGCAGCTGCTGATTACCTTTATCAACGGCATTTGCAGCCTGCTTAGCGGTGCGCCTGCCTGTCTTTCCCTGCGAGGGCACCTTGAGTCCGCTGGCGGTCTGAGTGGTGCTAATAAAGATTTCCCGGCATCTGAGGCTGAATTCGGCTGATCCAGCACGCGTAAATTTCACGTCCACATTCAGGAGCAGACAATGGTCATAGCTGGCCGTCTGCGTGGTAATGGCAATCGGGGTCGCGGACTGCTGCATGCTACGCAGCGCCTTTAGCGCATCGGCCACGCGCTGGTCGCTGGACGCCAGATCCACTGAACCACTGTCCAGCAGTGACGGCAGCCAGGGGGCCAGCGCACGCTGGCCCGTCGAACCGCCCACCAGCGAACTTGCGGCCGACGCCACCTGATCCAGCACTCGGTTAGCCAGGCTGACGCCCTGAGCAGTAATGCTCTTTATCTCGCTAGGGATTGGCAGGTCATCAATAAAATCCGGTTCGCGTACATAGTTGTCCTCTGCCATCTGACTGAACAGCGTGTCGGTCGGGTCGAAATCCACCATGATCCCGGTAATTTCAAAAGGCCGCGGCGTCAGTATGGCGTGGTCAGAAATCTGTGAGCCGGATTCCACCGGATTATCGGTGACCTTCAGTTCAGAGTGATGGCTTTCATCCATTACGACGTCAAAAACGAACGTGCCGATTTTAGTGGTTACTGCTGCGTCACTCATGGGCGCATCCCCGCAGGCAGGCCAAAGTTCAACTGAGTAGATGCCAGTGAATCGCCGTGCTTCGCAGCCTCGTCAGACAGGCTTTTTGTGAATCCCAGTGCGTTCTCTGTCTGGACAATCACGCTGTGAATAGACCAGGTAACGTTCTGCGGTGCCAGCTGCTGCGTCGGTCCCACTTTCTCCGGATGCGGATAGCTGTAAGACATTTTTCCCTCTGGCGCCTTCGCCAGCATGGGCGCAATCAGCCGGTTATAGTCATCCGGGCTGCTTTTCTTAATGTAAGCCAGCAGCAGCCCTGGATCGTTCACGTCAGGACGTGCCGCATGGGCTTTTTCTAGCAGCTTAGCCCGGCTCTGGTCGTCGCGATGTTCTCTGCGGTTTTTCGCGGTGGCATTGTCCTCATATTCACCCTCGGTCATGCCGTACTGTTTATGCAGGCCATCCAGCTCAGTCTGCTGCTCTTTCGAAAGACCGCCAGGGGACAGGCTAAGGGCATTGAGTATGCCGATCCGGGCCTTGCCGCCCAGCCAGTCAATCAGCGCCCCCATGCGTGCAATACCGTCGCTGATATAAAGGAAGAACGTGTCCAGCCAGCCGGTCGCGAACCCGTCCTGAAATTTGTGCCACTGGGTTACCAGTGTTGCCACACCGGCAACCGCCGCAGTAATCAGCACCGGTATCAGGGTAAGCGGATCAATGAGCGTAGTGAGTACGGCTACAACCGCTTCGCCGTCACGCACCAGCTCAAGTGCGGCAGCCACATCCAGGAAGCCAGCTGCCAGCTTCGCCACCAGGCCGATAATGGCAGTCCATTTTGATGCCAGAAAAACACTGCCGAGGATGATGGCAATACCATTCGCGCTGCCCATCCACTTATCAAACCAGGCCAGCACCGCTCCCGTCAGACGGATGGCTTCGCCAATGATATCGACGATCACCGTGAGGATCCGACTAATCAGCCCCAGCATAACCTGCGCATCGGGCGATTTCGCCCAGACCTCCCACTGCGTAATGAGGCTGAACAGCTCATCTTCCAGCGCCGCGAAAACGTGGTTATCCATGATTTCCATCTGGAAGTTTTTCCAGTCCATACCCCAGCGGGCAATCAGTCCCGTCATGGTTTTGGCGTGCTTGTCCATCGTGCCGCCAAAGCGGTCTTCCAGAATTTTTGTCAGCTGCTCAATGGTCTTATTCGCGTCGCTGATATCCAGCTTAATGGGTATCGTCTGGCCTTCGCGGTTCTGATAGCTACCTTCATATGAAGTTTTACCGCCTTTGCTGCTCTTATACAGCTTGATCCCGGCCTGTGCGATAGCCCCGCCCATTGCATAGCGCCCTTCCAGCAGTTCGCCCACGTCCTTGCCCAGCATGTAGCCGATCCCCGGCATCGCGGCCATGGTATCGCCCATCGCCTTCATGGCGGCGGCTGTCGGCTCAACGCCGTTATTTTTCAGTGAGAGAAAGGCCTCTTTTGCCGCATCCAGCCCAATGACCGGATTGGCGCGGGCAAAGTTGACCAGCCAGTGAAACTTCTGTTCACCCTCGGCCGCCGTGGTGTAGAGCGATTCGAAGGTGACCTTCATGTCCTCCATCTCTTTGGCGGTGCGGATGAACTCACCGCCCACCTCTTTTGCCATTTCTGCGCCCTTTTCCAGTGCATGAGAGAGGAGATTGGCTGCCGTGATAGTGCTGAGCAGGGAGTGGCGGGTGGATTCACCGTGATCGCCGATGCGCTGCAGCTGTTCGTCAAACGCATGGCCGCCTCTGAGGTCAGCCTGAAAGCCCAGCGCGTAGAGAAATTCGTCAATAAGGGCCATGCTTATCCCGATAGTTTATTGATATTGTGTAGCCTAAGGGCTACACTTATCGACATGAAAGAGATTATCCGTAGCGAAACATTTTCCGACTGGCTTATTTCACTCAGGGATGCCCGCGCCAGAGCGCGCATATTGATGAGAATAGATCGCATGAAGAGGGTAACTTTGGTGATGCAGAGCCTGTCGGTGACGGGCTGAGTGAGGCCAGAATCCATTATGGCCCCGGTTACCGCGTCTATTTCATGCAACAGGGCGATCAGATTGTTGTTTTATTGTGTGGCGGCGACAAAAGCACACAACCCAAAGATATTAAGCTGGCCAGAAAAATCGCCAGCGGCTGGAAGGAGGCAAATCATGGCTGAACATTTTTCTCAGTGGGACTCCGCCGAATACCTCAAAACTGAAGAGGATATGGCTGAATACCTCAACGCCTGCATGGAAGAAGCCGGAGATGATCCGGCATTTATTGCCCGTGCGCTGGGAACCATTGCCCGCGCACGGGGTATGACGCAGGTCGCCAGAGAGGCGGGTGTTTCCCGCGAAAGCCTGTACCGGGCGTTGTCCGGCAACCGGAACCCGGAGTTTGGCACCATATTAAAAGTGGTTAAGGCGCTGGGACTTCGGCTGCACTCTACTTCAGTATGAAATCTCGTTCGAACCGGATGAACAATCCAGCACATCCCGGCTTGGTGCTGCGCGAATATCTCGACGGCATATCCGTCACAGAGGCAGCAAAATCGCTTGGTGTCACCCGCGCGACACTTTCACGCATCCTGAATGGCAATGCGGGGATCTCTGCTGATATGGCTCTGCGCCTGGAAGAAGCATTAGGCACCAGTGCTGAGATGTGGACGGGCATGCAGGCGCAGCACGATCTGTGGACAGCCTCTCAGATTCAGCGTCCGGCGGTCAGGCCGATTTTCAGCCACCCCTGACTGAGCCCATTTTGCATTAAATTTTCAGGGTGATGAAATTGCATTTATGAACAGTATGGATAAAAACGACATAAACAGTAAGCTTGGAAATATCAGGGCCGGCGGCATGATCATTATGTTGTCCATACTGCTTACACTGACTGTGGGTGTGACATTAATCCTGCATCACAGGGATACGGTCAATAATGCTCTGGATACTGGCAAGTGCCTTGTGAACAACAACGTAAGGGGATTTTTTGATATCCTCAGACATCTTCTTCATCAGGTCTACCGCTGGATTTTTAAATCCTGCGGCTAATCAGATAATGGTAAAAATCCGGTGAAGAAGAATATGGATTTCAAACATGAATTTCATTGAAAAGCTGAAAAGCACCATCAGAAGTGCATATCCGCCCAGAAACAGAACCAGCAAAGTCAGGATCTCGCTGTGCCGGGAAAGTAATTTTTTAACGTTCATGAAGAATTGCCGCTATCCGTGTCATTAATTATCCTTACCATTGTAGCCATGCCGGTTAAATAATATTACAACGCCCGACTGATGCTTATTCACTGCGTACTCAGCGTTATTAATCATCCTCCGGCATATCCCTCTGCCGGATCTCATCAGACGCCCTGATGGCGTCATGTAGCGCCATCAGATCAGCCAAGCTGTAGGCCGTCTTCAGCTCGGCGAGGCTGGCGAACTTCCGGATGACGGGCGTCCAGATGAACCAGTCGGGGCCGTCTCCGTTTTCGGTAACGAAGCATCCGCTTCCCCCGCCACCTCCCGCGCCTTCGCCAGGAACGCCATCACCGACTCCATCCCCGGAAACAAACTGCCC
Organism: Pantoea stewartii subsp. stewartii; assembly: GCF_008801695.1. Lineage (GTDB taxonomy): Bacteria > Pseudomonadota > Gammaproteobacteria > Enterobacterales > Enterobacteriaceae > Pantoea > Pantoea stewartii. The sequence continues at coordinate 11,024 of NZ_VZPF01000098.1, forward strand.
AGCGTGGCGCGGATACCAGTAAAAAAATCCTCAAACTGGTACAGCGCCCCCTCCACCAGCAGCTGCGGCAGGTGAGACCGGTACGTATTGAGGTGCGTTTCAGCCTGGTCCGCCAGCTTAAACGCCATAGCCCCCGCCTCCGTCCGGACCACCGTGCTGCCGAACACCATGCCCTGCAGCTCCGCCAGCTCCTTACCGTCCATTACCGAAAACGCCAGCGCAATGGCGGTGGCCATCGAGCCGTCGCCTCCGTTCATCATTTTACTGCGCCCTATGGCACCCAGCAGCTTCTGCAGGCAGCTCCAGCCCAATACCGCATTCACCGGCGTCATCACGTAGTCCACCCCGTCCAGGGTCAGCGTTTTTCTCAGTTCCATCAGTAGTCAATCCCGTTCATCAGCAGCATGGTGCCTGTCTCAAAGGCCAGCGTGAACACGCCGGGATTATGCTGCGCGCCACGGGTATAAGCAGGCAGCGCGGTAAAAAAGCCCTTCGAGCCGGTCGCCACGTCGTCGTTCATCAGATCGGTAATAATCAGCGAGAACGGGGTGAAGGATTTCAGGCTCTTACGCTGCAGCGCACGCTGCTGGTTCAGCCAGGCCACGTCAGGATGGTGCTGAAGCATGCGGATGGTCAGCACCGTGGACTCGTCCGGATTGCTGATAAATACCCCGGTACCGTGCGCCCCGATCGCGTACTCACCCGCATCTTTGGCATATTTGTAGTCCACGGCGTTGTTTTCTGCCGTAAAGCCGGTGATCACCCGTTCATTCAGCATCAGGTGGATCTGCTTGATATCAAAACGTGCCATAACTTAACGCTCCGTATTCACTATAATCTGCACCGAATGGACGGCACCGGCCAGGTGTGCGCAGACGTTTATCGGCGGGCATTTACGCGCTTTTTTATCATCATCGGACAGCGTGTCTACCGAATCCGCGTAGATGTAGTATCCGCTTTCCAGGTAGTCGCCGGTCGCCAGCTGGCCGACCTTATCACCCGCCCAGATGCCTGGACCGACCAGCCCGTTTTTCACCGCCATGCGCATCACCGCATCGATGTAGCCCTTGATGGTGGTGACACCCGCATCGGACAGCGCGATCTTTTTCAGCTCGGCAAAGGCGTTAAAGGTGTTGGTCTGAATTTTGTTTTTCAGCCAGTCGAGGCCGATTACCTCGTCCGCCCAGTACACCTGCCCCAGCATCCAGCCCTCGGCCAGCATCGCTTTGGTGCCGAACTTCGTGTAGTAGTTGATGCCCAGCGCATCGAGCTTGTCCGCCGTCGGGCTGTCCATATCCGGATCCGGCGTGACGCCGGTCAGCGTTTTAAACTTCAGCGTCAGCAGAGAGTCAGAAGCGCTGAAGTTGATGGAACACAGCAGCGCGGCCGCAGAGACTGCGCCGGACGGACCGGGCATGCTGACGGTGCGATCGGCGAGCAGCAGCGTGCGGTAATACTGTTTTTCGGCCAGCGCCTTAATCTTCGCCAGCGCTTTGCTGCTGATGTCGGTGATTGTCACGGCCTGAATTTTACCTGCCGCCTGAATCCAGGCGCAGGCCTCTTCGAACTCCTCATCATCCAGCACTTCGCCCACCGGCGCACCGCAGTACCAGCCCGACCAGCTGGCGTTGAGGTTTTCGTAGGCTTCGGACAGGGAAACGCGATCGCCAGACGAATCTGCAGGCCAGAGAGCGACGTACAGGTACTGCGGGCGGGACGGCTGTTCGAAAAAGAGTTCCGCCGTGGACAGCAGCGCGCTGCCGGCATCGGGAAAATCACCCTGGAATGCCTTCAGATTGCCGTATTTGCGGTAAACGTCATCGTCGAAAACGCCAGCCGCCTCCGTGGTGAACAGCGTGACGGTGCCAAAGTCCGCCGCTGAAACGACGTCTGCGGGCGCGTTGACCGTAACTGAAATAACGTCATCAATGTCGCGGGACATGATTACCTCTCGATATCAAAATTTATGGTGCCGGTAGCCATGGCAATGCCGACAGGAACAGTCTTGATGGTGGAAAGCGGAACGGTGTAGCGGTCATCATGGGCAAGGGTCAGGGTCATCACTGCCCTTTCCTCCCAGCTGCCGGGCACGCCTTCGGAGACATTACGGGGCAGAGTGTAATGCGGACAGCTGGTCCCGGCTGCGGTCAGGGCCTGCATACCCGGCGAGGAACCCAGCCAGGCAGACAGGCGGCGAAGTATCACCATGGCCCCCGGACCAAAAGCCTGCACGCTCACCATCAGCTCAAGATGAAGGCGGATTTCCTCCTCATCCTCTGAAATCTGCTCCCGCCCTGGCGGTCCCAGCTGCATGGCGGAGATTTCGCTAAGCATGAGAAAGCATGTGTCAGGAATGCGCTCTCCCGTATCAGCCAGCACCACCTTCACCGCTTTTTCAGGCGTCTGCAAAGACTCCGCTATCGGGGCCAGCAGGGCCTTTAGCGCGAACCGCGAGCGCGTAGTAATACCCATAATCTGAATAGTCCTGTAAGTGAACGACGCGCCAGCTTTCATTGTGCCAAGCCACCACGTCGCCATACGCCATGCGCCTTGCGGCCAGCACCACGATGGCGTCATGCAGGCGGGTACCTTCCGGCGCGAACTGCAGCGCGTCCATGTCGGCGGGGTAAATCACACCCCGGTTGTTGCTTACGCCCTCAGGCTGCCAGTCATTATCCGGAGAGTGCGTCACGGTAAACTTCCGACTCATGCGCCCGGTCACCACCCGGCGAACGTTTGGCCTCATTTACTGGTTCCCCCGATGTCGGTAATAAAGGTGATGGCCTGGAACATGTCGCGCGTGTCGATAAGTGGCGTCTCTTTGCCCCCTTTTTTCTTCGCCGTACTGTCCGCATTGGGCTGCAGGTGTCCGTCGGTGAACGCGGCCCGCAGCTTCGTGCGCACCCGGCTGCCCACCAGCGTCATTGCTTCGTCCACGGTGATGGTGCCGTTCAGCACCGCCTTCGCGCGTATGGCCATCTCTTTACGGAAATAGTCATTCTGGTGGAAGGTGTAGCGGAAGATGGACCGCTCCGGAATGTGTACCGTATGTGCCGGTACGCGATGAAAGGTCTGAAAGTTGCCGTTTTTACGGAACTGACCGCTGTACGCAAACGTGCCGTCTGCACGGATGCGGCGCGTCACGCTGACAGTGTGCTCGGGCACATGAACATCACCACCGTACTCGTGCAGCTCCAGCAGTCCGGCGTTGCCCATCGGCAGGCCTTCCTTGCGCGGGTTATTTTCGCGCGGAATGCCCACCCGGACGCCGCCTGCTTCAGCGACATCATGCTCTGTAGCAGGGCTTTCACCTTCGCCGTGTTCGGTCTGTCGCCCATGTCACGCCCTCACCGCAAACGTGTTTATCGCCGCAGAAAGCAGGCCGCGCAGCAGGCCGGAAAGCCAGGGAAAGGTCACCGCCCCGCTGTCCGCTTCGCCCGAATACTGCAGACTGACCTTACCGGCTATTTCCATCGTGACGCCACGCGTCAGCGCGCCGTCCAGTTCACCGTCCTGCGCCGCCAGTGCCAGACGGCACTGTGCCTGCACCAGCTGGCGGGGAATGACGTCCGGACACAGTTGCTCATCATCTACATATACGCCCCGGCGTGGCCACGGCAGCGGCTGCTCAGGCTCTGAACGTACACCCAGCCAGTTCAGCCCGTTCAGGTAATCCATCGCCTGAAACAGCAGCGCCGGGCACTGCTCCTCATCGGGCACATCATGCCCCCGTGAGGCAGCAAACGCCGTCAGGTCATCCACGCTGATGTAGCTGTTAAAATCCGGCGAGAGGGGATCGGTATCAATATCCATACCTGCACTCCATGAAAAAAGGGGCCGGAGCCCTGACGAATCCCCACAAAAATGAGACAGACATAGCAAGATGTGATCTACTGATTCTTCCACAAATTCAATGGGATCACCGCTATGCCTGCCCGTAAAGTATGTCAGAATTTTTTTCAGGATGCTCT
>NZ_VZPF01000099.1 GCF_008801695.1 Pantoea stewartii subsp. stewartii
GAATATTTTACGGCATTCTCCGCTAATGCTCAGGCGAATATCCCTGAAGGACGTTCTTAACAATTTAACAAGGGTTTACCACAAAATGGTGCTGGTTTATTAGCGTCAATTTGTGGGGATCCCTCAGGGCCGAAGCCCCTTTGGTATCAGTGAGTGCGAAAGCCTTTGCAGTTACGCAGGAAGGCGATGAGAAGCGCCTTTCCTTCGGATTTACCGATGCCGGTGAACCAGTGGTCAGGTGGCTCCCATGCCTCAATCAGGTCAGCGAGCTTTCGTGCTTTAGAACGTGTGCAGTCAATCGGGTCATTGGCTTTCTGGGTATTAAAAAGGTTTTCCACCCCCGGAATATCGAGGATGGTAAACCAGGTGCTATTTCCCATGCAAATCGAACCACAGTTCCCGCCTTTATCTTCGATCTCAACGGTCATCGTGGTTCCCCGATGCCAGCCGGGACTTCAGCCTGTATCCCTCAAACTGCCACAGCGCTTCAGTCGCATTGTGCTGCGCTTTAGCGATGGCTACTTTCCTGCCGGTCTCTTCATCAAACAGCCCCGGATGCGCCGTGGCGCTGAATCCACTGCTGACCATAAAGCCATCCGGCATCAGTGCAACAGCAATGGTCAGCGTGGTGCCCGGAAAGTGGTGGGTCTGATAATTCAGCGACGCTACCAGGTCGTCTATCGTTTTGCGCTCAACTTTGGGTACCACCATATTACCCCTCGATATTGATACGGTAGTCGGTCAACTGGTCAACGCCGCCGACGCGGAAGATGTTGGCCAGATAGTCCAGCTCCAGCAGCTCTTCACCATCCAGTACCTGCTTGATGTACGTGCAGGTGAAGCTACTGGAGAACTCGGCGTTCTCGTGCTGTTTGAACGTCCCCAGCGGGTTCTTCTTGAACATGATCGTCAGGAAGGTGACCAGCGGAATTTCGTCAATCAGCCCCTGCGAACTGTAGCGCTGGACGCTGGAGCGACACTGCAGCGCCAGCGACTTATACGGGTTCGCAGCAGACAGCATCGCGTCGCGGTAAAAGCTGTTCCACTTGATCTCGCCCTCAAGCTTGTCGAAGCCTGCCGGGAGTTCCACCTTTCCCACCATCCCCAGCGCCTTATGCTCCTGCATGGTCATGGAGACGTCAGGCAGTTTGACCTCCTCGGCCCGGCCCAGCAGGTTAGCGCCATCCAGGTAGATGTTGGCATTCGTGATGCGGTTGATCTCAATCTTTGCCATCAGCTATTCCCCTTCAGGGTTAACAGGTATTCCGAGGTGATCTCGGTCTCAAACGTCAGTCGCTCCAGCGGTGGTGGTGGCGTGTATTTGTAGCTCAGCAACAGGTGACCGGCGGCAAGCTCCGTCTCTTCGTTGCGGGCCGGATCAAACCAGCAGCTGAAGCCCAGCAGCGCACCGTCGCCAATCAGCTTGCGACCGTAGGCGTTGACCGACTCCGTCAGCGCATCAATCAGCGCCTGGGTAATCGGCATGTCGATGTACTGCTGGCTGAAGTAACGCAGGGACTCGTTGATCAAATCACCGGTACGGCGAACGTTCTCAAAGTTGCGCATATGGGTGACCGTTGGCCATGCCGCCATACGGTTGCCCCACAGACGCAGGCCGCTGCCGTAGCTGCTGAAGACCGTGGTGATGCCCTGTTCGTTGAGCAGGTTCACCTCGCTCTGCGGGTCGTCAATCATGGCCGACAGCTGGCGCTCCACACCGGTGATACCCAGAATCTCCTGGTTGGAGGACGACCACCAGTAGCCCTTGTCCAGGTCGACCTTGGCACGCAGACCTGCAGCACGCTGGCTCAGTGGCTCCAGCCGTTCGCTGTTGGTGGCCGCGTCGTATACCTTGACGTGCGGGTAGCACAGACGGACGCGATCGGAGCTGGTATTGAAGTTAATGGTGCCTTCCGGGCCACGCCCCGCCAGAGCCTGCGCAAAAGTGGTACCAATTGGCGCGTCGATGTAGGTCACCGCGCCCAGCTTCTCAGCCATGGCGATAAGCTCAACCGAGACGCTGTTCTGGGTGCAGAAGACCGGGGCAATCAGGATTTTTGCGAAGTAGCCAAACAGGTTGAAGCTGTCGTTAAGCAGTTTCATGCCGGTACGGTTGCCCGCCGCGTTAACGGCACCGATGATATCTGCCGGGGTGACTTTAGTTGGATCAGCATAGTTATAGCTGGCCTTCACCGTTGCATCTGCCGCGATGCTCTTACCGAGGTTGGTAATCACCCCGGTCTGTGCATCAAGCGAGTAGTCCTGACCTTCCACATAAGGCTGGCCATCGCTGTCCGGTTTCAGTACCAGCTGCGCGACCACCGGATTAGCCAGCTGTGCCTTGCCCGTCGCCTTGTCGAACGTTACATCTTCATCGGCCACAGCGGTTTTATGCGCAGACGGATCAAGCACGTTAATGACCAGAACGGTGCCTGCCCCATGGTCGTAGATCGCATCCAGCGCCTGCGGAATGGTAAATCCGGTGAGCTGGCTGCCAAACGCCGCTGCATCTTTCTCAGACAGGCACTGCACCAGCGTATTGACGTCCCCCATCGGGGCGGTACCAATCAGGCCAATGACGGCAGACTTCACCGTTTTTACCGGGCGGGCACCGTTTTCCACCTCAATGGTTTCGACGCCATGCAGATAGTTAGCTGCCATGGGAGTCCTCCGTTTTCACATCGTTGTCGCCGACGTTCCTGCGCTTTGGTGACTGCACAACCGGTGTGCTGGCGGGTTTAGTCTCTTCAGATACCGGTGTCAGATGCTTCAGCGCCACCAGTACCTTCACATAGTCATGCTCCTCTGGCAGGGAAACATTCTTCCCCGGCCAGAGCAGGATTTCGGTTCCGTCCGACAGCGTGACGCCGCTGGCCGGGCCGGAATAGCGGTATTCTTTCATCACTCGCTTTCCTCATAGTTCACTTCGGTTAACAGCGGGCCGGACGGTAAATCGCTGTCTTCGATAAAGACGCTTTCAGTGGCAAAGTCGAGGGCGTACTGCCACAGCCCCTTGACCTCACCGATAAACACCTCGCGGGTCAGCCAGATGCGACGGCGGCAGTTCGGCGGGGTGTAGCCACCGAGGATGCGGCGCACCACGTCAAGCACATCCACCGCGCCCTGTTTACCGTTGAGCTGCCGGAAGACCACAGTGACGCATAGCTGGATGGTCTGAGCCTGGATAATCGCGCTGGTGTCATTGGGCTTGTCGAAGCGCGACCCGGCATAACTCACCAGCAGCGCTCCTTTCGGATGGTTGAGCCGGTATTCCGCTGGTTTCTCGGGGAAATATTCCACTGCCAGCGTCGGGAGTTTCTCCTTAAGGCGGGCGACAACCGCATCAATAACGGGCAGAACATTCATCAGTATTTCTCCAGTAAGCCATCGCGCCCGCCAAAGGTGGGACGGCGTGCCCGTGCCCGGATTTCACCGGACTCAGGCACATCTTTCTGAGTCGACTGCAGCCCCAGCGTGAGCTTCCCGTCGCGGATAGCCTCCAGTTGTCGCCGTGCCTCTTTGTTGTCGTCCTTGACTGTGTCAGGCAGGTCACCTTCAGGACGGCGGACATACAGGCGGTAACGGGTCAGCGTGATGGCAATGTCGCGCAGAACGGTCGGTACTTCCGTCAGCGGCAGGGTATAGCGCCCACGCAGGTGGGCATCTATCAGTTCACCGGCGTAGCGGATGCAACTCTCAACCACGGTAGCATTGACCGGAGGCTGCTCATCAAAGCCCACCGACTCGTTGGTCAGCTCAATGAGCGTCCTTTCCGGTACTTGTTCAAGCAAATCCGCCAGGGTGCAGTACATGTCACACCCCGCGCAGGATGCGGATAACGTCACCCTCGGCCAGAGCCTCATCCAGCGCAATCCCGGCAGAAATGCCTGCCGGGGTCTCACCGGCTGCGGGGATCTGAGGAACGGCGCAGGCGTTCGCATCCGACTGAACGATCTGCCCTCTGGAGACTGCCGCTCCGGCCTCGACGGCAACAATACCCAGTACGTTGACCGGCGTTACATCACCGGCAGCGGCATCCACCTCTGCCACGCCGAGCGCGACGGCTCCGGCCTGACAGGGGGCGTTATCGGCACCGACAAAGCGCTGTTGCGTCAGCGCTGCGCTGGCCGTCACGGTGGTGGTCAGAATGACCTGTTGAGTTGTACCCATGACCGTCTCCTTATTTCACGATGTTGGTGACGAGATACCCGGCATCGCCACCGACCACGGCGACTTTGTAGATATCGGTATAACGGCAGTACTTCACTTTGCCGCCGACGCCGTCGTATTTATCCGCCACCGGCATCCCTTTACGGCGCAGGGTGTAACCGAATGACGGCTCATTTTCGTCGGCGTTGTCGGTGCCTGGTTGCGGCTTGCCAACGTAATGCAGCATCAGGTTGTCACCCCAGATATCGGTCGGGACTTTGTCCTTGTTCTGCGCGTCTTTCATGGAGGCCATGGAGACCGGCTCGCCGATCGCCACATCTTCCAGCTGGAAAAGGTCTTTCAGAATTTCGATGGTGATACGCTTGCGCTCGTTGGCACCAATCGCGGCCTGAATCGCCGGGTGGAACTTCAGCAGCGACATGACGCTGGCCCCCATGGTCATCAGGTTCGGACGCAGGCCGGTGGCGTTACGCACCGCTTCGATCCCGCCTTCAATGATGCCAATCGGGTCACCCTTGCCACCACCCCAGCGGTCGGCAGCGGCCAGCGCTTTGACGTTAGCCGCGCGATAGACGTTCTTGTCCTGGGCCAGACGGGCCGCATACAGTTCTCGCTTGAGGTTGACGCCGCTCGTCACACGGCGAATGGCTTTGGCCTCTTCGTTGAACATCGACTCTGCCTGCTCGCGATAGTCCACCGGCGCGGCCAGATCGTGCTCGTTGAGAACCAGGTCCAGCTTGCCGGTTTTCTCGCGCACCAGAACGTTACTGTCAGCCCCCACGGCACGCTCGGTGTCGTACTCCACAAAAGCGGATTTACCGAAGGTCGGCACGGTCACACCTTCCTTATCGGTAAGGACAATGGGGAAAATGCGCTCACCGATGAACGCGGCATTTTTATAACCGCGAGCGATGCTGGTCAGCACCGGGTCAACGACGCGCTTACCCTTTAAATAGTCAGACATGTTCTCTCCTTAATTACAGGCAGCGGGAGACAGCAGCGTCGTAGCTGATGCCTTCTTTTTTCGACAGTTCCAGCGCTTTCTGATGCAGCGCCAGACGTTCCGGGTCGGCTTCAGCGAACTCTGCTGAAATCGTTTTGATATCCGTGTTCACGCGGTCTTTGGTCGCATGCTCACTGAAATTCAGTACCGGGGCAGTGCTGTCCAGCAGCGTCTTAAACGCCGTGGCCAGCGGGGTGCGGGTATCGCCTTCGGCAAACTCAACCGGCTTGTCACCTGCAGAGACCGCGTCCAGGATGGCCACGACTACCGACTTCGCTTTGGGGGCCAGTCGGCCATCGCCAACCAGCTTCTCGGCAAAGGAGACGTTCTCCGCGTGCAGTTTGTCCTGCCTGTTCTTCGCTTCCTGTTCTGCCCGCTGGGTGGCTTCCGCTTTCAGACGTGTGTTTTCCGCCTGAAGCGCTTTGATTTCTTCTTCAGTCATGGTGCTGTTCTCTTGTTGAGGGTTGGGATTGTGTTCACTGAAGTCCGGTTCAGACTTCCCGGTGTCGCGGTAAGCCTCTTCGCGCAGGGAGTCAACCTGCCATGAAGGAAGCACCTTGTCGGTCTCATCCAGCCCGAACTGGGCGATCAGAAAATCGCGCAGACGGCCCCATAAAGAGGCATTGGTGATATCACTCCAGTCGGCAAACTCCACGACGCCTTCTTCTTTCTCACCAAACGAGACCTGCTTCAGCCCCTTAATGGAAGGTGGCTGCGCGCCCAGAAAGCCGACATGACGCAGGTAAAGCGTGCCGGGCTTCGGGTTGTTCGGTGAGTCAGGGAGATAGAACGAGGCGGAGACCTTCTTGAAGCGTCCGTTGCCCACCAGTTCGGCAAACTGCGGGTCGAGCTGGTCAGGCTCAGCGAGCAGATCGCCGCCGTTAAGCGACAGGGATTTCACCCAGCCCCACGCCGGGTCTTCCGTTTTGGGGTGGCCAATAACGAGAGGCGCTTCATGGACGGACGGGTCATAGGCTTTCACGCAGGCGGCAAGATCGCTTTGCGTGAACGGCAGTTTCGTGCCGTGCATATCGGTATGAGTACCGGCTTTAAAAATGTGAATGGCTGGCATTTTGCTGTCCCGCGTTACGTTGTCGGGGACAGTCTGTGGAAAAAGCATCAGCAGCGCTTTTAATCTGCTTTAGAAAAAATCGGGGGTATCAGTACGGGGAATGTCACGCTGCGGGCGAATAGTGGTGCAAAGCGGGGGCTGTAAAGCCTTTATAAAGGTAATACAGCCCCTCAGCGGCTGGCAATGATAAATCACCCGCCTGCAGAGACAAAACTCAGCGACGGGCCGCTGCTTCAAGATGGCGGACAATCGTATCGAGGATGGGGACAACCACTTCAGGCTGCAGCTCACCGTCCCCTGTCAGCGGCAGGAACGGACGGGCCGGAAGTTCGACGGACTCATTACGCCCCGTTTTACCACCGAACTGGTGAATCGGCCCATAAACGACATTAGTGCCAACTGCTGCCTGCCGGTCGTCATGGTCGGTTGATACTGACCCCATCAGACGCCCGGTATCCTGCAGTGTTTGCCCGTCGCGCTCTTCTGCTGCCAGCGAGGGAGTCCACCCCGGACGCCCCTCATCGAGAAAGTTAAACTGCGTCTCCGCCAGCAGGGTTCCGGCGATTTTGCGCATCGCGGGTTCCAGGTCTGTGGCAGCCAGGTCCAGCGCACGGAGGCTCCGGCGCAGGGATTCATCGTTAATGGTGATATTGACCAGGTTATCGGAAGCCATCGTTATCCTCTCAGTTCCTGCTGTACCAGAGGTTGAAGCGTACCCTGATAGCGGGCAAGGTCGGGACGGTATGCTGCCCCCGGCGCATAAGACCAGCCGACGTCGGTGGCCACCTTCGTGGTGCCGGTATTGAAGGTGGCGACGTTCTGCATCTCGCCTGTTTTCTCTGAGACCAGCTTCAGCTCCCATCCCATGGCTGAGCCAGAATCTGACACCTTCAGGCCACGGGCACGCACATCGGCTGCGCTCAGGGCAATGACACCACAGCGGCAGCGCCAGCCGTTCGGCGGGTAGAACGCCTGCCAGAACGGATCATCATAGCGCAGTACCAGACCATGAAGCGCCAGATGGCTCTTGCGGGTATGGCTGTCGTTGATGCCGGTATACATCCAGTACGGCCTGTCGTCGACGTTCTCCATCTGCTCCGCCCAGCGACCGGCACTGTAGAGTATGGACATATTGGTACGAAAGATGGTGGCGAGCCGCCACGGGCTGCCCTGCTGGATGGTGACCGGCTCGCCCGTTACCGGGTCGGTGGTGTCACGTGGCCCCCACCATCCCTTGCGCTGCAGCTCCGGCTCCAGCTGCTGGCGGAACCAGCGGTCAGTCTTGCCCTCATCCAGTGCCTGCTGCAGGGCGCTCCTTATATCTTCCAGAATATCCAGCCGGGTCACTTTGGCGACAGTAAAGGCGCGGGCATGGGCATCCTGCCACATTTCCTCCCAGTCCCACGTGAAGCTATACCCTTTGGACTTCAGGTAGCTGACAGCCCGTTTTGGGGGCAGCGTCATGCAGTACGCCAGTTCAGCCGTTGTCACGCTCATGCAGACGCCCCCAGACAGTTGCAACAAACATGATACGGGCCAGCCGTTCCTGCAGGTCATCCGCATTCATCTGCGGGTACAGTTCAGCCAGCGCCCCCAGCAGCTCAGACGGGTTAACGCCGTCTTTCACCTGGTTAAAGAGCGGCTCCAGCACCGGCGCAAGTACGCCGTTTAAGGTGCCACCGTTCATCAGAATATCCAGCGCATCATCGAGATCCTGCTGGGCCTGAATATCGGCATCTATGGCCTCGGCGAACGACAGCGGCAGCGTGTTCTTCTGGCGCTCTGACGGTGGTGTCTAGTCAATATCGCCGTCCTGCAGCTGATACTCACGCTTGAAGTATTGCGGGGTGAAGACCACACCGGCGCGGCTGAGTTTCTCGTCGCGGGTTGCCTGAGTATCGTCGACCGTTCCCTGTTCCCACGTCTTCCAGACGGGGCTGGCCACATCGCCAAAGTTCATCGATACCGCCATCCTGATGGCCTGATTCACCGCACTTTCCACGATATCAGAGTCAGCGTCACGGATATCATCGGTGACTTCCAGCCCGGCCTGCGCGGAGGCGCGGTTACTGTTGGCCTCGGTGGTCTGGTTCTGCCCCAGCAGAGCAATAGAGATTTCACTGCGGGCAAGCGTGATCAGGTTCTGATAAATATCGCTGCTGTCGGCCTCCTTAATTTCAATGGAGGAATCGTCAGGGATAGCGGCCACCGCGTCTTCCACCATTGCCTCCATGGAGTCCAGCAGCAGGTCAATCTCACCCTGGGCCGTCCCGCGCGGATGCTTGCCGATAACCCAAGGTGAACCGTACTTCTCGGCAAAGCGCACCCAGAACTTCATGCCGCCTTTTTTGAAGGTCACGGGCCAGAAGCACATAGACAAATCAGGGAAGCCATACGGGTTGTCGTAAGTCGCATCCTGACGCGGTACCACGAACTTGTTCAGCGGTACCGGCTCACCTTCCAGTCCGGCGTCTTTAGCACGAAAGCGCAGCAGGTTGTCATTGTCGAACTGGAACCACTCAGGCGGCTTGCCCACGATATCGGCGATGCCCCAGGATTTAACAGAGCGTCCCCACATGACCTCACAGGGCTGATACCCGTAGAGAACGGCATCGGTCATCTCGCCGATGATGCGTGACAAATCCAGATCGTCGAGCATATCCCGGATGAAGCTGAATACCCGCGCCGGGGCATGACCGCGCTCAAGACCACGCTCCAGCGACTTGACCGCCGCCTTACGCCTGCGGATGCAGCCACCAACCAGCGGGTCGGTACGCAGTTCACGATAGATGCGGATATCCCGGCCCTGAGATTTCAGAATGGGGTCAGGGTTAGGCAGGTACATTCCCAGCCCGAAGAAGTCGATGGAGCGGCTGCGCGAGGCGATCTGCTCCGTCAGCGTTTTATTGGGTTCGGCAAAAGAGACAAACTCATTGGGTGAAACCCAGAGTCCACGGGCCATCAGTAATCCTCCAGCATACGGGCCGCCTGACGACGACGGCGTGAGCTTGCCTTCACCGGCCCTTTGTTAATTTCACGGCTGGCGAAGTACGCCAGCGCCAGTGCGATGGCTGAATCCCCGTGACGCTTGCCACTGTCAGACTTCGCTTTTGAGCGCTGTTCCGGCACGCGGGGAACGCCGTTGACCACCTGAACGGCCCGCAGGTCGTCCAGCGTGTCTTCATCCTTCGGTAAATCCACAAGGTTGCCATCTTCCAGCGCAGCCTTGACCGGCGGCATATGTTCGCGATACCAGTTTTCGGTAGGCATCACCTGCTTGACCCGGCTGGAGCCGTAGCGCTGCATGGCGTATTCGGCGAGGTAAGAGCCGTTACCACGGGCATCAAACGCCGCGCCCATCAGGTTTGGCAGGCCGTCCATCAGATACCACGCGCTTTGCTCCTGCTGTTTGAACGGCACGTTGCGCAGCTCCAGCACGAACGGTACGCGACGTACCAGGTTCTTCTCCTGCAGCAGGGGATAGTCCACCGACAGGTCACCGCTGCGCCCAAAGTCACGCCCTAAAAACGACCGTGCATCAGCGGGGAGCGCCTCCAGCAATGGTTTGAGGTGTTCGTCCAGCCAGTCCTGCGTCTCGCTCCAGCGGACGTCGTCAGGCTTCAGTTCGTAGCCCTCCGGGCAGGTCAGGCGCAGCACCGGCGTGCCAGCCGACATGCGGGACTCAATCAGTGCGCGGGACAGCCAGGCTCCGCCACCGTTGGCCGGGACACAGTCAAGCTCCTCGGATGCACCAGCACCGTAGAATTTGTACACCGATGCCATCCACGCCTGCTCGGACGCTTCCGACCATTCTTTCCCGGTACGCAGGCAGACGCGGTGGAACAACCCCTCCGACACGGCCTCCTGGAAAGTAATGCGGTGTACGCTGCCCCCCTGACGCCCGGCCCGGATATCACCGATAAGCGTATTGAACGGGTTATCGTCACCGTCATGGGTGGAGATAACGCGCACCTTGCCACCCCAGATAAGCATCGCCAGCGCCGCTTTCAGCAGCTCGTCCAGTTGCTCATGGAACGCCGCTTCGTCGATAACAATGATGCCCTGACGGCCACGCAGGTTAGACGGACGACTGGAGAGTGCGACAACGCGGAAGCCGGAGTCGGGAAACTTGATGGTGTAGGTCTTGATGTGCTTATCGTCTTCGTCCTCTTCCCAGAAACCTTCTTCGATTTCACTGGCAGCATAGTTGAATGCCCGCGCCCACATCGCACAGGCCTGGATATATTCGACGGTCATGTCCTGGTTATAGGCGATGTAATACACGTTCATCCCGCCCGCAGGCGCTGAAGAGGCTGCGGTCAGCACATCATCGGACGCCTCAGCCCAGGTGATACCGGTTCGGCGGCTCTTCTCAATCACCTTGAGCGGCGACGTATCAGCCACCCAGCGCTGCTGGTAAGGCATCAGAACGGCGGGGATATCCAGCGCCGAGGTATCAGGCAAAACGGGAGCAAGCTGGCTCATGTGGCAATCCCCAGAATTTCGCGCTTCAGCGCCTGTACTGCATCGGTTGACAGCCCACCCTTACGGGCAATTTTCTCAGCGTTGCTGGCCGCCTGCTGCGCTCTGGCCCGGACTTCAGACTGGAACTTCTTGAGGTTGACGGACGCGCGGGACAGCGTGGCCACGTTCTTCGCCACCTTCGACAGCAGCGCCACGCGCTCTTTGGGGTCGACTTCGCCTTCTTCAGCCTCCTGTAGCTGGACAATACTCTCGAACAGCTCAGTCTGAATCAGGGCGATCACCGCTTCCGAACGCGCATCCTGATCGTCAGCAGCTCCCTCGGTCAGCATGCGTGCCGCTTCTGTCGCCGCACGGATAGCGCCATAGCGGCGCTCAATCTTCTGGCCATAGCGATGGATAGCCGATTTGCTGATGACGTAACCCTGCTCACGCAGCAGGGACTCCAGCTCGTTATACCCGCTGAAGCCGGATTCAGTCAGCGCCCGCTCAAGCCAGCGACGCACCTCTTCCGGCAGCTTTTCTATCGTGCTGCGTCTGGCCATTATTCACTCCAGTACTTTTCCGGGCGGGCGATGCCGGGGCCGCATTCCACGGTGTATTCCACCAGGTCGATGCCGAGGCGGGTCAGGTCGGCAAACCAGTCGCCGGAGGGTTTTTTCTCCAGATCAACCATCTTGCGGTCGGCCAGATAATCCAGCTCACGGCGCAGCTCCAGCGGCGTGGTGTCCGGGTAGATGGCGCGGGATACATCCAGCAGCAGCGTCTCGCTGGCGGTATACGGGCGGGTTTTGTTCAGAGCAACCAGCAGACTCCAGCGCAGGGATTCCCGGCGCACGCGGGCGATATCAACCATGGTGACCTCCTGTATGACGGTACTGCTGTACCACTTCCAGTTTGTTGTAGAGTGCGTCCAGCTTGGCCTCGATGACCGTCTGGCCACGGATGTAATCCTCGCGGCGGACGTAGTTCAGCGGTAAATCCGCCTTAAACCGCATAAATTCTTTTTCCAGCTCGCCCCAGTTGGAGGCGGACTGTTGCAGCGACTGCTCAAGGGAGGCGAACCGCGCCGCCTGACGCTCCTCCGCTTTACTGAACAGCCACTTGGCCATACCGCCGACAAAGCTCATGAAGGTGATGAGAAAGCCAACCACCGTCCAGAATTCAACCTGCAACGTCATTTCTGTAATCCTTCCCGTTCGTCCAGCAGCTGGTTTATCTGGCTGCGCCAGGTGCGGCACTGCTTCGCGTTGTCGATGATGTTGGCGAGGACGTCACGCTGGGAGACGCCTGAGTCGCGTAGCCAGGCGTCAGCGGCTTCAGGTTGCCCGGACGCTGCGCGAGTGCCGGTGCCAGCGGCGGCAGTTGTGTCTGAATGACCTGTACCGACGGATGCGTTGTCATATCCGAGGGCTGCGTTGTACTGGCGCACGAAACCGCGAGTAAACACGCACTCAATGGGATGGCTCTTACCTTTTTCATCAATCCAGCGCTGTGTGACATCGTTAATTTGCCCCTGTAGTTGTTTGTTCTGGCTCTCTAGCTGAGCAATCTGCTCAAGGTAACTGGCTTCGGCCTGATGGCCTGCGGCAACCTGCTCCTGATACCGTTTTGCCCAAGCCCGCAGCGCAGCGTTCTCAAGCGTTGCCTGCTCCGTTTTGTATGTGTCGAATGCTGACTGCAACTCACTGACCGCCTTATCGCCGTCGCGCGTGGCGTTTTCATGCCCGCTTTTGTAGCCCAGGTAATAAAGTCCAATCAGAAAAGCATTTATGACCACTGCCAGCAGCAGACTGCGCCACGGCAGATTTTTTAGCAGGTTAGTCCACACAGCTGCCGCCCCCCCATGTCAGGTAACGGGGGGCCAGCTCCCGAAGGATACGCTGCGGATAGTGGCGGTTCTCGCGCCAGTTGGCGGCGCTACGTCCGGCATTCACCGTGGCGACATGATCAAACCAGCGGGTGCTGTCCAGCCCCTGCTGAGAGGCCAGCCGTTTGTCCCGCTGTACCCAGCCCAGACCGCCGTTATAGCCGGACAGCGTCATGGCCATACGTTCGCAGCCGTTGGCGGCGCTGACGCGCTGCCACAGCCAGCGGTCATAGCTGACCAGCGCCCGGATGGCCCATGCCGGATTAAACGGCTCACGGCTGTTCAGCCCCGGCATCAGCTGACTTATCCAGTCAGCTGTGGCGGGCATAAACTGCGCCAGCCCCTGAGCGCCAACCGGCGAGACCGCATCAGGTCGCCAGCCGCTTTCCTGATGCAGCTGCGCGGCGAAATCGGCCACCGGCGCAGACAGTCCCCATTCAAGCCGGGCATTACGGATCACATCGTCGCGATACTGCAGAGCGGCCTGTGGCGGCTGGGCTGCGCGGGCCTGACTGAAGAAACCGCCACACCAGAGCAGCCAGGCAATAACCAGGTTGCCAGCGAGCTGCCACCAGAAGCTGTATTTATCGTTGCGTGGCTCGCCATGCCTGATGGCGGTTACGCCCAGACCAAAGGCGAGCAGGATGATGAGGGTGATTTGAGGCCAGTTCATGGTCACAGCCCCGTAGCCACGGCCAGACAGACCGCTGCAACAATCAGAGCACGGCGGATCAATGCGGCAGAAAACACCAGATGGAGGCCGGTCTGCACCGGGAAACGTCCGTCGGCCATCAGCCTGTCATCGTGCTTCAGGTACTGACCGGGACGGGCTTTGGGGAAAAGCGAACGGTCAAGCCAGTAGCCCAGCACTGCTGCCAGCGTGATGAGTGACAGCTTGTAGACAACCACCGGCAACTGCTGAGGCGATACCAGACCGATGGTGCCGAGCAACAGCAGAGAGGTCAGCAGCCAGCCGCTGAGGCGGGGCTTTTTAACAGGGGGAATGAATTTTTTCAGGTTTTTCATGGGTGTCTCCTTGTTGTGTGGGAGACAGCATCACAAATGTCGGGGGAAAGGGATTTTAAACAGCGTTAATAGTGATGCGATGGGGCAAAACGCATGATTACTTTGAAAAACGACAAGGCAGATACACCAATACCTGACTGGCCAACAACCACAGATATTTCTTTGAAGGGGAAACGTATGACTTCGGCAACAGCTAAATCCAGCTCACTCTGTCTGATGGGGATCACCTGCGATGAGTATGAAACTGCGGCAAAAATTTACACCCTCAGCGTCAATGCTGACAATCTTGCAGAGGCAATAAGAGAGATGCAGGCCGCGCTTGAGCAGGTGGAGAAAACGCCACGAATGTAAGCGTCGCATTCAGACCGTATTGACGTTCAGGCAGAGGGAAGCTCGACCTTCCATGGCAGCAGATCGCGGACCCGGTTCACCGGCCAGTCCTGTATATGACCGATGACGTAACGCAACCACGTCTCGGGGTCAACGCCGTTAAGCCGGCAGGTGACGATCAGAGAGTAGAGGATCGCCGCACGTTCTCCGC